>NZ_BAABIK010000009.1:116382-177816 GCF_039542725.1 Streptomonospora halophila | reverse complement strand
TGACGACTACTACGGCCGCGACGAGCGCCGCGGGGGCGCGGGCGGCGGGCGGGGGGCCGCACTCCGGACCGCCACGGCGGCGGCTCGCGCACCGGGCGGTTGGCCGGTGCGGAGACGGCGCGCCGCCGCTCCTCGGCCCCCTCGGCGTCGTCCTCCTCGGCGGCGTGGGCGGCGGTGCGGACCGGGCCGGCGCTCGCGGTGGCTTCGGCGTCGAGTTCGCGGGCGATGAGCTCGGCCGGACGCCCGAAACCGTGCAGGATTCGGCGCACGTCCCCGACGGTCTCCGCGTCGGCGGCGGTGCAGGCGCGGTCGATCCGGGAGCGCAGGTCGGCGAGATAGGCGGCACGGTGCCGGGCGGGCACGTTCCCGTAGGCGGCGTCGGCGACGCGCGATAAGTACTGCAGCACAAGCTGGGCGGCCTGCTCGGTCATGCGACCAATGGTGCCGCAAGATCGCCGTGAGCCCTATGGGTCCTCGGCGATCTTTCACCCCCATCCGGACGCGCTGAATCGAGGGCAGGCCGCAAATCCGAAACCCGCTACCGAAAGTAGCCACACGATAACGCGGAGGCGTGTATGAATGGGGGCGCTCCGCCTTTCCCCGCGCGCAGGAAAGCGGCGAAACGGCACCGAAGCACCGAAACCGGCCCCCATGTCCGACCTGCGATCCGACAACCAGGAGACAGCATGCGCACCCGCATCCTCGCCCTCGCCGGCGCCGCCCTGACGGCGGCCGCGCTCGCCTCGCCCGCCCCCGCGGCCGCCCGGCCCGCAGCGCAGGCCACCGGCGAAGACGCCGGGCGCCTGGAGGTCTACGCCGCGCCCGGCCTGGGCTACAAGGAGCTGCGGGTGCCCGACGGCTGCCACGACTACGACAGCACCCGCAGGGTGTCCTTCGCCGACGCGGAGCCCATCGCGACCTACCGCTTCTACTCCGGTCCCGGCTGCACCGGGCACGTCGTCGGCGCCGGCCGCGACGACAGCCAGTGGATGCCCGCCCTGGACGGCGTCAGGTCGGTGCGCATCGACTTCGAATGACCGCGGCCCGGGGCCGGGACCTCCATCGCATAGCGTTGAAGGCGATGATCGACGACGCGGATGCCGGAGGCGGCACCGGTGGGCGCCCTCCCACCTTCACGGGATGGCTGCGCGGCAGATCCGACGCGCAGCTCGCCGCGCTCTTCGCGCTGCGGCCCGACCTGGTCACCCCCGTCCCCGCCGACATCGGCGCCCTCGCCTCGCGCGCGACCGCGCGTCCCGCGGTCCTGCGGGTGCTCGACCGGCTGGACGCGTTCGGACTGCAGGCCCTCGAAGGCCTGGTCGCGCTGGGCGACGACCGCCTCGGCGGCCCGCCCGGCGTCGAGGGCGAGCGCCTCGCGGCGGCGCTGGGCACCGGCTCCGAACGGCTCGGCGAGGCGGTCTCGGGACTGCTGGCGAGCGCACTGGTGTGGCAGGACGGCCCGCGGCTGCGACCCGTCAGCGTCCTGCGCGACATCCTGCGCACACCCGCCGGGCTGGGGCCGCCGCTGCGCGCGCTGCTGGCCGAGCGTCCGCCGGAGGCGCTGACCCGCATCGCCGCGGCACTGGAGACCGCCGGGCCCGCCGACAGCGGGCCGGCCGAGCGCATCGCCGCCGCTCTGGGCGAGCCCGCGCGGCTGGAGGAGGCGCTGGCGCTGGCCGGGCCCGACGCTCGGCCGGTGCTCGACCGGCTGCTGTGGGGGCCGCCGCAGGGCACCGTCTCGGGCGCGGCGGAGCGGGGCGGCGGCCTGGCCGCCGCGGCCTCGCCGATCGACCGCCTGCTGGCGCTAGGCCTGCTCGTGCCCACCGCGCAGGACACCGTGGTGCTGCCGCGCGAAGTCGCGCTGCACCTGCGCGGAGGCGCGCTGTTCCGCGAGGTCGGGACGGAGCCTCCGGCGCTGTCCGGCGCCCGGCACGGCGCGGAGACCGTGGTCCGGGCGGCCGCCGGTCAGGCCTTCACGGCCCTTCGCTCGGTCGCCGAGCTGCTGGAGCGCTGGGCCGAGGACCCGCCCGCGGTACTGCGCAGCGGCGGCCTGGGCGCCCGCGACCTGCGCCGCGCGGCCCGCGAGCTGGACACCGACGAGACCGAGGCCGCGCTGTTCGCCGAGACCGCGCGCGCCGCCGGCCTACTGGCCGCCGACGGCGAGGTCGACGGCGAGTGGCTGCCCGCCCCCGCGTTCGACCTGTGGCGCGAGGCCCCTGCCGAGCACCGGTGGCTGCGCCTGGCCGAGGCGTGGCTGCGCTCGCCGCGGGTCGCCTCGCTCGGCGGCACCAGGGACGCCCGCGGCCGCTCCCGCCCGGTGCTGGGTGAGGGCCTCGACCGGCGCTCGGCGCCGGAGGTGCGGATCGACGTGCTGGGCGTGCTGGCGGCCGCACCCCATGACCTCGCTCCCGATGCGGAGTCGGTGGCCGCCCGGCTGGCCTGGCTCCGGCCGCGCCGCCAGGGGCCCGCCTACGACGAGCTGGTCTCCGCTGCGCTGCGGGAAGCGGCGGCGCTCGGCCTGACCGGGCGCGGCGCCCTCGCCCCGCACGGCCGCGCCCTCGTCGAGGAGCTGGACGCGGAGGACGTCCCGCTGGCCGAGCGCGACAAGACGGCCGCCGGCGAGCTCCTCGCGCAGCACCTGCCCGAGCCGCTGGAGACGATCCTGGTACAGGGCGACCTCACCGCCGTGGCGCCCGGACCGCTGGTGCCGCAGTTGGCCCGCGAGCTGGCGCTGGCCGCCGACGTGGAATCCACCGGCGGCGCGACGGTCTACCGCTTCACCGAGTCCTCCGTCCGCCGCGCTCTGGACGCCGGGCGCGGCGCCGACGACCTGATCGCGCTGCTGGAGCGGCACTCCTCCACCGACCTGCCGCAGCCGCTGCGCTACCTGGTCCACGACGTCGCCCGGCGGCACGGGCGGCTGCGCATCGGCACCGCTTCCAGCTACCTGCGCTGCGACGAGCCGACCGTCCTGGACGAGCTGACCCGCGACCGGCGAGCGGCCGACCTGCAGCTGTTCCGGCTGGCCCCCACGGTGGTCGCCGGACGCACCACGCGACCGGTGCTCATGGCCCGCCTGGAGGAGCTGGGCTACCACCCGGTGGCCGAGGCCGCCGACGGCACCGTGCAGCTGACCGGCACCGCGGCGCGCCGCGCGGATCCCTCCTCCGCTTCCTCGGCGGGCCGCGACCTGGAGGAGCCGGCGGCGCCGAACGCGGAGCTGCGCCTGGCCGCGGTGCGCGCGGTGCGCGCCGGCGACGAGGCCGCCACCACCGCGCGCCGCCCGATCGCCGCCCCCGGGCGCTCGCCGCCGCGCTCGCCCACCACCGCGACGCTGACCGCCCTCGCGGAGGCCGCCACGCAGGGCCGGCGGGTGTGGATCGGCTACCTCGACACCGAGGGCCGCGCCAGCAGCCGCATCGTCGAGCCCGCCCGCGTGGAGGGCGGCTTCCTCACCGCCTACGACGCCACCCGCGCGGCGGTGCACCGCTTCGCCGTGCACCGCATCACCGGGGTCGCCGATCTGGACGCCTCCTCCTGAGGCCTCTCCGGTCCCGGCACCCGCCGGCGGCAGCGCCCCGCGCTCGCGCGGGCCCGGCGCGGCGGAGCCGTCAGGAACCTCCGCTCCCCGCCGCCCCGCACCGGCCGACGCCGCCGGGCGGACCCGCGCCGCGCGTCCCCGGTCGGCCGCCGGTCGCGAACCCGGGGCAGGACGGCCTATCCTCCGCACGCCGGGCGGGCGGCGGCCCGTTCCCCCGCCTCCCGCCCCCCGACTCCCGATCCGACCAGGAGAGCACGCGGATGTCCCCTCCCTCAGCACAGCCGCGGCCGTCCCGGCCGCCGGGTCCCGCACCGAAGCGGCGCCTGCCCGCCGTACTCGCCGCCGCCGCGGTCTGCCTGCCGCTTGGCGCGGCGATCGGGGTCGGCGGCCTTCCGGTCGTCGACTCCGACCTGTTCACCGAGGAGGTGCAGCGCGTGTCCTCGGCCGGGGACGGCGTGCGCTACGACCCCGACTCCCCGGGCAGCGGGTCCGGCCCGCTGCCGGTCGAGGCCGTGCTGCTGCGCCATCCCCGCATCAGCGGCGGCGGCTACACGCTCCGCCTGGGCCACCACCCCGACGCCTACTTCCACGAGGTCCCGGTGCCCCCGGGCACGGGTGAGCCCGTGCGCATCTCCGGCGTGGACTGGGGCACCGACCGGATCACGGTGCGGTTCGCGAGCGGCCACCGCCTCGGCGTCCCCGCGGAGTACGCCGCCGGCCTGCGCTGACGGCTCAGCGGACCGCGCCGAAGAATACGCGCATGTCGTTCGCGTAGGGCCCGGGCGACTCCATCGCGACGAAGTGGTGCCTGCCGGTGTTGCCCTCGGGCCAGTGCTCGATGCGGTTGTCGCGCTCGGCCAGGCGGCGGATGGCGGGCGGGCCCGCGTAGACGCCCGTCGGTACCCGGTCCTGCCCCTGCGGCCGGCCGAACTCCCCGGTCTCGTACATCGGCCACGACGACGTGCCCGCACTCTGCGTGAACCAGTACAGCGACGCGTTGGTCAGCAGCAGGTCGCGGTCGATGACCTCGTCCAGCGGTTCCGCGGCCATGGAGAACTCCTCGAACTTGTGCACAAGCCAGCCGAGCAGGGCCGCCGGCGAGTCGTTCCACCCGTAGGCGAAAGTCTGCGGTCCCCGGCGCAGCAGCGCGTGGTGGTCCAGCCCGCCGGTGCTCCACCGGCGGATCTCGTTGTACTGCTCCAGCTCATCGGGAGTCAGATCGGGGATGTCGGCTTCGGTGGGGAACCCCAGCCCGGCGGTGATATAGACGCCGACGACGCGTTCGGGCGCCGCGCGGGCGATCTCCGGAGCGACGTAGGCGCCGCGGTGGACGTCGCACCCGTGGGCGATGAGCAGGTGCCGCCTGCACGGCCACGCCGACACGCTGGAGTGGCTGGCCGCCCGGCTACTCATGCTCGGCTGCGCCTTTGAGGTGCACGATCCCCCGCAACTGCGCGCCTGCCTGCGCGCCGCAGGAGCGCGCGCGGTCGCGGCGGCGGGGCCGGAAGCGGGGCGGCGGGCGGCCTTCCGACGCGGATTCCCGCTAGATTGCTGCCGGGGCGGGCACCTGTTCCGATGGGACGGGCGGCCCCGACGTGGAACCCGCCCGCGGATCGAGCCGTACGTCGGTCAGAGGAGGATGGCGAAGCCCCCATGAGCAACCAGTCGCTTCCGCCCGGCGCGTCCTCGCCGCGCGACGA
Source organism: Streptomonospora halophila (assembly GCF_039542725.1). Classification (NCBI taxonomy): domain Bacteria; kingdom Bacillati; phylum Actinomycetota; class Actinomycetes; order Streptosporangiales; family Nocardiopsidaceae; genus Streptomonospora; species Streptomonospora halophila. The sequence continues at coordinate 172,575 of NZ_BAABIK010000009.1, read as the reverse complement.
GCCGCCGTCGGGGCGGCGCGAAATGCGCTCCCCCTTCGCGCGGCGCGAGACCCCCCGCGATCCGGGACGCGAGGAGGCCCGCCCCGGTCCCGCCCCCGAGCGCGACCGGCCCGCGGGCAGCGAGCGCGAGGGGCGCGACGATCCCGCCGCCGCGCCGCCGGTCGGCGCCAGTAGCCCGACGATGGCGCTGATCCTGCACGCCCTGACGTTCCTGTGCTGCTTCAACTGGATCTTCGGCGTGATCGGCATCGTCTTCGCCGTCCGCGCCGGGCACAAGCGCGACCAGGGCCGGCATGTCGAGGCGGAGACCCTCACGCGCTACTCCTGGTACTGCCTGGGCGCGGCAGCGGTGATGTTCGCCGTGATGCTCGTGCTGACCCTGTGGCTGTTCACCCAGGCCGGCTCGCTTTTCGAGGGCGTGGTGGTCCCCTACTGACGGCCGCGGCGCGGCGCCGGGCGGTCAGGGCAGGCGCATCGCCATGCCGACCGAGTCCGGCGCGGTCTCGGTGAAGCCCAGCTTCCGGTAGAGGCGCCGCCCGGGCGGATCGGCGAGCAGGTTCACGAACGCGCCGGGCGGGGCCTGTTCGCGGATCACGTCCAGCAGGCGGCGCAGGACCGCGCCGCCGATGCCGTTGCCCTGGTGACCGGGAACGACCGCCATGTCCACGATGTGGAAGTACCAGCCCCCGTCGCCCAGCACCCGGCCCATGCCCACCGTGGTTCCGTTCGCCGCCACGGCGTGGCACGCCGCCCACGAGCCGGGCAGCGCCGCGACCGCCTGCTCCCGGGACACCGGCGAGAGGTCCGCCTCGGTCCGCAGCCGCCGGTAATCCTCCACCGAAGGGACTCCTGATCGGAGCCGGTAGTCCGTATGCACGAGGCAGCAGCCTAGTCGCCCGGCGCCTGCCGCGCCTCCTGCCGACGGCGCTGTGGACGCCGCGGACGCGCCCCCGCGGCCTCCGGCCAGGCGCACGACCGCCCTTGGCGCGGGCGGGGCCGGGCGCATTACGCTTGCTGGCAGGACCGGGCCCGCCCGACCGCACCGCGGCAACCCGGCCGGCCCGGCGGGCGCGGGGCTCTCCCACCGGGGCGACCACGAAAGGCGGAAGCCGATGACCGACTTCTGGACCCGGCCCAGCTCCTACTGGGACCTCGGGCAGCAGGCGTCCGGCGGCTACCCGCCGCCGTACGGCGCGGCCTCCCACGCCGACCCCGTCGCGCGCGACCCGTTCACCCCCGCGCCGGCCGCCGCCTACGAGCGAGAGCACCGCGCCGCGGGCGCGATGGGCGGCATGCCCGCTCCGCAGCCGCGCTTCACACCGCCCTCGGAGCCTCCCGCCCGCGTCGGCAGCGCCGTGGCCGCGCTGGTGTGCGCGATGCTCACGCTGCTCTGCCCGGTGCTGTTCTTCCTGCTGGGCTTCCCGGTGCTGACCCTGCTGGTGAACGTGCCCGCGATCGCGTTCGGCATCGTGGCGCTCGCCCGGTTGCACGAGCCGATGGAGGTCGAGCGCTACATCCGCTACACGTGGGCGTGCATCCTCGTCTACCTGGGACTGATGGCGGTGATCCTGATCGCGGCGATCATGGTGGTCCTCTCCTTGTAGGCGACGCGGCCACCCGGCCGCGCGCCCGCGCCCGCCCCGCCTGCGCCCGCCCCCGGCCGGCGGCGTTCCCCGGTTCCCGTACCGCCGCCCCCGCGCTGCGCATAGGGTTGTCCCGGCGGCGCCCGCGGGCATACCGCCGACCGCCTCGGCGTTGCACGCCGTGGCCCGCCTCGCGGAGGCGGCCGCCGCCGAGACCCCTGCTGCGAGGTACGTGTGTCCTGCCTGATCGTCCAGTCCGACAAGACCCTGCTGCTGGAAGTCGACCACGAACTGGCCGACGAGTGCCGCCGCGCCATCGCCCCCTTCGCCGAGCTGGAACGCGCCCCCGAGCACGTGCACACCTACCGCGTGACCCCGCTGGCGCTGTGGAACGCGCGCGCCGCCGGCCACGACGCCGAGCAGGTCGTCGACGCCTTCATCCACTACTCGCGCTTCCCCGTCCCGCACTCCCTGCTGGTCGACATCGCCGAGACGATGGACCGATACGGCCGCCTGCGCCTGCAGACCCACCCCATACACGGGCTGGTGCTGCACGCGCTGGACAAGGCCGTGCTGGAGGAGGTCGTCCGCGCCAGGAAGATCAAGGGCATGCTCGGCGAACGGGTCGACGAGGACACCGTCGCCGTGCACCCCAGCGAGCGCGGCAACCTCAAGCAGGCGCTGCTCAAGCTCGGCTGGCCCGCCGAGGACCACGCGGGCTACGTCGACGGCGAGGCGCACGCCGTCGACCTCGCCGAGGACGGCTGGCAGCTGCGCGGCTACCAGCGCGAGGCCGCCGAAAGCTTCTACGCCGGCGGCTCGGGCGTCGTGGTGCTGCCCTGCGGCGCCGGCAAGACCATCGTTGGGGCGGCGGCGATGTCCCTCGCCGAGTCCACGACCCTCATCCTGGTCACCAACACCGTCTCGGTGCACCAGTGGCGCACCGAGCTGCTGCGCCGCACCACGCTCACCGAGGACGAGATCGGCGAGTACTCCGGCACCCGCAAGGACATCCGCCCCGTCACCATCGCGACGTACCAGGTCATGGCGGCGCGCAAGAAGGGCGTGCACAGCCACCTGGAACTGTTCGAGGCCCGCGACTGGGGCCTGATCGTCTACGACGAGGTGCACCTGCTGCCGGCCCCCATCTTCCGGATGACCGCCGACCTGCAGGCCCGGCGCCGGCTGGGGCTGACCGCGACCCTGGTTCGCGAGGACGGCCGCGAAGGCGACGTCTTCTCGCTCATCGGGCCCAAGCGCTACGACGCGCCGTGGAAGGAGATGGAGAACCAGGGCTGGATCGCCCCCGCGGACTGCGTCGAGGTGCGGGTCAACCTCTCCGAGTCCGAGCGGCTGGCCTATGCCACCGCCGACCCCGAGGACCGGTACCGCTTCTGCGCCTCGTCGGCCGCCAAGACCGAGGTGGTGCGCGAGCTCGTGCGCCGGCACCACGACGAGCAGACGCTGGTCATCGGCTCCTACATCGACCAGCTCGACGAGCTGGGCGCGTCGCTGGAGGCGCCGGTGATCAAGGGCGAGACCCGGATCAAGGAACGGGAGCGGCTGTTCGAGGCGTTCCGCTCGGGCGAGCTGCGCACGCTCGTGGTCTCCAAGGTCGCCAACTTCTCCATCGACCTGCCCGAGGCCGGTGTGGCCATCCAGGTGTCGGGATCGTTCGGGTCCCGCCAGGAGGAGGCCCAGCGGCTCGGCCGTCTGCTGCGCCCCAAGTCCGACTCCCGCAGCGCCCGCTTCTACGCCGTGACCGCCCGCGACACGATCGACCAGGACTTCGCCGCCCACCGGCAGCGCTTCCTGGCCGAGCAGGGCTACGCCTACCGCATCGCCGACGCCGACGACGTCCTGGCCGGCGACGAGATCTAGACCGGTGATGGGGTGGCCCGGCCCGGCATCGCGGTTCGCTTCCCAGCCGCCCGGCTCTTGGGCACCGGCGCCTGGTGCATCCGCCGAGTCCGGACAGGCAGCACACTGCGGTGCGCGGCAGCCGCCCCCTGCACAGCGGGGGCTTGAGGTTTATCAACCTTCTGGTTGACGATCTGCGGTCGGCGACCTAGCATCGTATTCAACCGCGACGTTGAGGAAGATCGGTGGACGACAGCACGGAACGGCTCGATCGGGCGTTCGCGGCACTGGCCGACCCGATCCGGCGTGACCTGGTGGCCCGGCTGGCCGGTGCGGACGCGACCGTGAGCGAACTGGCGGAGCCGCACGACATGAGCCTCCAGGCGATCTCCAAGCATGTGAAGGTGCTCCAGGATGCCGGACTCGTGACCCGCAGCAAGGACGCCCAGCGCCGGCCGGTCCACCTGGACTCGTCGGTCTTCGAGTTGATGACGAAGTGGATCGAGCGCTATCGCCGGCAGGCCGAGGAGCGCTATCGGCGCCTCGATGACCTCTTGGGCCGGATGGGCGACGAGGAGGTTCCAGAGCAAACCGGCGCGAAGGATGTGTCATGACCATGATCACGCACGGGACCGGGATCGTGGTGGATGAGAACATTCCGGCGATCGAGATCGTCCGGGAGTTCGACGCGGCTCCCGAGCAGGTGTTCCGCGCCCACGTCGACCCGGAACTCTACGCACAGTGGGTCGGGCCGCGCTCGGTGGCCACGAGGATCACCCGATGGGACGCCCGGACGGGTGGCGAATGGGCCTTCGCCGACGATCGTGACGGCGAGGAGATCGCCTCCTTCTTCGGCAGCTTCCACGAGGTTCGACCGCACGAGCGGATCGTGCGGACCTTCACTTGTGAAGGCGCGCCTGACGGCGTCGCGCTGGAGATCCTGACCTTCGCGGAGCTTGCGGGCGGGCGCACTCGGTTGACCGTGCTGAGCGTGGTGGAGGACTTCACGACCCGCGACGGCATCGTGTCCAGCGGCATGGACGTCGGTGTGATCGAGGGCTTTGAGAAGCTCGACGAGCTGCTTGCGAAGGAGGCCTGAGATGGCGTCTGCGCCCACGAGCCCGGCTCAGCGGCATGCCGACGACGCGGCCCGGTTCACCTCGCTGGTCGAGTCCGCCTCGGCCGGGGACTGGGCGCGGCCCAGCCCGGTCGCGGAGTGGACGGCCCTGGACATCGTGAAGCACCTGGTCGAATGGTCCCGCGGCTTCCTTCAAGGGGCGGGGATCGAGCTCCCGGAGCTGCACGTCGTCGCCGATCCGGTCGCTGCCTGGAAGCGGCACGTCACCGACATCCAAGCCATCCTCGACGACCCCGCCGGGAGGGTGCTCAGCAATCCGCACACCGGCGACAAGCCCGTGGACGAGGCGATCGACGAGTTCTACACTCCCGATGTCTGGATGCACTCCTGGGACCTCGCCAAGGCGCTCGGGCGTGAGCCCGATCTTGGACAGGAGCGCGCCGGCGCCGCGCTGGCGGCCATGGAGCCGATGGATCGGCTACTGCGCGATAGCGGGCAGTTCGGTCCCGCGGTGCCCGTCGCCCCAACAGCCTCTGCGCAGGACAGGCTCATGGCCTTCATCGGACGCGACCCGTCCTGGCAGGCCTGATTCCCCGGGTGTCCGCAGCGCCGGGGTAGGACGGTGGGCGCTACAGCGGAGGCAGCGCGCCCAGCACGATGGTGAACCCGGCCAGGCACCAGGCGATCAGCGAGTAGCCGAGCGTCTGCGTGCGCAGAGTCGGGTTCCTGCGCACCGCGGGCGTGGCGAACGCGGCGACCATGAGCACCAGAGCGAGCATCGCCGGAATCAGCGACGCGACCGCGAACAGGCCCTCCTGCTCGGCGCAGGACGCGTAGCCGGAACTCTCCGGATCGCCGCAGAACACGTTTGTCTCCCGTTCCTCCGGTAATCGAACAGGCAATGCGCGGTCGAACACGCGGGGCGCCCGCCGCGGGCCGAAGGCGTGCCCCCGGACCTCCGAGGATGTACGAGGCGCCGCCGCCGGGCGCATGTCCGACCGTATCGCGGTCCGCGGCGGCCCCGCGCCACGCCTTTACACACGCGCGACCGGGGTCCAATGATGGGGGCGACCCGACTCGGAGGTGCCCCCCTATGACCGATTCCGCCGACACCGCTCCCACTCTTCCCCCCGAACAGCGCCAGGGCTTCCACTCGCTGCGTGCCAGGGGGCTCAACTGGGACTCCTTCCCGCTGCGGCTGTTCGCCAAGGGCAACGCCAAGTTCTGGAACCCCGCCGACATCGACATGAGCCGCGACGCGCAGGACTGGGCGGAGTTGTCCGAGGGCCCGCGGATGCGGATCATGCGGCTGTGCGCGCTCTTCGTCGCCGGAGAGGAGGCGGTCACCGAGGACATCCAGCCGTTCATCCGCGCGATGGCCGCCGAGGGACGACTCGGCGACGAGATGTACCTGACGCAGTTCGCCTTCGAGGAGGCCAAGCACGTCCAGGTGTTCCGGATGTGGCTGGACGCGGTCGGAATCACCGAGGACCTGCACCCCTTCGTCGAGAACAACGCCGGCTACCGCGCGCTGTTCTACTCGGAGCTGCCCGCCGCCCTGAACGCGCTGGCGGACGATCCCAGCCCGGCCAACCAGGTGCGCGCCTCGGTCACCTACAACCACATCATCGAGGGCTCGCTGGCCCTGACCGGCTACCACTCCTGGAACCACATCTGCACGGCCCGCGGGATCTTCCCCGGCATGCGCGAGATCATCAAGCGCATCGGCGACGACGAGCGGCGGCACATGGCCTGGGGCACCTTCACCTGCCGCCGCCACGTCGCCGCCGACGCCCGCACCTGGGACGTGGTCACCGAGCGCCTCAACGAACTGCTCCCGCACGTCACCGCGGTCGTCGAGCGCAGCAACGAGCCCGAGCCCGACGAAGAGGAGAAGCGGTACATGCTCTCCGACAAGGAGCTGATGGACTACGCCGCCGACCGCGCGCTGCGCCGCCTCGGCGCCATCGAGACCGCCCGCGGCATGCCGGTCGAGCGCATCGACGTCGACGCCTCGCCGGAGGCGCTCGAAGAGCGCTTCGGCGAGGAGGACCGCGCCCAGCTGGACAAGCTGGGGTAGCGGCGGCGCCGGCGCAGCAGCGGCGCCCGGGTCCGGCCGCACAGCACGCACGCGAGCGGTCGGCCCCGCCGCGCCGTACCCGCCGGCCGCAGGTGGCGGCCGGCTAGCGCTTGCCCTCCATCAGCACCAGGTCGATGGTGATGCCCGAGGCGACGACCAGGGTCTTCAGCGGCTCGGGGAGGGTGGGGTAGCGCTGCCACAGGACGTAGGTGTCGGCGGCGGTGAAGAGTTCGCCGAAGTCGGGCAGGCGCCGGTCGACCCGCGCGATCTCGTGGTCGTTGGCGTCGGTGATCTGGAAGTCGAAGCCCATGAAGTTGCCCGAGATCGTGCCCAGGTGCCGCTTCCACGGGTCGAGCAGCCGGAACCCCGCCTTGAAGAACGTGAAGTCCTGGTCGATGTAGCCGATCGGACGGCCGTCCGGCAGCGCGACGGTCGTGGTCGCCGTGAACATCGCCCAGGACTTCTCGATGTACAGGCGCGGCCGCCGCCAGGCGTCGTCGACCATCACCTTGCGGGCGAAGCCGGCGGTGTTGCCCGCGAAAAGGCGCAGCGCCTGCATGCCGCCGTCCAGACCGATCTCGTGGACGTGGGCGATGTGGCGGCCGCGGCCGTCGTAGCAGTGGTATTCGGACTCGTCGATGAAGAAGCGCTTGGGCTGCTTCACCACGATCGGCGCTGTGTTGAACAGATCCTGCACGAACGTCTTGGACGCCTGCGCGGGACCGCGGGTTCCCGGGCCCGCGGTCTACGGCTCGGCTCCCGCATCGCCGCGGGAGCCCGTCAGCGCGCGAACGCCCCGCCCAGCTTCACCTCGCCGCCGGTAACGCCGAGTACGTCCGGACCGACGGCGCCGGTGGCGGCCGCGCCGTTGCGGGTGAAGCGCAGCGTCCACACGGCGCCCCGCCCCTCGTTCTCGCCGGGTGCGCCGACGGCCAGGTCCATCCGGTCGTCGCCGTCGAAGTCCGCCAGGCGCACCGCCCATCCGAAGCCGTCGCCGTCCTCCCCCTGTCCGGGCACGCCCGCGCTGTCCTGGTCGACCATGGACGAGCCCGCCGTCGTCAGCCCGTCCGGCCCGCCCTTGAGGACGACGACGCCGCCCGGGTCGCCGATCGGTTCGCCGCCCCGGGCCTCGATACCGGTCGCCGCAAGCACGTCGGCGAAGCCGTCGCCGTCCACGTCGCCCGCGCCGAGCTTGAACCCGAACCCGGCGCTGTCGTTGCCCTCCCCCGGTACCGAGCCGCTGTCCCTGGTGAACGCGGTGGCCTTGCCGGAAAGGCCGCCCGGGCCGCCGTAGAACACCTTGAGCGTGCCGGGGTCGCCGGGCAGGTTCTCGATGACGCCCTCGGGAACCTCGCGCATGACGAGGTCCCCGTAGCCGTCGCCGTTCATGTCGCCGATCGCCCCGGTGGTCGCCGGCGCCAGGCTCCGGTCGGCCCCATTCAGGCCGGACGGGCTCGACAGCAGCACCGCAGTGGGTTCGCCCATCTCCTCGAACGAGCTCATGACGACCAGATCGGTTCCGCCGTCGCCGTCGAGGTCCCCGGGGACCAGCTCCTGCAGGTCCAGGCTCCCCAGCGCGACGGACTGCTTCCCGGCGACGCCTCCCTCCCGGGTGAACGGGCCTTTCAGCAGCACGGAGCCGTCGCCCGAGCGGTAGGCGACCAGGTCGCGCACGCCGTCCGCGTCGAAGTCTCCGCTCACGAGGTCCTCGACGTGGTCGGGAAGAACGGAGCCGTCCACCGCCGTCCCGCCGCTGAGCCCGGCCTCACCGCCCCACAGCACCGTGAGAGCGCCGTCCTCGGGCTTGGCGTGGTCCTCCCACGTACTCGTCACCGCGACGTCGGCGTAGCCGTCGCCGTCGAAGTCGCCGGCGGCCGCGGTGGCGCCGAACCCGTCGCGCGCGTCGGGCGTCCCCGGCACCCCCGCGGAGCCCTGGTCGATCACCTGCCGAGTGCCGGGGTCGGGGCCGTCGGCGGATCCGTAGAGGACGACCACCCTTCCCGCGCCGACAGCCCCACCGGCCCCGGAGCCGGGAGCCAGGACGGCGAGGTCGGCGTAGCCGTCGCCGTTGAAGTCGTCGCGGTACTCCGCGTCCTGCGCCGGCTCGCCCGAGGGCTCGGTCCGCCCGCTGGGCGCGTCTTCCCCGGCTTCCGGTACCGGCCCGCATCCCGCGACCGCGACCGCGAGCGCCACTGCGGTGAGCGGTCGGCCCCGGGCCAGAGTACGTCGACGCACGATTCCCCCGAGACAGGCGATTCGGACATGGTTGGAGGAGGCTACACCCCGCCGTGCGGGCACGCACCGGGCTCAGCGGGACCTGTTGTGCCGCGCGACCGGGCGCCGCGGTACGCCGCACCGCACGCACCCGGCGCCCGCGTCAGGGACCGGAAGGGCCGGCTGCGCCCGGGGGCGCCGCTGGGGACGCCCCGCTCGGCGCCCGCGGAGGGCCGCGGGGAGGACCACGCCTTGATCTTGCGGCGCGGGGCGCCGCGGCAGCCACCGGTGCCGCTCCCGCACGGCGGGGGAAGGAGCCGGGGCGGGTCTGCTGCCGACGGACGCGAACGCGGCGAGATCGGTGCCGGGGCACCGCGCAACAGGACGGCGACCCGTCCAACACGCCCTACAGTCGGATTCATGCCACCACCCGAGACGGGGGCCGTCCCGACTCCCGTGATCGACGCGCTCGCCTGGGTGCACGTCAGCGGCCGGCGGCTGCTGTGCGTACGCACGCGCGGCCGCAGTTTCTACTACCTGCCGGGCGGCAAGCGCGAGCCCGGCGAGAGCGACGGGGCCGCCGTCGCGCGGGAGGCCCGCGAGGAGGTGGGAGTGGCGCTGCGTACCGCGACCCTGGCGCCGTTCGCGGTCGTGGACGAGGCCGCCGACGGCTACCCCGAGGGCACGCGGGTGCGCCTGTCCTGCTACACCGCCGAGCACACGGGCGAACCCGCCCCTGCGGCCGAGATCGCCGACCTCGCCTGGCTCGCGCACGCCGACCGGCCCCTCTGCGCGCCGGCGGTGCGCCGCGTCCTCGACGAACTGCAGGGCCGCGGCGAGATCGACTGAGGAGCCGAGGGCGGACCGTGCGCCGCGCCTTCCGCGCACGGGCGGCGAGCGCACGCGCGCGGAAGGCGCAAGGCGGTGGAGGGAGCACGCACGGCCGAACCCCTCCGGCCACAACGGCGGAGCCGATGCCCGGGGCGGGCCGGCGGACGCGCCTACCCGGCCGCTTCGGCCCGGTCCTCGGCGGTACGGGCCGCGCGCGGTCCGCGCCCGCCGTCGCCACCGCCCAAGGCCGAGGCCAGCACGGAGTCGACGCTGAACCTCCCCGGCCCGTGGGCCAGGATCAGCAGGCTGACGGCGGCCAGCACCATCACGTACTCGAAGCCGCCGGCGTCCAGCATGAGTCCGTTTCCGCTGTGCACGAAGACCCAGGCGCCGACCATGATCACGGTCAGAGCGGCCGCACCCGCGCGGGTGGCGACGCCGAGAAGGAGCAGTGCGCCGCCGATCAGCTCACCGTAGGCCAGGAAGGCCCCGCTCAGCTCGGGCAGGGGAATCCCCAGCTCGCGGTTGCTCTGCACGATCGCGCCGACACCCTGACCGGCGACCTTGTCCCAGCCGTGGGCGATGAAGACGACGCCGACGCAGAGCCGCACCAGCAGGACCACGGCGTCGGTCAGCACCGCGTCCGAGCGGACCAGGAATTTCATCGGTTCTCCTTTGTCAGGGGACCGGTCCATTCGAACAGGCGGGCCCGCTCCGCGGGAAATACCGATTGTGAAGGATAGGCTACCCTAAAGGTATGCAGGAGTTCGACCTACGGGAATTGCGCTACTTCCTGGCAGCGGCCGAGGAGCTGAATCTCTCCCGGGCCGCCGAACGCCTGGGGATCTCCCAGCCGCCCCTTTCGCGCGCCATCCGGCAGATGGAGCGGCGCCTCGGCGCGCCCCTGTTCCATCGAAGCCACAACTCCATCCGGCTGACACCCGCGGGCGACACTCTGCTCAGCGAGGCACGCAAGGTGCTGGACGCCGCCGCCGCGGCGTCGCGGCGCACCCGGCGCGCGGGCCGGGCGGCCCCGGCGCTGACCATCACCGCGGCGCCCGGCCACGGCACGCGGCTGCTGCGGCGCATCGCCGACGCCTACGCACGCCTGCCCGGCGCCGCGCGCACCGACATCGCCGTCACCGGCTACCGCGCCCAGGAGGCGGCCCTGCGCAGCGGCGAAGCCGACCTCGCCCTGCTCAGCACGCCTTTCGACACCGAGGGCCTGCGGGTGCGCCCGCTGTGCTCGGAGGAGCGGGTGGCCGCGGTGCCCGCCGGCCACCGGCTGGCCGGATGCACTGCACTGCGCTGCGCCGACCTCGCCGGCGAGCCGTTGCCGCGCTGGCCCGGCGACACCGAGGCGACCCGGCGGTACTGGTCGGGCCGGGACCGGGCCGCCACCGCCGCCCCCGCCGGCGCCGATGCGGCCCACGGCCCGCTCGTCCACGACATCTCCCAGGTCATCGAGGTGGTCGGGCTAGGGCAGGCGGTCGCCCTGGTACCGCGCCACGTCGCCGGTGCCAACCCCCGCCCGGACGTCGTGTACGTGCCGGTGGCCGACGCCAGCGCCCACCGGACCGTGCTCGCCTGGCCCGAAGGGCCGACCGGGCCGGCCGTCGACCTGTTCGTCCGCACGGCGGCCGGCCTCTTCGCGGCCGGGCCGGCGACCGGCCCCGACTCCGACTCCGGCCCCGGCACGGTGGCCGGACCGGTGTAGGCGCGCGCCTGTCGGTGTGCGCGTCCGGCCGGTCGGGGGTACGTACGCCCGGCTCCGGGACGGCGTCGCCCCCGCGGGCGGCGGCCACGCCCGCGAGCGGAATCGTCGTGGTGCGCGGAATCGGAATACCGCACGTCGTGCCTTTCACCAGGAAACACTGGGGCGCATAGCGCCGGTTTCCCGCGGGTCGTCCCCCTCGGTTCCGGAGTTCGAACAGGACGATCGCGAAAGTGACGGGCATCATATCCGTCCATTGTTGCGACCGGCACACCTGAGCGCATTCGACCGTCGATACTTAACCGGTTAAGCGTTGACCTGCGATTTTCCGCCGCCTACCTGCGGCGCGCCCGCTCAACCCGATACCGCGCGCAGACTCCCGGGAGCGCGCCCCACAAGGCGCCCCAGCCCCGCGGACGCGGCCTCGTCCGCCGGCAGATAGGCGACCAGACGCAGAACGTCGGTGTCGGAGAGGTCCAGCGTCTCGTAGGCCAGCCGCAGCTCGCCGACCTCGGGGTGGGCGAACCGGCGCACCCCGGTGCGCACCGGCAGGGTCGGCGGCTCGGTCCAGCGCCGGGCGAACGCCGCTCCGCCGGTGACCGACAGCTCCTCGGCGAAGCGCGCCACCTCCGGGTCGGCGGGCATCGTGGCGAACCGGAGGTCGGCGACCAGTTCGTCGGCGACCCGCTCCCAGTCGGGAAGGGCGGTGCCCGCGCGGCCGTCGGTGAATACGAAGCGGACCAGGTTGGGCGGGTCGCCGTCGAGCAGGCCGAGGGGGCCGGCGACGCGGTCGAACCCGCTCGTGGTGGCGAGCACGTCGCAGCGGCGGTCGACCAGCACGGCGGGTTCGGGGTCGAGGCGGTCGAGCAGGGCGCGCACGGTGGGCCGCACCGACGGCGCGGGCGCCCGCTCGCCGGTGCACTGGGAGCCGCCGCCGTCCTTCGAGAGCCGGTACAGGTGCAGCCGCTCCACGGGGGACAGCCGCAGGGCGTCGGCCAGGGCGCCGAGGACCTGCCCGGAGGGGCGGCGGTCGCGGCCCTGCTCCAACCGGGTGACGTACTCGACGCTGACACCGGCGAGCGTGGCGACCTCGGAGCGCCGCAGACCCGGTGTGCGGCGCCTGCCGCCGCCGACCGGGAACCCGGCCTCGCCGGGGGTGACCGCTTCGCGGCGCCGCCGCATGAACCCGCCAAGATCGTTCTCGCCCATGGCCGAAGTGTAGGTGCGTCCTTCGCCGCCGGCGTGTCCCTGCCACTACCACTCTCAACGCGGCCTTCCTGCGCCGGCGGCGCTGTGGCCACAGTGGCGGTGCCGCCGTGCCGAGTCCGCCGGCGGCACCGCACACAGCAGGGAACAAGGAGCGCGGCCCGCCATGAGCGCATTCACTCAGACCGAGATCGAGTACCTGAACGAGCAGCCCCTCGGCCGGTTGGCCACAGTGGGCTCCGACGGCCGGCCCCGGGTCAAGCCGGTCGGCGTCTTCTACGACCCGGAGAACGACGGCCTCGCCGTGGGGGGTCTCGACATGGCGCCGAGCAAGAAGTTCCGCGACGCCGCCGCCAACCCCGACGTCGCCGTCGTCGTCGACGACCTGGCCTCGGTCGACCCGTGGACCCCGCGCGGCATCGAGGTCAGCGGGCGCGCTGAGACCCGCACCGAGGGCGGCGAGGAGACCGGTGCGCGCCTGGGCGCCTCGTTCCCCTTCAGCCCCGCCTGGATCCTGATCCGCCCCCGGCGCATCGTCTGCTGGGGTGTCGGAACGGGCCCGTTCGAGTCGAGCGCGCGCACCGTCGCCTGAGCGCCTGCGCCGCCCCGCGGCCGGCGGGCACAGGCCGCCGGGCCGCCGAACGATCGGCTTGCGTCCCGCAACCGCCTGCTCGGCCGAACCGGGCTCCGCGTCGCGGAGCCGCTCCTGGGCGCGACGGCCTGCACCGGCGAGGCGCGCGCCCGGACCCGCATCGCGGTGAACCCGGGCGCGGCCGGCGCAGCGCTGCCCGAGGGCCTTCCGGCGCCGTTGTGCGGCGGCGGAGTTCTCGCCCGGCCATCCCGCCGAGACGATCGAGCACTCCGAGACGCGCCCATGGGTGTTCGGCGACGCCTTCACCGGGGTGCGCGTCCGCGGCCGACGCGGCCCGGGGAGGCCGCCGGGCGTGCGGCGCGGCGGGTCAGAGCATGGGCGGGAGCGAAGGGAGAACGGCGGCGGGCTCCTCGACGGGGGTGCCGCCGCGGTGGACCGTGAGGCGGGAGCCGTCGGCGCGGCCGGAGAGCCAGGCCAGGATCTCGCCGGCCGAACCCTGCGCGGTCACCGCCGGGCCGGCGGCGGCGCCGATGCGGTACTCGGCCCCGCTCGCGGTGTCGCGCAGCAGGACGGGCGGCAGCTCCTCGTCGGCCGCGAACCGCGTGGTGAGGCTCTCCAGCTCGGGGCCGGTGAAGAAGGCGGGCCAGTCGCCCGGCGTGTAGCCGAGGTCCAGGTCGACGTGGTGGTACTCCACCTCCGCCAACCGCATCCACACGACCCGCGCGGCCGGGAAGACGCGGCCGCTGCGGTGGCGGATCTCGAAGGTCCAGGCCTCCTCGGGCATGGTGCGCACGACCTCGGCCAACCGCTCTGCGGTGGCTTCGAGGTCGGCCGCCTGCTCCTCGGGAGCCCGCCCGGCGCCGTCCTCGATGTCGCGCTCGCGCGCCTCGGCGCTGGCGTACATGTCGGCCTGGACACCCTCGCGGGCTCCCTCCAGGATCCGGATCATCGCCTCGGCGCTGCGGGAGACGTGGGCCAGGACGTGGCCGCGCGTCCATCCCGGAAGCAGCGAGGGGTCGGAGATCCGGTCCGGGCGCGCGGCGGCGGCGGTGCGCAGCAGGCGGCCGGTGGCCTCCTCGATCGCGCCGAGCACCGCAGTGGGCTCCTCGGGCCGGACGCTTGATGCGGTCATCGTGGCCTCCTGTGCTGGTCTGCCCGCCTACTCCGCGGTGCGGCGCGGCGTGCTCGCGCACCGGCGTGCGGATCCGGGCGGAGCTGCGCCCGCGCACCGCGGAGGCGGGAAAGACGCTACCACCGGCCGACCGGGCCGACGCGGTGCAGCGGCCGCGATGGCGCGATCGGACCGCGAACGCGAATCGGGCGGCCCCCGCAGTGGGGACCGCCCGTTCGTCGCAGGTGGCTGAGTTCGCGTACCGGACTCGCCGACCTCTGGCCGAGAGGCCTTAGAAGTCCATGCCGCCCATGCCGCCGGCGTCGGGCGCAGCGGCGCCCGCCTTCTCCGGCTTCTCGGCGATGACGGCCTCGGTCGTCAGGAACAGACCGGCGATGGACGCCGCGTTCTGCAGCGCGGAGCGGGTGACCTTGGTCGGGTCGATGACGCCGTCCTTGAACAGGTCGGTGTACTCGCCCGTGGCGGCGTTCAGCCCGACGCCGGCCTCCATGTTCTTCACCTTCTCCGCGACGACCCCGCCCTCAAGGCCGGAGTTGATCGCGATCTGCTTCAGCGGCTCCTCGATCGCCCGGCGGACGATGTCGGCGCCGATGGACTCGTCGCCCTGCAGGTCCAGCTTCTCGAAGACCGGGACGCCGGCCTGGAGCAGGGCCACACCACCGCCGGGCAGGATGCCCTCCTCGACGGCCGCCTTGGCGTTGCGCACCGCGTCCTCGATGCGGTGCTTGCGCTCCTTGAGCTCCACCTCGGTGGCGGCACCGGCCTTGATGACCGCGACACCGCCGGCCAGGCGGGCCAGGCGCTCCTGCAGCTTCTCGCGGTCGTAGTCGGAGTCGGTGCGCTCGATCTCGTTGCGGATCTCGTTGACCCGGCCGGAGATGTTGGAGGCCTCGCCGGAGCCGTCCACGATGGTGGTCTCGTCCTTGGTGACCACGACCTTGCGGGCGCGGCCGAGCATGTCCAGCTCGGTGTTCTCCAGCTTCAGGCCCACCTCTTCGGTGATGACCTGGCCGCCGGTCAGGACCGCGATGTCCTCGAGCTGGGCCTTGCGGCGGTCGCCGAAGCCCGGGGCCTTGACGGCGACGGACTTGAAGTTGCCGCGGATCTTGTTGACGATCAGCGTCTGCAGCGCGCCGCCCTCAAGGTCCTCCGCGATGATCATCAGCGGACGGCCCGCCTGCAGGACCTTCTCGACGACCGGCAGGAACTCGTTGTTGTTGGAGATCTTCTGGTTGGCGATGAGGATGTAGGGGTCCTCAAGCACCGTCTCCATGCGCTCCAGGTCGGTGGCGAAGTAGGGCGAGATGTAGCCCTTGTCGAAGCGCATGCCCTCGGCGAGCTCCAGCTCCAGCCCGAAGGTCTGCCCCTCCTCGACGGTGATGACGCCTTCCTTGCCGACCTTGTCCATGGCCTCGGCGATGGCGTCGCCGATCTGGACGTCGCCGCCGGCCGAGATCGAGGCGGTGGAGGCGATCTGCTCCTTGGTCTCGACCTCCTTGGACAGGTTGGCCAGCTCCTCGCTGATGCGGGAGACGGCGGACTCGATGCCGCGCTTCAGGCCGACCGGGCTGGCGCCCGCCGCGACGTTGCGCAGGCCCTCGCGCACCATGGCCTGCGCGAGCACAGTGGCGGTGGTGGTGCCGTCACCGGCGACGTCGTCGGTCTTCTTGGCGACCTCCTTGACGAGCTCGGCGCCGATCTTCTCCCACGGGTCCTCGAGCTCGATCTCCTTGGCGATGGAGACGCCGTCGTTGGTGATGGTGGGGGCGCCCCACTTCTTCTCCAGCACGACGTTGCGGCCCTTGGGGCCGAGCGTCACCTTCACAGCGTCAGCGAGCTGGTTCATGCCGCGCTCAAGGCCGCGGCGGGCCTCCTCGTCGAACGCGATCAGTTTGGCTGCCATAGACTTCTTGTCCTCCCGAGACCGGGCTGATACGCGAAGGTACGAGCCGACGCCCGCGACGGACGGCCGCGGTGCTTCCGGCAACCCCTCTGCCGGGGACCTCGGCCTCATCGCCTCGAACCAGGGTTTAGCACTCAGCTTGTCAGAGTGCCAGCGACCCCATTATTAGCACTCCCCCTAGGCGAGTGCAAATGCCCTAACCAGACTTCGCCACGGCGTTACCCGCAGGTCAATGACGCCTCGCGGCCGGAAGCGGAAAAGCCCGCGCCCCGCCCTCGGGGGCGGCGGGGCGCGGGCTGGGCGCCCGGCCGGATCCGGCCGGGCGCGCCGGGATCAGGGCCCGGGGTCAGCAGCCTCCGGCCACGGCCGGGATGATCGAGACCTGGGTGCCCGATGCGGTCGGGGTGTCCAGGCCCTGGGCGAACCGCACGTCCTCGTCGCCGACGTAGACGTTGACGAAGCGGCGGATCTTCCCGGCGTCGTCGACGATGCGCGCCTTGATGCCGGGGTACTTGGCCTCCAGGTCGGACAGCACGGCCTGCACGGTCTCGCCTTCGGCGCTGACCTCGGCCTCGTCCTTGGTGTAGGTGCGCAGGATGGTCGGGACGCGGACACTGACGCTCATGACTGCGGTAACTCCTTGACTCGCTCGCCGGCCGGCGGTTGCGGGGGTTGTCCGGGCGCTCTAGAGCAGCCCGGCCTCCTTGAACACGTCCAGGGAGGGCTTGATGGTCGCGGTGACCCCGGCCTCGACGGCGTTCAGGGTCTTCAGGCCGTCGCCGGTGTTGAGCACGACGGTCTCGGCTTGGGGGTCGAGGGTGCCCTCGTCCAGCAGCTTGCGCAGCACGCCGGTGGTGACACCGCCGGCGGTCTCGGCGAACACGCCCTCGGTGCGGGCGAGCAGCGCGATGGAGTCGACCACCGCCGCGTCGTCGACG
Organism: Streptomonospora halophila; assembly: GCF_039542725.1. Taxonomy (NCBI): domain Bacteria; kingdom Bacillati; phylum Actinomycetota; class Actinomycetes; order Streptosporangiales; family Nocardiopsidaceae; genus Streptomonospora; species Streptomonospora halophila. Next base: position 155,444 of record NZ_BAABIK010000009.1, on the reverse strand, counting down.
CGGGCGACCGCGCCGCCGGTGCGCCGGCAGACGTCGAGGACGTAGGGGCCGTCGGCGGGGTTGCCGATCGCCAGCGACTTGGCGATGGTGTCGGGCTTGACCGGCTGGATGACGTCGTGGCCCTGCTCGTAGGCGGCGGCCACCGGTGAGCAGCCCGTGGCCTGGGCGCCGAAGACCTTGTAGGGGCGGTCCTCGACCAGGCCGAGCTCGATCAGCTCGCGGAAGCCCTTGTCGATCTTGGTGAGCTGGGAGCCCGAGGCGATGGGGATGATGATCTGCTCGGGCAGGCGCCAGCCCAGCTGCTCGGCGATCTCGTAGGCCAGGGTCTTGGAGCCCTCGGCGTAGTAGGGCCGCAGGTTGACGTTGACGAAGCCCCAGTCCTCGCCGGCCGGGTCGCCGATCAGCTCCGAGCAGAAGCGGTTCACGTCGTCGTAGGTGCCGTCGATGGCCACGACCTTGCCGCCGTAGACGGCCGCCATGACGACCTTGCCCTCTTCCAGGCCCGCGGGGATGAACACGCAGGAGCGGAACCCGGCGCGGGCCGAGGCGGCGCCCACGGCGCCGGCCAGGTTGCCGGTGGAGGAGCAGGAGAGGGTGCGGAATCCGAAGGTGCGGGCGGCCTCGACGGCCATGGCCACCACCCGGTCCTTGAAGGAGTGGGTGGGGTTGGCGGAGTCGTCCTTGACGTGCAGCGAGCGCATCCCCAGCTCGGCGGCCAGCCGGTCGGCGCGCACCAGCGGCGTCAGTCCGGGGTTCATGTTCGGCAGCTCGGCGACGTTGCCCGGCACCGGGAGAAGGCCGGCGTAGCGCCAGACGTTGTTCGGACCGCGTGCGATGGCCTCGCGGGTGACCTCGCCGAACTCGTAGGCCACCTCAAGAGGCCCGAAACAGAACTCGCAGGCGAAGCGGGGCGCGAGGTCGTAGCGTTCGCCGCATTCGCGGCAGGACAGCGCGGCGGCGGGGCCGAAGGCGCGGGCGGAGGGCGTGTCCGTTTCCGTGGCGGTAATCGCCATGCGAGGCGTCTCCCCTCATCTTTCCTGGCTGACCGATCTGGCCCCAGGCCGGAGTTGGCACCTGCCTCGGCCGCCTCGCAGGATCGCGAGTAGCGCAAACCGAGATGGTTGCCGGGGCTTCGCAGGGCCGGTCCCTCCACCCCTCTGGATGAGCAATATGAAGTTGTCGGGATCCGCAGTTGGGCACTGGGGGCGCAGCGGAATCCGCACGCCACTGTAGCTCACGTTTCGTCCGAATTTCCATGGAGAGTGATCCGGGTAACACGCCTGACGCCGCTGCGCCGGGGTAGTGGCGCCCGTACCTGCGGCGCCGCGCCGCCGGGGCCGGATTCGGCGCGCCCTCCCCCGGGACCGCGGGGAACCGGCGGGTTTGCACGGGGCCCGGGCAGGCGAGACCTATGACACCTTTGCGCAGCGGGCCCTGTTGTCAGCGGTACCGGTGTAGTGCAATGAGACGTCGGGCGCGATTCACGGTGACAGGTGAGAGGTGGACGATCAGGTGGACAAGGCGCAGATCCTCGTGGCTTCCAACAGGGGACCGGTGTCCTTCTCGATCGGCGAAGACGGCTCCCTCGACTACCGGCGCGGCGGGGGCGGCCTGGTGTCCGGGCTGAGCTCGGTCGCGGAGACGACCGACACGCTGTGGGTGTGCGCCGCCCTGTCCGAGGCGGACCGCACGGCCGCCGCCCGGGCTCCCGAGGCGCGGCTCGACCTGGCCGGCTTCGATTTGGGCGGCATGCGCGTGCGCATGCTCGACATCCCGCCGGACACCTTCACCGACGCCTACACCCGCGTGGCCAACTCGACGCTGTGGTTCGTGCACCACATGCTCTACGACACCCCCAACAAGCCGCGCTTCGACGCCGCGTTCCGCGCCCAGTGGGAGGGCTTCCGCTCCTACAACGCCGCCTTCGCCGAAGCGCTGCTGACCGGCTCCGCCGACAACGCCCGCGTGGCAGTGCAGGACTACCACCTGGCCCTGGTGCCCCGCATGCTCCGCCAGCGCCGCCCCGACCTGCGCATCACCCACTTCTCGCACACCCCGTGGGCGCCCCCGGAGTACTTCGGCATGCTGCCCGGCGAGGTCGGCCGCGAGCTGCTGGAGGGCATGCTCGGCGCCGACCACCTCGGCTTCCTCAGCCGCCGCTGGGCCGAGGCGTTCCTGCACTGCTGCGAGACGTTCCTGCCGATCGATGTCGACTGGGACCGGCGCACCGTGGAGTTCGGCGGGCGGCTGGTCCACGTGGGAGTGCACGCACTGGGCGCCGACGCCGACAGCCTGCGCCGGCGGGCGGCGGCGGCCGACGTCGAGGAGTGGCGGACCGCCCTGCGCGAGCGCGTCGGCGACACCAGGCTCATCGTGCGGGTCGACCGCACCGAGCTGTCCAAGAACATCGTGCGCGGCATGGAGGCCTACCGCGAGCTGCTGCGTGAGCACCCCGAATGGCAGGGCCGGGTCACCCATCTGGCCTTCGCCTACCCGAGCCGCGGCGACGTGCCGGAGTACCGCGAGTACACCGAGCAGGTGCAGCGGGTGGCCAAGGAGATCAACCAGGAGTTCGCCACCGCCGACTGGACTCCGCTCGTCCTGGAGCTCACCGACGACTTCCCGCGCTCGCTGGCCGCCTACCGCATGGCCGACGTACTGCTGATCAACCCGATCCGCGACGGGATGAACCTGGTGGCCAAGGAGGCTCCGGCGCTTTCCGACGACGGGTGCGCGCTGGTGCTCTCCACCGAGGCCGGTGCGGCCGACGAGCTCGGCGCCAACTCGTTCCTGGTCAACCCCTACGACATCAGCCAGACCGCGGGCGCGCTTCGCAAGGCGCTGGAGATGCCCGACGACAAGCGCCGCGCGCGCTGCGAGCGCCTGGTCGAGAGTGGCACAGCGCTGCCGCCCAAGCGCTGGTTCGAGGAGCAGTTGCGTGCCCTGAGGTAGCGCGCTCCCCCAGCGGGCGGGCGCACGCGGGCGCCGGAGCAGCGCGGGCCGGCGCCCCGGCCGGGCGGTGCGCCGCGGCGGTCACTCGGCGCGCGCGGCCGCCGACTCGCGGGCGCGGCCGATGATCTCCTCCACCAGGGCGGCCTTGGCGTCGGTGTAGTCGTCCAGGCTGTCCCAGGTGCGCCGCGCCAGCTCGCGCTTGGTGCGGTCGTAGCGCTCGCGGTCTCCGGCGTCGGCGCACAGGCGGTCGCGGAACAGCCGCAGCCGCTCGGCTTCTCCTGCGCCGGGCCCGTAGACGTGCACGTTGGTGTTCACGTCCGGGCCGCGCAGCACGCGGTGGCCGTCCGCCTCGGGCTCGCGGTGCCACAGCGCGTAGCCCGCGGCCTCCAACGGGGCCAGGTAGGCCGCCTCGTCGCCGGGGTCGGGCACGATGAGCAGCACGTCGACGCAGGGCTTGGCGCTCAGGCCGGGCACCGCCGTGGATCCGACGTGCTCGACCTCCAGCGCGGCGGCGCCCAGCGCCCCGCGGATGCGGTCGGCCTCGCGCTGGAACAGGTAGGGCCACTTCGGGTCGGCCTCGACGACCACCACCCGGCCGTCGACGAAGTGCGGCGGCGGGGCGAGCGCGGCTGCGGCCGCCTGCGCGACGTCGCCTCCCCGCCGCGAGGGGAGGGGCGCAGGGACGCCGGGTGTGCGGGATAGGGGCGACCGGTCGGTCGACTCGTTGGGGGACATTCCGCCAGACTTCTATGCCCGGCGCCCTTCGTCAAGGCGCCCATCGGGGAAAACGCCTGTTCAGAGGCCACGTACAGCTCGCCCGCGGTCACTCAACGGCACGGCTGGGACGCCGCGGGAGGTGCTCGGCGGCCGGGATCCCCGGCGTCGCCGGGGCTGGCGGCGGTACGCGGGTGCGCGGGGGCGCTCTGCGCCCGCCGGTCGCCGGGCGCCGGACGCCGGTCGAGTCGCCGCCCCCGGGGACGCGCTCCGCGCCGCCTGCCTGTTCTCGCGGAAGCCTGCGCACGGGAGCCGCCGGGCGCGGTCGGCACTCCCGCACCGGACCACCGCACCGGGGAGCCCGGCCGGACCCGGCCCGGAGCTGCACGCCGCGGCGAGCAGCGGCACCGGTCTCAGCGCCGCCGGCGCCCGCCGCGGCGGCGCGCCGCCGGAGTGCGCCGCGTGCCGCCGGAGCGGGCCTCCGCACCGACCGGCTCGCGGTCGTCGCGCTCCCCCTGGTCCTCGGCGCCTCCGCGTCCGCGCCCGGACCGGCGGGAAGGCAGGTCGTAGGGGTTCGCACCGGCGCGCCGGACCAGCAGCGCAGCGACGAGGGCCACGAGCACGGCCAGCAGCGCGCCGACCGTCCACAGCGCCCAGACCGGCAGCCCGGACCCCTCCTCGCGGGGCTGGTCGGCCAAGCCCTCGTCGAACAGCGGCTCGCCCTCAGCGGAGGAGGCGGCCCGCTCCATGGCGGCGGGGGCGTCGAGCACGCCCGCGCCGTAGCCGGGGGCCTGTGCGCCCGCCGCGCCGTCGCGGGTGCCCGAGGTGAGCGCGTCGGCGACCTCGCCGGGCCGCAGCTGGGGGTACTCGGCGCGCACCAGCACGGCGGCGCCCGCGACGAACGCTGCGGCCGCAGCGGTGCCCTCGGCGGTCGTGTAGCCGCCGCCCGCCTTTGGAGCGCGGATCCCGGCGCCGGGGGCCACCAGGTCGACGCCGGATGCGGGCGAGTCGCCGGTGAGCGCGAGGTCCTCGCCGACGGCGCCGACGGCCATCGCGCCCTCGTAGGCGCCGGGGTAGGCGGAGCCGCCCTCGCCGGCGGGTGCCACGACGAGGGCGCCGTTGCGGTTGGCGTAGCCGACAGCGGCGGCCACCGCCTCGTCCGGCTCGGCGCTCGCGGGCTCCGACGGCAGCAGGACCACCTGGGCTCCTTCGTCGACGGCGTAGCGGATGCCCTGGTTGAGCGCGTCGGACGCGTCCTCGCCGCCCTCGGCCACGCGCACGGACAGCAGGTCCGCGCCGGGGGCCACGCCGACGACGCCGCCGGTGTACTCCCGGCCGTGCCCGCGTCCGGCGATGATCCCGGCCAGGGGTGTCGCGCCGCCCCCCGATCCCGGGCCGGCGGCGAAGGCGTCCCCCTCGGTGAAGCCGTCGCCGAGGTCGGGGTGGGAGGCGTCGACTCCGCCGCCCAGCAGGGCCACGAGCACGCCGCCGCCGTCGTTGCGGTCGGCCGCATCGGCGGCGCCGACGGCGTCCATCCCCCACTGCTCGGGCCGCAGCTCGCCGCCGGTGTCGGCGCTCGCGGCGACCGGAGGCGCCGGCGGGGCCAGCAGCGCGACCGCGCACGCGACCGCCCCGGCCATACGCGCGGCGGCGCGGTTGCGGCAGATCACAGATACGCCGGTAACGCCCAACACTCAACCCCCAGCCCCGACTCACGTGGCCCGTCCTCGGCGGGTATCCGGGTCATTGTTCCACGTACGCGCAGTTCGGCGGTCCGGCGGCCGACACGGCGGCCGGGCCCGGGACGCCGCGCCCGACCGCGGGGCTCCGAGGACAGGGAACACTTACCCCGCGGCCCCATCATGATTGTTCGCCTCCTCACCCCCCACGGGAAGTCGCTACCATGAGTCGCGCCAATCCGGACGAGGAGGCGCCCAATGTCAGATCCAGGGCTATTCGATCAGCAACCCTCCGCCCATCCCAGCGAAGCGGAGACGCCCGCGGCTTCCTCCAGCGAGGAGCGCGAGCTCGACGAGAGGGAACAACGCATCCTGGCCTTCGAACGCCAGTGGTGGAAGCTGGAGGGCTCCAAGGAACAGGCCATCCGCGAGGAGTTCGGGTTCTCTCCCACGCGCTACTACCAGCTCCTCAACGGGCTGGTCGACCGCCCCGAGGCCCTCGCCTTCGACCCCATGACCGTCAAGCGGCTCCGCCGGCTGCGCGCCAACCGCCGCCGGCGGCGCACGGCCCGCCAACTGGGTATCCAGCTGTAGCGGCGCACGTTCAGCGACGCACGGCGGCGCACGACGACCGCCGCGCAATCCGAGGGCATACTCCAGATGAGGGACGTGTCAGGGCGCGACCCGCACGACACAGCCCACTCCCTTCGCCCGCAACCCCGAACGGGAACGAGACGACCGCTCATGCCTCTGCCCACACCCGGTTCCGAGCAGGGTGCGGCCGCGCTGGACCGGATCGTCCAGCGTCCCGCCGACGCCGTGCTGTCGTTCGACTTCGACGGCACGCTGGCACCGATCGTCTCCGATCCCGCCGACGCACGCGCCTATCCGGGCGTGACCGCCGAGCTCTCCCGCCTCGCGCCGCTGGTCGGCCGCCTGGTGATCATCACCGGGCGGCCGGCCGCGGTGGCGGTCGAGTACGGCGGCCTCGCGGACGTCGACGGCGTCCTGGTGCTGGGCCACTACGGCCTTGAGCGCTGGGAGTACGGCCGCGTCACCGCACCCGAGCCGCCCGCCGGTGTCGCTCTGGTCCGCGAGGAGCTTCCCGAGCTGCTGCGCAAGACCGGAGCCCACGAGGGCACCGCGATCGAGGACAAGGGCCGTTCGCTGGCGGTGCACACCCGCCGGGCCGCCGACCCCGACGCGGCCCTGGAGACCCTGCGCATTCCGCTGGCCGCACTGGCCCAGCGCGCCGGGCTCACCGTCGAGCCCGGCCGCCGCGTGATCGAGCTGCGGCCCGCCGGAATGGACAAGGGCGCCGCACTGGCCGGCGTCGCGGCCGACGCCGGCGACGGCGCCGCCGTTCTCTACGCCGGAGACGACCTCGGCGACCTGGCCGCTTTCGAGGCCGTGGAGCGCCTGCGCGAGAAAGGCCTCCCGGGCATCACCGTGTGCAGCGGCTCCGACGAGGTCGCCGAGCTTGCCGCACGAGCCGACCTGGTCGTCGACGGCCCGCCGGGCATCGCCGACCTGCTCGCCGCGCTGCGCGAGGCGATCGAGGACCGGTGACCGGGCCCGGGCCTCCGCTCGCGGTCCGGGGCGGAGCGGTCCGGTCGGTCGGTCGGCCGGACACCATGCTCGCCCTGGTGTCCGCTGTATCCGCGGCGCAGGAACGGAGGAGTCTCGGCCCGGCACCGGGTCGGCCCCGGCACCGGTCGCCCGTCCCCATGGTGTCGGCGCGCAGGGTCACGCCCCTTCGGCGCCGCGAGCGGGCGGCGGGACCGGGGTCTGCTGGTAGAGGGCGAGGCGCCACGTGCCATCACGGCGCGTGTAGGCGCTGGACATCAGCGCGGTGAACTCGGACCCGGGGTCCTCGCGGTAGGCGGTAGCCCGGTATACCAGTGCTGCGCTGCCGGGTCCCAGGCCGACCAGGCGCTCGTCGGTGATCTCGTAGCCGGACCACGGAGGCGCGTGCCGCAGCGAGGCGACGACGGTCGGGCGGTCGAAAACCTCGCCGTGGGCGAGGACCATCACCCCGTCTTCGGTCATGAGCGAGCCGTAGACCTCGGAGCCGGTGCCGTCGCACAGGGAGCGCCAACCCCGGTGCTCCAGCTCCAGGAGTTCGGCTTTCAGGGATCCGGGGTCGGAAGCCGCATCGGAATCCGGATCGGGAGTCGGATCGGAGGTCGGGTCCGTGGACCCGTGTTCGGGGTTCGCGGCGTGGTGCCCGGACGTCATGCCTGCCTCCAAGGTTCAGCGCGGGTGTGTCGGCCGTACTGCGTCGACCGTGTCCCTGCGGTCATTCTCGCCGCCGAGTGCGGTCCCGGGAACAAGTTCGATGCTCACGGCGGCGTTTCGCCTCCCCCGTCCGGGGGCGCGGGGCGAAGGGCGAGCACGAAGGCGCGGACACGCGCGGCCCGGGGACGGGCGCGCCCCCGCGGCCGGGTCGTGTGCGGGGGCGCGGACGGGCGCGCGGGCGCGGGCGCCCTGCCGCGCTCTGGAGCGGCCGGCAGGTCGTGCGGCAGGTGGTGCGGCAGGTGGTGCGGCAGCGGGGGCAGGGACAGGTTGGCCTCCCAGGGGTTGCCGCAGTAGTTGCAGGCGTCGCCGCTGCTGGGACGGCTACACAGCCGGCAGTCCCACCGTCGGTGGGCGAGCCTGGGCGTACCGGGTTCCTCGGTCACCGTCGCCACCCCCGTTCCAGGGGAGGGACCGGCCGAGAGCAGCGCAGCGAGCCGTCGCGGGAGCGGACGCCGCCGCCGGGCGGGATGTCGTGCGGCGTGCGCGGGACGAGAGGCGCGGCGGTCACGGCTCGAACCTCGCGAACCGCGGAGGAGCGGCGTGCAGCCCGCGCGAGGGCCGCACGAGCCGGAGGAAGAGACTGAACGGGACGGATAGGATCGCCATGTCGTCAGCTCCGTTTTAGCTGGGGACCATGCCCCGGGGGTGTCTCCGCACCCGCCGGGGTCCTGCTTGTCACCAGCGTCCGGGAACCTGGGTGCGATGCTCCACAGATTGCCCTCGGCCGTCGCAGATTTGTCCAAAGCAGTACCGCAGTGAATTCCTTTGGTACAGACTTGGGCCATGGCAGAGCGACAGCATTCGGACTGGGTCGCATTCGGACGAGAGATTCGACGTATCCGCACGTCAAAAGGAATGTCACTGCATGATGCATCAATCCTGCTCTCCATCACCCCCGGAATGCTCTCGAAGCTTGAACGAGCTACGCGAGTACCAAAAAGGGACACTGTAGGAGAATTGGACCAGGCATTCAGTACCAACGGCTCCCTACTCCGCCGCTGGTCGGATGTCACGCGCAGGTCGGCAGATCCAGACTGGTACAGGCGCGTCGAGGATGCCGAGGCTGCTGCGGTGGAGCTCCGGATCCATCATCCATCGCTGATACCGGGATCACTGCAGACGAGCGCCTACGCGCGTACCGTCCTCTCATACGGCCGCCCCTTGGATCAGCCCGGCGAGATCGATTCGATCTGGGCCCTCAAGACCAAGCGTGCCGAGCGCCTTCTGCAAGCGGGGGACCCAGCGCTCTCGGCTGTTGTCCCGGAGGCGGTGATCCGGGGCTGCCTCGGCGACTCCGAGACAGTGGCCGAGCAGCTCTGCCACCTGGTCCACCTGACAGAATCAGGGCAGTTGCGTATATATGTCGTTCCCGACGGCGTGCCGACCCACATCGCCCAGGCATCAGGAGCCTTCACGTTGATCTCCTTCGCCGACCGGCTACCACTTGCGTTCACTGAAAGCGCCAGCGGCGGTGGTCTGGTCGACAACCCCCGGGAAGTGCAGCGGTTCTCCACCCTTTTCGGCATCCTGCAAGGCTGGGCGCTCTCCCCAGCAGACTCGGTCGACCTGATAAGGAAGGCTCAACACGCATGATCAACGGCGAATGGAGCAAGTCCGGCTACTCCAACGCAGGCAGTGAGTGCCTCGAATGCCGTACCGAACAGAGCGCCGTCCGCGTCCGCGACACCCAGCACAGAGACCTCACCACCCTCCCCTTTCCCCCCGACGCCTGGCACGAGTTCATCTCAGGCGTGAAGAGCGGCGACCTCTGACTCTTACCGCGCGGTGCTTGGAGCGCGCCCCTCTCAGCCGAAGCTGCGGCGGTAGGTGTGCGGGCTGACACCCGTCGTCCGCTTGAAGCGGTCGCGGAAGGCCGTAGGGGAGCCGAAGCCGACCTGGCCGCCGATGCGCTCGACGGAGTGCTGCGTGGTCTCCAGCAGGTGCTGCGCCCGGCGGATGCGGGCGCGGTGCAGCCACTGCAGCGGGGTGGTGCCGGTCTGGTCGCGGAAGCGGCGGATCAGGGTCCGGGTGCTGGTTCCGGCGCGGGCGGCGATGTCGGCCAGGGTCAGATCGGCGGCCAGGTTGTCCTGCAGCCAGGCGAACAGCGGTTCGAGGACCGACCCTTGAGGCGCGGGCGCGTGGTCGTGCGCGATGAACTGCGCCTGCCCGCCCTCGCGCTCCAGAGGCATGACGGACAGCCGCGCGGCGTCGGCCGCGACGGCCGAGCCGTAGTCGCGGCGGATCATGTGCAGGCACAGGTCGAGACCGGCCGCGGCGCCGGCCGAGGTGAGGATCTGCCCGTTGTCGACGTAGAGGACACCGGGGTCGACGTCGACGGCAGGATGCGCGGCGGCCAGGGCGTCGGCCGCCGCCCAGTGGGTGGTGGCGCGCAGGCCGTCGAGGAGCCCGCTGGCCGCCAGAGGGAAGGTGCCCGAGCAGATGGAGGCGATGCGCGTACCGTCCGCGGCCGACGCCCGCAGCGCGTCGCGCACCGCCGACGGCAGCGGGGCGGCGGGTGCGGCGGTCCCGGGCACGATGACCGTGTCGGCGCCGTCGAGCCCGTCCAGCCCCCAGTGCGCGTGCAGGGTGAAGGCGCCCGCGTCGACCTCCGCTCGCTCGGCGCACACGCGGATCTGGTAGCCGGGCCGCCCGTCGGGGAGCCGCGTGCGGGTGAACACCTCGATCGGCGTGGACAGGTCGAACGGGATCACCCGGTCCAGCGCGAGGACGGCGACAGTGTGCATGGCCAGAAGATACCCCTCCGCCGGAGGTACCGCCCAGCCGCGGCGACCGTAGTGCGACTCTCGTCCCAGCTCACGGGCCGGTCGTTGGATCTGTCGGTTTTCCGTTGGAAGGTGTCACTCGCGCCACTGGGCGGTGGGGTCGCCGCCCGCTAGCGTCGGTTGCGACATCGGCTCAGGCCGCATCCGCAGCGTGCGAAGGACCCTGTTCATGCACACCCAGATCGTCCTCTTCGACGGCTTCGACCCCCTCGACGTCATCGCCCCCTTCGAGGTGTTCCACGCCGGCGGCTCGGCATCGGGCGGCCGGGTGAGCGTCGAGCTGGTCTCCGCCGAAGGGCCGCGCGAGGTGGTCAGCGGCTCTGGCGGTCTGTCCCTGCGCGCCGCGGCGGCGCTCGACCCCACGCGCCCCGGACTGGTGCTGGTGCCGGGAGCCGCCGGGCGGATCGGCGACGAGCACCAGGACGAGCACATACCGACGCTGCTGGCCCGCACGCGGACCACGGAGCTGCCCGCGCTGCTGGCCGAGGCGCTGCGGGACCCGCGGGTGACCGTCTGCGGAGTGTGCGGCGGCTCCCTCATCCCGGCGATGGCCGGGCTGCTGGAAGGGCGCCACGCCACCACCCACCACCTGGGCCTGGACATGCTCGACGCCACGGGCGTCAGCGCGGTGCGGGCCCGCGTCGTGGACGACGGCGACCTCGTGACCGGCGGCGGCGTCACCTCCGGCCTCGACCTGGCCCTGTACATGCTGGAGCGCGAGGTCGGTCCGCGTGTCGCGCACGCCGTCGAGGACCTCTTCGAGCACGAGCGCCGCGGCACCGTGTGGCGGGACCGGGGCCTGTCCCCCGCCGCCTTCTGATCCCGCGCGGGCTCCGCGTCTTCGGACCCGCGTGCCCCCACGGGCGTGCCCTTCCGCCTCCGCGCTCCCCTACCTCCGCGCCCTCGCAGCCCCACCCGCCCGCCGCTACGCGCGGGACGCCCGCCGCCCCGCATCGCGCCGCACCCGCGGCTCCGTCAGAAAGAGCAGCAGCATGCCCGTCGAAGGCACCTGGGACCTGTCCGTCTCCACTCCCGTCGGCACGATCAGCGCCGTACTCGAACTCCGGCGCGAGGACGGCGTCCTGACCGGCTCCGCCCACGGGGCGGGAGAGGAGGTCCCGCTGACCGGCCTCGTCCTGGACGGCGACCGGCTCACCTGGAAGCAGGCCGTCACCAAGCCCATACGGCTCAACCTTGCCTTCGCGGCGGAGGTCGACGGCGACACGCTGACCCGCACCGCCGCTGCCGGCCGCCTCCCCGCCTCCAAGGTCGCCGGGCACCGCCGCGCCGAGCGCACCGACCCCGCCGCCGCGGAGCTCTGACCGCCATGACGAAGCTCTTCCTTTCCCTGCATGTCGTGGCCGCCGTCCTGGCGGTCGGACCGGTCGCCGTCGCCGCGAGCATGTTCCCCGCCGCCCTGCGCCGCGCCTACAGCGCACCGGGCGACGGCGCCGCGGTCACGGGCCTGCGGATCCTGCACCGCATCTGCCGCGTCTACGCGGCGGTCGGGATCGCGGTGCCCGTCTTCGGCTTCGCCACAGCGAGCAGCCTCGGCGTGCTCACGAGCCCGTGGCTGGTCGCCTCGATCGTGCTGACGGCGGCGGCCGCCGCCGTCCTGGCCCTGCGGATCCTGCCCGACCAGGGTGCGGCGCTCGCCGCCGCGCAGGCCCCGGACCCCGCCGCCGCTGCCCGGACACCGGCCCGCCTGGCCATGCTCACCGGCGTGTTCAACCTGCTGTGGGTGGTCGTCACCGTGCTGATGATCGTCCGCCCCGGCTCGACCACGAGCGCCTGACCGTGCGCCTGCTCCATCTGCGCATCGCGGCGCACGCCGAGCTCGCCACGCTGGCCCTCATGCTGGCCAACCTGGCGACCGTCCACCTCGAAGCGGTGTCCTCGGTGCTGGGCCCCTCCCACGGCTGCGCCTACCTGTTCGTCGTCGTCGCGGTCTGGCGCGAGCAGCGCGCCGGCGCCGCGGCCCGGTGCACGGCGCTCGTGCCCGGAGTCGGCGGCCTGCTCGCCTGGCGGCGGCTCCACCGCGCTCCCGATGCGGCGCCGCCGGAGCACCCGAACGGCGCGCACCCGCCCTGACGCCGTCCCGGTCCCGCTCGGCACCGGCCCGCCCCGGCGCCCCGGCGCCTCGGCGCGTCAGCCGGCGAAGGAGGCCCGCACCGCCGCCCTCAGGTCGAACAGGCCGGTCCGCCGGCGGCCGTGGTGGACGGCGTTGGTGAGCAGGCCGACGTAGCGGCCGGTAGCGGGGTGCAGGAACAGGCTGACCCCCGTGTAGCCGTGGTGGTACACCAGCCCGTCGTCGGTGACCAGCCAGGCCAGGCCGCGGGAGAAGTGCTCGTCCGCCGGCACCTGCGGGCGCCAGCTCTGGCGGAGGTACTCGGAGAACGCGTCCCGCCGCCCCCGCGAGCGGTCGTGCACCCGGAGCAGGTCGCGGGCGAACACGCCCAGGTCGATGGCCGTGGTGAAGACCCCGGCGTGGCCGGCGACGCCGCCCATCAGCGCGGCCGCCTCGTCGTGGACGACGCCCCAGGTGGGAGCCGTGCCGGGGATGCGGCGCTCGGTGGGCGCCACCGCCGGCGAACGCGACAGCGGGCCGTAGGTGGTCGAGGGCATGCCGGCCACCGACCACAGCTCGCCCGCCAACCGGTCCAGCGGGTCGCCCAGCAGCCGCTCCAGCAGCAGCCCCAGCAGGATGAACCCGCGGTCGATGTAGCGGTAGCCCTCCTCGTCCAGCGGCTCGGCGAGGATCGCCTCGGCGAGGTCCTGCTCGGTGCCGACGTAGCGCTCCAGCCAGGTGACCGGGTTCAGCCGCGACGTGTGGGTGAGGATCTGGCGCACCGTGACCTGCCCTCCCGGGAAGGGGCCGCCGGAGAAGTAGGAGCCCAGCGGGGCGTCGAGCCCGACGAGCCCTTCGGCCACCACGCGCCCCATCAGCGGCCAGGTGGCCATGACCTTGGTCAGGCTCGCGACGTCGTAGCGGACGTCGGGCGCCGCGGGGTGGTCGCCGACGGTCTCGCCGATCCCTCCGACGGACACGAACTCCCACATGCTGTCGGTTCCGACTACGGCGGTCCCGCCCGGAAGCCACCCGGCGTCCACCATCACCTTCAGGACGCCGCGGATCTCCGCCCCGGTCTCTGCGAGCCAATCGCCGTCCAGCACGCGCCCCTCCCCTCCGAGCCCTGCCACTCGCCGGATACCCGGCGGATACCCAAAGGAGAGCCGATAGTCCCGCCGCGGGTCCAGTGTCCCAACCCGAATGGCGCGGCACGTCGTGACCGAAACCCGTGTCCCGTGACCTGCTCGGAAGCCGATCGGTGGCGGAACGTACGCCCGGAACCCCATCCCCCCGCCCCGCGGCGCTGTTCGGGCTCCGATTGCGGTGCCGCGAACCCGAAGAGGGGTGCGGGCCGATATTGCCGGGGCTGCAGGGACGGCGGGGAACGACGATAAGTGTGCGGCCACATCCGGGGGCTGCGGCCTGATGCGGCCAATCGGCCGGCGCCCCAAGCCCGTCGCGCCACGTGCCTTTCCTGCGCCTCTCGCCTACGGGGCGCCCCGTCGACGGTTCCGGCGGGTCCTTGCCCCGTTCTCGCGGGTGGTCCGGGACGGCGGCCCGCTACGCCTCCCGGTCGCCGCCCGCGCTCCGCCCGCCGCGGGCGCTCTTGCTCCTGCGGCGCAGCAGGCCGGTCTCCCGCAGGACCGCCTTCACCTGCGCACGCGCCCGCCGCGGCCGCGGGTCCACGGCCGCCAGCTCTCCCGCGCGCCACAGGTACACCCGCCGCGAGCACGGCTCCTCCGCCTTCTCGTGCAGTGCGGCGGCCTCCGCGGCGAACGCGGGCAAAGCCTTCAGCGCCGCCCGCGAGGCCAGCGGGTACGCCATCAGCGTGTCGAAGCGCGGCACCGCCACCAGCGCGGCGTCGCCGTCCTCCTCGGCGAGCAGCTCGTCCAGCTCGCTGAGCAGCACCGTCACATAGGCGCTGCCCGGCTTGGTGACCACCCGCACCTCGCCCCCGGCGGCCAGCGGGCGCGTGAAGTCGACGACGTCGGCCAGCTCGCGCTCGCGCGTCTGGCGCAGGGCGTAGCCCAGCCGCCGCAGCTGCAGCAGCCCGGCCCGGTGCCGGGTCAGCGGTGCGCCGTACTCGGGGTGCTCCACCACCACCAGAGCGTCGAAGTGCGCGCCGGCCGGGGTCCACACCAGCTCGCGGCGCCGCTCCTCGGACATGGCCGGTACCAGGCGGATGCGCAGCAGCTCGCGCACGTCGCCCAGCAGCTCGATCTCGGCGACGGCCATCGCGGCCCGGTCGGCGGTCTCGCGCAGCCAGGAGTCGACCACTCCTGGCCACTCGGCCCGCTCGGCCGCCGCGCAGCGCTCCAGCAGCCCCCAGGTCGACGCGCTCAGCTCGGTCCAGCCGAACCCGAGGACCACCGCCGAGGCCTCCCGGTCGAAGCCGGCGCCGGGCAGGGAGACCGGCAGCAGGCCTTCGAGCAGCGCGTGGACGTCGCCGGCGATCTCCAGCTCGTGCACGGACCGTCCCCTCCCTCCTGCTCTGACGCGCGGCGCGCCTGCGCGGCTCCCTCCGCGTCCGCCACCGGCGGATCGCGGCCCGCGCCGCCCGGACCGCTCGCGATTACGGTAGGGGAGGAACCCGTCGCGCCGAATAGGATCGTCCCCGTCCAGGCGGAAAGGAGCGCTGGTGACCACCCGCGTAGTGCATCGGCCGGCACGCACCGTCCACCCCTCGCCCCAGCGCGAGCCCTACGACGTGGAGGCGCCGCCGACCCTGCCCGACGGCAATGCGCAGGGCAACCAGCTCATGTCCATTCTGCCGATGATCGCCATGATGGGCTCGCTCACCGTCATGATGGTCCTGCGCAACCCCGCGTTCATGGCGCTCGGCGCCCTGGTGCTGGTGATCGCGCTGTGCGCCGCACTGGGCATGCTGCTCTCCCGCCGGGGCCAGGCCGCGCGCCAGCGCCGCAACCAGCGCGAGCTCTACCTGGAGTACCTGGAGGAGCTGCGCGAGGACCTCAGCGGCCGCGAGGACGCGGCCCGCGAGTACGCACAGCTGCTCGACCCTCCGCCGGCGGCGCTCTACGACGTCGTGCGCGACCCCACGCGGCTGTGGGAGCGCCGCCGCAGGGACCGCGACTTCCTGCGGGTGCGGCTGGGCACGGGGTCGATGCCGGGCCAGCCGCTGCGGCTGGGCGAGCGCGGGTCGGCGCTCACCCCCACCGACCCGTTCATGCTGTCGGAGGCCCAGGCCGCGATCCGGCGCTTCGAGCACGTGCCCGAGATGCCGCTGACCCTGCCGCTGGACATGACCGGCAACATCAGCGTCATCGGCGAGCGCGCCGACGTGCTGCGGGCGATGCGCTCCCTGCTCGCGCAGTTCGCCGTGTTCCACGCGCCCGAGGACGTCTCCCTCGCGGTGGCCCACCCCTCGTCGGCGGCAGCCGACTGGGAGTGGGTGAAGTGGCTGCCGCAGGCGCTCGACCACGAGCGCCGCGAGCACGGCGCCTACGCCCGGCTGATCGCGCCCACCCCCGCCAAGCTCGGCACGCTGCTCGCCGACGACCTGCGCGCCCGCACCGACTTCGCGGCCGAGCTGCGGCGCGGCATGGGCAAGCGCGAGGCCTACCAGACGATGCGGCGCCTGCTGGTCGTGCACGACACCCACGGCTCGGTCGCCCAGGAGCTGGTGCGCCCCGACGACGCGGTTCCGCCCGCGGCGCTGGGCGCTACCGTCGTGCACCTCGCCGCCGCGCAGATCCACGAGCCCGGCGACGTGAGCGTGCGCATCACCGTCGAGGGCGACCGGGTCCGGATCGAGGACCTGCGCAGGGACGACCCCGCGGGCGCGGCGGCCGTCGGCACCGTCGACGGCGTCGGGATCGGCGACATCACCGGCCTGGCGCGCATGCTGGCGCCGCTGCGCCTCTCGCGCGAGTCCGTCGAGGAGGCCGCCGCGGAGGGCGGCAGCTCCGACTTCACCGCGATGCTGGGCGTGGAGGACCCCGGTGACATGGACGTGGCCCGGCTGTGGGCGCCGCGCAGCGAGCGCGGCTTCCTGCGGGTGCCCATCGGCGCCGACGACCTGGGCCAGCCGATCATCCTGGACCTCAAGGAGTCCGCGCAGCTGGGCATGGGACCGCACGGGCTGTGTGTGGGCGCCACCGGCTCCGGCAAGAGCGAGATGCTGCGGACCCTGGTCATCGCCCTGGCCGCCTCCCACCCGCCCGAGCGGGTCAGCATGGTGCTGGTCGACTACAAGGGCGGCGCGACCTTCGCCCCCTTCGAGGAGATGCCGCACGTCGCAGGGGTCATCACCAACCTGGAGGACGACGCCGCGCTGATCGAGCGCGCCTACTCCAGCCTCTCCGGCGAGGTGCAGCGGCGGCAGCAGGTGCTGCGCGACGCGGGCAACGTCGCCAACATCGGCGACTACCACTACAAGCGCGCCCACGACCCCAGCCTGCCGCCGCTGCCCCACCTGCTGGTGATCATCGACGAGTTCGGCGAGCTGCTGACCGCGCGCCCCGACTTCATCCAGCTCTTCTTGTCGATCGGCCGCATCGGACGCAGCATCGGCGTCCACCTGCTGCTGTCCAGCCAGCGCATCGAGAGCGGCAAGCTGCGCGGCCTGGAGACCTACCTGTCCTACCGGCTGGGCCTGCGCACGTTCTCCGAGGAGGAGAGCCGCACGGTCCTGGACACCCCCGACGCCTTCCACCTGCCGGCGCTGCCGGGCTTCGGCTACCTCAAGGTCGACACCAGCGTCTACCAGCGGTTCAAGGCGGGCTACGTGTCGGGCGCCTACCGCGGCCAGGTGGCCGCCGAGGAGGCCGACGAGCGGGAGGGGCCGCCGCCGGTGTACCCCTACACGGCCTACAACGGCGCCGGGGCCGCCCACCAGGGCGCCCAGGCCGACTCCTCCGAGGACGAGGAGTCGGCGCTGCCCGACCGCACCGTGGGCCCCACCCTGCTGGACGTGATGGTCGACCAGCTGACCCGGGTCGGCGAGCCCACCCGCAGCGTGTGGCTGCCGCCGCTGCCGTCGGCGACCACGCTGGACGCGGTGACCGGCCCGGTGCGCATCGCCGACGAGGCCATGCGGCTGCCCCAGCCGCCCGGGCCGATGCAGGTCCCGGTCGGGCTGCTGGACGACGCCGCCCGCCAGTGGCAGGGCACCTGGAGCATCGACCTGTCGGCCTCGGGCGGGCACTTCGCGATCATCGGCGGCCCGCAGACCGGGAAGACCACGCTGCTGCGCACCATGGTGCTTTCACTGGCGCTGACGCACACCCCCGACCAGGTCTCCTGCTACGCGCTCGACCTGGTCGGCGGCGGGCTCCAGGCCCTGGCCGACCTGCCGCACGTCGGCGGGGTGGCCGCGCGCACCGACGCCGAGCGCGTGCGCCGCACCGTCGAGGAGGTGCGCGCGATGCTGGAGCGGCGCCAGGAGGTGTTCCGCGACCGCGGCATCGACTCCATCCAGCAGCTGCGCCGCATGCACGCGCGCGGCGAGGTGCCCGATCTGCCCAGCGCCGACGTCGTCCTGCTGATCGACGGCTACGGCGCGATCCGCAGCGACTTCGAGGAGATCGACGACGCGGTCAAGGACCTGCTCCAGCGCGGCGGCGGCTACGGCATCCACGTCGTGGCGGCCATGCTGCGCTGGAACGACGTCCGCATCGCCATGCAGTCCAACTTCGGGCAGAAGTTGGAGCTGCACCTCAACGACCCCTCCGACTCCTCGGTGGACCGCAAGCTCGCCGAGACCCTGGGCGCCGACACGCCGGGCCGGGCGCTCACCGACCAGAAGCTGTTCGGCCAGGTCGCGCTGCCGCGTGTGGACTCGCTGGCCGAGGACGACAACCTCGGCGAGGTCGTGGAGAAGACGTGCCGCGCCATCGGCACCGCGTGGAAGGGGACGACGGCTCCGCCCGTACGGATCCTGCCGCACCTGCTGCCCGCGGCGACGCTGCCCGGCCCCGAGACCGAGCCCACCCAGGTGCCGATCGGCGTCGACGAGCAGGGTCTCGAACCCGTGCTGCTCGACCTGTTCGACCGCGATCAGAACCTGCTGGTGCTGGGCGACGGTGAATGCGGCAAGACCAACCTCCTGCGGCTGGTGGCCGAGGGGCTCATCGCCCGCTACCCCTCCGACCAGGTCGTGTTCGCGGTCATGGACCCGCGCCGCACGCTGCGCAACGTCATCCCCGAGGCGTATCTGGGCGGCTACGCCAGCAACGCGCGGATGTGCCAGGGGCTGGCCGGGGGCGTGGCCAAGGAGCTGGAAGGGCGCATGCCCGATGACGCCGACCCCGATTCGGCCGATACCGGGACGCTCGGCGGGCCCCGCATCGTCGTCCTGGTCGACGACTACGACCTGCTCACCACCGCCGGCCAGAAGCCGCTGACCCCGTTCGTGCCGTTCGTGTCCAACGGGCGCGACATCGGCCTGCACTTCGTTCTCGGCCGCCGCGTGGCGGGCGCCGGGCGCGGGCTGTACGACCCGCTCGTGCAGGCCATGCGCGAGACCGGCGCCAGCTCCCTGCTGATGTCGGGCGACCGCAGCGAGGGGCAGCTCTTCCCCAAGATCTACGCCAACTACCAGCCGCCCGGTCGAGGACGGTGGATCCGCCGCGGCCGGTCCCCGCGTCTCATGCAGACGGCGATTCTGGACGCGGATACCGGGACGGGAGATGAGAGCCGGTGACATACGACGTCGTCGCGCTGGTGCGGCGCGCGCCCGACGTGCGGGCGCTGGTGGACGCCATGGTCGACGCGGGGCCCGATCTGAAGGTCGTGGGCGCGGGCGAGGGCGCCGTCCTCCGGCTCACCGACGATTCCGGACGCTCGCTGCTGGCGATCGAGGCGGGCCAGAAAGTCGAGGTGCCCGACGAGGTCGCCCGGCTGCTCGGCGCCCGGGCGGCCGCGGACATGCCCGACCCGTGCTGGTGGGTGGAGGCCCGCGCGCCGGGGGCGGGCGACGACGCGGCCGCGCTGGCCCACCGGTTCGCCGACGCCCTGGCGGGACGGCTGGGCGGTGCGGTCTGGCCGCAGCGCCCGTCCGCGCCGCCGGCACCGGGAGCGGCCGGCGCCGACGCGGCGGCGGACGCCGGCGGCGCGGACGGGGGGAGGGGGTGACCGTGGTCGCCGACCACCCCGCTGTCGACACCGCCACCGAGCAGGCCGCCGTCGTGGTGCAGGACCGCGACGTGGTGCCGCTGTCGTCGTGGCTGACCGACGCGCTGTCCGCCTGCGGCGCCGACGACAGGTCGCTGCAGGTGCTCACCTCCCCCGATACGCGTCTCACGCTGCCGCTGCGCAGCGTCCTGCAGAACCCGAAGGCGCGGTGGGTCGTCGAGGAGTCCGACGGCAGCGGCTACTTCGACGGGTTCTCCGGCGTGCCGCTGGCCTGGGACCGGCGGGCCGGGTTCGTGGTGGGCAAGAGCCACCGGGTGCAGCACGGCCCCACGCCCACGTTCATGCGGCCCGTCCGGGAACCCGGCAGCCAGCTCTGGATCGACCTGCGGCTGCGGCACAAGGCCCGCGAGGGCCTGGTCCTGGGTACGGGGATCGAACTGCTGGCCCAGGCGTTCGGCGGCGCGGACCCGGCCGGCTGGGGCACCAGCGAGCCGGCGCTGTCGCACTGGGACACCGCGCGGCTGACGGCGCTGTGCCGGCGCCGGTCGCCGCAGTCGACGTGGACGGTCTTCACCGGGCCCGGGACCGCGCAGCGCCCGTTCATCGGCACCCACCGGTCGACGCGCGTCGTCGAAGGGGTCAAGGAGGTCGTCACCTTCGCCGTGGGCTACCCGGAGGGGGTGGATCCCGCGCTGGAGCGGCTGCGCGGCGTGTGCCGGGAGTTCGCCGACCGCGGGGCGCTGACGAGCATGACCGTCCAGCGGTTCGCCGGCCGGGCGGACCTGACCTACCCGCCGGTGTGGTCGGGCGTGCCCGTGCCGGTGGGGATGGCGATCGGGGCGGAGACGGTCGCCGAGATCGGGATCGCCCACGCCGAAGGCGCCCCCGCTCCGGGGGAGCGTGTGGGACCCGAACGCGCTCCGGCGATGTGGTATCCGCTCGGCGACGGTACCGATCCCGAGGCCTGGAACGCGTTCCGCACGCTGATGGCCCATCTCCAGCCGGAGGGCGCCGGGCGGGCGGGCTGAGCCCGCTGCGCCCGCGCCGGTCCGGTCCCGCCGCACCCCGGCCCGAACCCCCGAGGAAGGATCTGCGTGAGCGACAGCCACCGCGCACGAGAGCAGGAGCAGGAGCGGCTCGACCGGTCGGCGGGCGTGCTGCTCGGCGCGGCCTGCGGCGATGCGCTGGGCGTACCCTACGAGTTCGCGGCGCGCCTGGGGCCCGACACGCGCCCCGAGATGGCCGGCGGCGGGCTGGGCCCCTACCGTCCCGGCGAGTACAGCGACGACACGCAGATGGCGGCCTGCATCGCCCGCGCGTTCGCGGGCGCGCCCTACGCGGGCGCCGCGGAAGGCGCGGGCGCCGTCGGCGGCGGGGCGCTCGACGCCGTCGCCGAGAACTTCCTGACCTGGATGTTCGAGGGAGCCAGCGACATCGGCAACCAGACCCGAGCGGTCCTGGGCGCGGCGGCGTCGAAGCGCGGATCGCCCGGTGTGGCCGAAGCGATGCTCGCGGCGGCGCGCGAGCGCTACGACGCGGGTGTGCCCAGCGCCGGCAACGGGTCGCTAATGCGCACCGGGCCGATCGGGCTGTGCTTCCCGGACGACCCGCAGCGCACCGCAGCCGCGGCGCGCCTGGTCAGCAGGCTCACCCACGCCGACCCGCTCGCCGAGGAGGCGTGCGTCCTGTGGTGCGAGGGCGTCCGCCGCGCGGTCGGCGGCGGCGGCTTCGCGGGCGTGCGCGCCGGCCTGGACCTGCTCCCGGCCGGGCGCCGCGACCACTGGGCGGCCCGGCTGGACGAGGCGGAGCAGGCGCCGCCGCACGCGTTCTCCCCGAACGGGTTCGTGGTACCGGCGCTGCAGGCCGCCTGGTCGGCGGTCGCCACGACACAGGGCGAGGGCGGGGACCACCTCGCGGCCGCACTGGAGAACGCCGTACGGGCGGGCGACGACACCGACACCGTCGCCGCTATCGCCGGCGCCCTCCTCGGCGCCCGCTGGGGCGCCTCGGCGGTTCCGCCCCGCTGGCGCGCGTCGGTCCACGGCTGGCCCGGCCTGTCGGCGGACGACCTGGAGGATGTGGGCCGGACCCTCGCCTCGCTCCCGGACTCGGCACTCGACAGCTGACAGGCAGACCGAGGCCCTCGCCCCGGGTGCCCCGCAGAGCTCCGGCGCAGCGGCGGGCCCGGCCGCGCGTGCGCCGGGGGGTTCGACAGGGTGCCGTCGAGACCGGCCCCGGCGGACAAGGGCACCGCGCGCTCGGCGGCGGGCCGCCTTGCTCTCGCAGTGAGCCGAGACCCGCCGCCGCGGCCTCCGGGGTGACGGCATTCGTGTGGGTCTCGGAGCATTCCTGCCGCCCTTACCGCGGGCTCGGCACAACCCGCCCGGAGAGCCGCGCCCGGCGCCGCGCGTGGAGGTCATCCGGTCCCGTCGGCCCCGTCCGTCGGCCGCCAGCCCGCCTCGTCGCGGACCCAGCGCCCACCGCTGCCGTCGATCGCCTCGTACACAGCGCCGGGGGGCGGCTCGGTCTCTTCACCCGCCGCGGCGGCGAGCCGCAGCATGTCCACCGCCAGCCAGTAGGCGTGGTGCGCCGCCTCGGACTCCCACACCGCGGGCTCGACCGCGGCGCGGTAATGCTCGGCGGCCGCCGCCTTCCTGCCCGTGCGGTCGAAGGGATCGGGCCAGGCCAGCGGGTCGGCGTCGGGGCAGGCCCAGTCGAGCTGCCGGATCACGGCCCAAGAGGCGTAGCCGGCGTTGGCGAGCACGCGCTCCGCGCCGCACACGGGGCACGGACCGGGGTCCGCCGGGGCGAATCGGTCGAGCATCCAGTGCAGGTCGACGACGCTGTGCTCGCGTACTCGCTCGGCGGAACGCAGCCACGGGCAGCCGCAGTCGGGGCACCCCGTGGCGGGCTCGTCCGGGTACGCCGGCTCCCGCTCGGTCCCCGGCCAGCCCGACGGCCACTGCGCCCCGCACCGGGTGCACCGGGTCTGCAAGCGGCGCGGAGCGAGCCGCACCGAGGCCGAGGCACGCGGCGGGCCGCCGCCCAACCTGTCGCGCAGGCCGCCGAGGTAGCCGGGATAGGTCCCGAGTTCCCGGGGCCAGTCGGCGTACCCGGAATGCGGCCACAGGCTCTCGATGCAGGACACGACCTCGAAGGGGTCCCACGGGCCGTCTTCGTTGAGGCACTCGGCGATGGTCTGCGGATCGGCCATCGTCGCGGCACTCATTTCGGCGAGCCGCCGGATGTGCGGCGGCACGTCCCCCGCCTCGCTGAACCCCGTGAAGTCGGCGACCTCCAGCGCCTTCGCCACGAAGCGGCGGTGCGCCTCCTGGCGCTCGTCCCGCTTTCGCTTCGCCTCCCGCTGCTCCGGGCTTCCGGCGTAGGGCGGGACATCGGGGTCACCGCGAATTCGTCGCACCATGGCAGCAGATTCTGGCGGATCGCCACCGGGCGCACCAGGGGAGGGGTAGGCAGGCCCAGGCGGGCCGGGACGACCTCGGGCGGAGGGGGAGGCACCGGCCTGATCGCGATCGACGACTGGAGTACCAAGACGCCGCAATGCCCGTGCTCCGCGGAATCCTCCGGGCCGGCGCGGCACGAGGCCTGCCGGGGAGACGTGTTGCCCGACTATTCGAACTTGAACGCTGTAATGGCCTCGTCCAGTTCTTCTTCAGACGGCTCGGTCCGCGGTGACCGGGCCTCGATCCGTGCCCGGAGCTGAGCTTCGGCGAGCGCCTCGTCGTAGCCGTCATCTCCCGGCTGCAGGCGTTCGACGCCGTCCCACAGGGTGCCGTTGGGCAGCTCACCGCAGGTGGGCACCAGCACGGTCACCCCGTCACTGTCCAAGCGAGCCATTACGGACCTCCCATTGTGCGCTCAAAGTAATCCCACAATATGCCAGCGACCTTATGGTCGTCAAGCGAGTGCTTAACCATTGTGTCCCACCCCTTGCACCAGGCCGCAAAACTTTCCGCCCACCACTCCTTGGGTGCATTGTAATAGGGATTGAAAGTATTCTTGGACTGCAAGGCACCGGCGGTTTGCTGCTGAATATTGGACCATTCTTGAGAAGAACTGTGCCAGCCATGCGAATTGTCGACGGCGTGGCCGAACTCGTGAAGAGGCACGGACGTGCTTCCCGACGCGCGCGATGTGCTGATCAGCAGGCGACGCGACTGCGGCTCCCACACTCCGGCCACATCGTCGAATGAGGAGCCCGCGGGCCACCCGTTCGGTGTCCCCTGTGGGAGGACATCGCCGCCGGGAAGCTGCGTGAGCGGAGCATCACCGATGGAGATGCCTCCGCTGGGCACCTGCCGCATGAAGGCGACGGTGGCGTCGCGGATGTGCGCTGGAACGTTGTTGTACAACTCCCATGCGGCCAAACGGGCCGCGTGTGTTCCGTCGTCCTCGTAGAAATTCGGGTTCGTGCCCTGTCCGGACGGCGGCGCGCCGGCGGGATCCTCGTCTCCGCCGGGCTCGTCTGCCGGATCGTGCGGATCTTCCGACCCGTTTGCGGAGCCGTCGTTGTCCGCTGCGGTTTCGAGGTCCTGCTCACCCTCCGCGTCCTGGTCGCCGCCGTCGTGTTTCGGAGACTCGGTGTCGTCAGGGGCGCCATCGCCCTTCGGAACGCCGTCGCCCTCCGACGCCGTCTCGCCCTCACCCTCCGGGACCCTGTCACCCTCTGGAACGCTGTCGCCCTCCGGCGTCCCGTCGCCGTCGGGAGTGCCGTCCCCGTCCGGCGTCGTGTCACCCTCAGGGACCGTCTCACCCTCCGGTGTCCCCTCGCCGTCGGGGGTGCCGTCCCCGTCCGGCGTCGTGTCGCCCTCGGGCGTGGTGTCGCCCTCCGGTGTCCCGTCGCCGTCGGGAGTGCCGTCCCCGTCCGGAACCGTGTCGCCCTCCGGAACCGTGTCGCCCTCCGGGACCGTGTCGCCTTCCGGAACGCTGTCGCCGTCCGGGACCGTGTCACCTTCCGGAACGCTGTCGCCCTCGGGCGTGGTGTCGCCCTCCGGGACCGTGTCGCCGTCCGGCGTCCCGTCGCCGTCCGGAGCGTCGTTGTCGACGCCGTCCACCGGGTCCGTGTCCACCGGGTCGAGCGGGGTGTTGTCGCCGTCCGGTGCGGAGTTCCCGCCGGAGCCGCCGTCTCCCCCCGGGCGGTTCCCGCCGGCGTCGACGGGGTCGCCGCCGCCGACGGGGGTCGGCTGGGTGTCGAAGCCCTCGGCCTCGTCCAGCGAGTTCTGGATACCGTCGAGCTGCTGCTGGTCGATGTCGAGGTCGTCCAGCTGGTTCTGCAGGTCCTGAGTGCTCTGCTGCCCCGGCCGGTTGCCGACCGACTGCAGCTCCTGGGTGTTGACCTGCTGCTGGTCGGAACCGTCGCCGTTGGAGTCGCCGCCGGAGTCGTGCGAGCCGTCGCCCCCGACCTTGCGCGCCCCCTTGGCCAGCGCCTTGACCACGCCGGCGCCGCCCACGAACATGCTGCCGACGTTGAGAACGCTCTGCGTGATGACATACCCCGGCCGGTCGCCCCACTCGCGCCAGGGCACGATCGCGTGGGCGAACTCCTTCCAGCCGTTGCCGAGGTTGCTGCCCCACTCGCCCCAGGAGCTGACGCCCCAGCCGTCCTCGCCGTAAAGCCCGACCAGGCTGCCCAGGCCGGCGAGGGTGTCGCCCCAGTTGTTCTTGAGGTTGGTGCCCCACTCGCTCCACGAGCTGACGCCCCAGCCGTTCTCGCCGTACAGGCCGACCAGGCTGCCCAGGTCCTCGGCGATGCCGACGCCGAAGTCCTTCACGCCGTCCCACGCGTCCTCGTACCAGGGGGCGTCGTACTCCTGCGGCTTGGCCCAGGGGGTCTCGACGTCCTTCAGCGCCTCGGACGTGCCGTAGGCCTCCTCGTCGGGCCCCAGGTCGCCGCCGCCTCCCGGGTCCTGCGCGACGAACGTGGTGCCGCCGAACAGCGCCGTGATCGTATTGGCGCAGTCGCGCTCGGCGCGCTGGTACTCGTACAGGGCCTGGAGGATGTCGTTGTTCAGGTCGTTGTGCTCGTTGACCTTGTCCTCGTCCTCGCGCCAGTCGTCGTCGCCCTCGATGTCGGAGACGAACGACTCCGCGTCGGCCTTCAGGGTCTTGAGCCGCGCCTTGATCGGCCGGACCTCGCCGGCGAACGTGATCAGCGCGGTGCCGACCTTGGTGACCGCCTCGTCGAAGTCGTCGCCCTTCGAGGCCACGGGGTCGATCGCGGCGAACAGCGTCTCCGCCTCCGGGGCGGCGTAGATCCCTTCGAGTCCCTTCCAGGAGGACTTGATGTCCTGCCCCGCCTGGGAGACGTCGGTGCCGTCGCCCTTGAGGTTCTCCCCCGCTGTCTCGACCGCGTCGCAGTCGACCTGGGGGACGGGCACCTCTTCTGGATTGATCACGCCGCTCAAAGCCGCACCGCCGGAACTCGCCGATTCTCGTCACTCACGCGCGCACGACCGCAGGGCAGGGGGTCGTCGTCAGGAGACCATTCGCTCCGGGTCTCCCGGTACCGGCCGTCCGATTCCGGCCAGCGCATACCGTCGTTCGCGGTCTGCCGATTCCCACGTCGCACGCACCTTGAAAGGGAACCGGCGCGCGGCCGACGATCCGTCGGCCCGGGGGTGCACCGGGTCGTCCACCGCGCTACCGCAGACACCGTCATTCTCCGTTCCATTCGCGCAATGCCACCGCTCGCCTGCGGAGGCACACCACCCGGGGAAAGCCGCGAATCGCCTGCTCCACGCATATCAGGCTTCCTCCGCCGCCACGTCTGCCTCACCTTGCGCAATCGCGAATCAGCACCTCCGCATGCGACCGAACGCCACCAATAAGATCCGGAGGGTGAAATAGCACCCGCAGGTCGACGAGAGTAGGTACGCGGATGGACGCGTTCACACTGCCCGACTTCTACCTGTCGCACCCGGCCCGGATCAATCAGCACGTCGAACGGTCCCGCCGGCACACGATGGAGTGGGCGCGCCGGATGGGCATGCTCGACACCCCGGCGCCCCGAGGTGGACTGGTGTGGGACGAGCACGACCTCGCCGTCATGGACTACGCGCTGCTGTGCGCTTACACGCATCCCGACTGCGACGGACTCACCCTCGACCTGATCACCGACTGGTACGTGTGGGTGTTCTTCTTCGACGACCACTTCCTGGAGATGTTCAAGTACACCGGCGACCTCGCCGGCGGCCAGGACTACGTCGACGGCCTCGAACGCTTCATGACCGCCGACGGCGAGGACCCGCCCGAGCCCGCCAACGCCGCAGAGGCGGGGCTGCGCGACCTCTGGCGGCGCACCGTGCCGCACATGTCCGACGACTGGCGGCGGCGCTTCATCCTCAGCACGCACAACCTGATGGTCGAGTCCATGTGGGAGCTCGACAACATCAACCGCAACCGCGTGGCCAACCCGATCGAGTACATCCAGATGCGCCGCCGGGTCGGCGGAGCGCCCTGGTCGGCCAACCTGGTCGAGGTCGCCGCGGGCGCCGAGGTCCCGCCGGAGCTTGCGGGCTCGCGGCCGGTATCCGTGCTCGTCGACACCTTCGCCGACGCCGTGCACCTGCGCAACGACCTGTTCTCCTACCAGCGCGAGGTCCGCGAGGAGGGCGAGAACTCCAACGCCGTGCTCGTCCTGGAGCGGTTCTTCGACTGCTCCACGCAGGAGGCCGCCGAGCTGGTCAACGACCTGCTCACCTCGCGGATGCTGCAGTTCGAGGACACCGCCCTGGTCGAGACCCCCGCGCTGATGGCCGAGCGCGGACTGCCGCCCGGCCGGCAGGCGGCCGTCGCCGCGTTCGCCAAGGGCCTGCAGGACTGGCAGGCCGGCGGGCACGAATGGCACGCCCGCTCCAGCCGGTACATGAACGACGGCGCCGCCGCGCGCTCGGGCGGCCTCGGCGGACCGACCGGCCTGGGCACCTCGGCCGCGCGCCCGGCCCTGTCCTCGGTCGAGCCGGGCCTGCGCCGCAGGTCGCGCCAGCACGCCCAGCCGCTGCTCCCGCAGGTCGGCGAGCTGGAGTGCGAGCCGATGTACATGCCGTTCGCCCTCGTCCGCAGCCCCTACCTGGACGACGCCCGCGTCTACGCGGTCGGCTGGGCGCGCGAAATGGGCATGCTGGAGCACGTACCCGGCACCGGCACCGGCGCGGTCTGGAACGAGCAGGACTTCCTCGACCTCGACCTCGCCTACTGCGCGTCGATGATCCACGCCGACGCCGAGCGGGAGCAGCTCTACCTCTCCAGCGACTGGCTGGCCTGGGGCACCTACGGCGACGACGCCTATCCCCGGTGGTTCGGCGCCACCCGGAACCTCGAAGCCGCCAAGCTCCAGACCGAGCGGCTGCCGATGTTCATGCCGCTGGACACCGAGGAGGACGACGCCCCCGAGCCCGCCAATCCACTCGAACGGGGCCTGGCCGACCTGTGGCTGCGCACCGCGGGCCCGATGAGGCCCGAGGCGCGCCGCAGCTTCCGCACCGCGGTGCAGGTCATGGTCGAAAGCTGGCTGTGGGAGCTGCACAACCAGGCACTGAACCGCGTACCCGATCCCGTCGACTACATCGAGATGCGCCGGCGCACCTTCGGCTCGGACATGACCATCGGACTCTCGCGCCTCGCGCACGACGAGGAGATCCCCGAGGGGATCTACGAGACTCGTACGCTGCGCGAACTCGAAACCGCCGCGCAGGACTACGCGTGCTTCCTGAATGATCTGTACTCCTACCAGAAGGAGATCGAGTTCGAGGGCGAGGTCCACAACATGGTCCTGGTCACGGAGAACTTCCTCGACGTCGGCCGCGAGACCGCGCGCGACATCGTCGTCGACCTCGCGCGCGCCCGCATGGAGCAGTTCGAGCACATCCTGGCCACCGGGCTCCCTGACCTCCTCGACGCCTGGGAGCTCGACGACCGCGCCCGGGCGGTCATCACCGGCCATGCCGAGGGGCTCAAGTACTGGATGTCGGGG
Source organism: Streptomonospora halophila (assembly GCF_039542725.1). Taxonomy (NCBI): domain Bacteria; kingdom Bacillati; phylum Actinomycetota; class Actinomycetes; order Streptosporangiales; family Nocardiopsidaceae; genus Streptomonospora; species Streptomonospora halophila. The sequence continues at coordinate 126,860 of NZ_BAABIK010000009.1, read as the reverse complement.
ATCTTGGAGTGGCACCGCGCGTGCCTCCGCTACAAGGGCGACTACCTGCGGCGCAAGCACGCCCCGGATCCGAGGGCGGGGTTCTCGTGGGGGCCGTCCGGGTTGGGCACCTCGGCGGCCCGTCTCGGGCGGTCGCCGTCGACCGCCGCGGGGGGTGTTCGCAGCTGACCCGGCGCGCGGCGGGGCCCGGCCCCGCCGCCCCTGCGGGCGGCCGCCCGCAGCCCTACAGGTCGAGTTCCTCGATGCTGCCGGCGTTGCCCTGGGCGTCGGAGGCCATCTGCAGGTTGCCGTCGAGGTAGGCGGAGGTGGCGTCGACGCAGCCCTTGATGCAGCTTCCGCTCTTGAGCACCATCTCCTCCAGCGAGGGACCGTACTCGCCGACGAACTCCTCCAGCGCGGTGCCGATGGGACCGCTGGCGGCGGCCGTCCCGGCATCGCCGACGTGCCCGCCGAACGTCTCGATCTTGGCGACCAGGCCGCCTTCGCCGTCGCCGCCGTTGACATGCCCGCCGACGGTCTGCATGACGCCGCTCACCTCGGGGGCCTGGATATCCCAGCCGCTCATGAGCCTGTTCCCTCCCGTCCTCTCAACGCCGGTCTCGGATGCTTGGGCGCTCACTGTCTGCGTTCGGTTCCACCGTTCCGCCGCCCGCGCTTCGGCCGGGCTCGGCCGACACCGGCCGCGCGGCCGCCCCCGAGCCGTCGGCGCCCGCACGGCTCCCGTTCCGACCTGCGGCGAAGCGGTCCGCGCGGAAGATGGAGGGGGGCCTCCCCGGTCGTTGGCCGCTTTCGGCCATCTGGAGCTCCGCGACCCGGTGCGACAGCTTGGTGAGACTGTCGTCGATCTGCGCCGCACCCAGCTTCACCTGGGCCGACAGCCTCCTGGTCGACGCCTTCAGGCGCGCCTGCGGGTCCCGGTCGGCCTCTCGGCCGGCCTCGGCCTCGTCGTCGGGGCCGGTGCCCTCGTCGTGCTCCGCCGCCTCGGGCGCAGCGTCGGCGACGGGCTCGGGCGGCTCTCCACCCGGGCGGCCGTGGGCGCCGAAAGCGTCCTCAGCGGGCGGTTCGGCCGGATCGAGGTGTTCGAACTTCATGCGGTCGCTCCCCAGAAACGGTGCTTCACCCACCGGCGGCAGCCGACTGCCGATCGTCATTATGACCCATATAATTATGCGGCGGTTCCTCCCTCTTTACCGTCTGCGCCTAATCGCCGGAACCGGCGACCCGGCGGAGGCGTCCAACCGCGGAAGACAGCAGGTAACCGAGGAGCAGGTGAACAGATGTCACGTTGGGACTTCGGCGATCAGACGCTGACCACCCTGACCCGCAACACCTCGGGCACGGGCGACGAGCTCAGCAGCCTGATCACCCAGCTGATCGACGCCGCCGAGCCCCTGGCCAACCGGTTCAACGGCGCCGGCAAGGCCGCGTTCGACTCCTTCAAGAGCCGCGCCGACACGATCACGGCCGAGCTCAACGCCGGTCTGACCAACATCAACCAGGGCCAGGGCGGCATGCAGCAGGCCTTCATGTCCGGTAACCAGACCATGGCCGACGACGCCAACCAGAACATGGGCGCGGCGAACTTCGACGCCGCCAAGTTCCGCACGGCCTGACCCGGCAGCGGCTGAGGAGGACCCCACATGAGCATGGGACGCAACAGCTACGACCTGGGCGCCTCGGGCGAGGCGCAGACCAACATCCAAACGGTCATGACCCGCCTGGAGAGCCTGATCGGCGAGCACCAGGGCGACGTGACCTCCGCGATGGCGGACTTCATCGCCGACGGCGTCGACGAGGAGTACAGCGCCAAGGAGCAGAAGTGGCACGACGCCGCCGAGGAGGTCCGTGAGATCATCCGGCTCGTGCGCACGACCCTGGAGAACAACGACGAGACCGCCCAGACCTCGCTGTCCAGGGCGAGCACGGCCGTGCAGAGCATCTGACCTGCAGGTCCGACCGCGCAGGCGCCCGCGCCTGCCCATCGGCGATCGCCGCGGCGCGCCGGCGCAGCCTCCTCCGGCCCCTGCCCCTGCGGCCTTCCGGGGCGCTCGGCGCGCCGAGCGCCGCGCCCCTCCGGCACCGTGCCGACCGACGGCCGCCGGAGCCTTCGGGCGCGGCACGGCACCGCCTCAGCCGCGCGCACCCGCCGCAGGGGCGCGCGGCCCGGTATGCGCCCCCGCCCCGTACTCTTGCGGGTGCCCTCTTCGTACGCCCTGCGGCCGCCACGCGGGCCCCTCCCGCGAGCACGGACCGTATCCGCAGCCCGCTCCGCAAAGGAGGCTTGATGGCCCGCGACTACGACAGCCAGTTGCTGGAGTCTGTCGCCGTGCGCCGCAAGCGGCTCCGGGAGGCGGTCCTGTTCGGTCCGCAGCGCACCCGCCGAAGGCTCGACGAGAACGTCGCCAAGATCATCGCCGGGCTGGTCATCTCCGCCGTGGTCTGCGCGGGCAGCGTGGGCTGGTCGTTCCTGCAGAGCCAGCTCAGCAGCCAGGAGGACGCCGCCCAGGCCCAGGAGCAGGCCCAGTCGCCGCCTCCGCCCGCACCGTCGGCACCCGTGCCAGCCGACTGGGTGGGCGCCGAGGTCACCATGGACATGCTCGCCGCCCAGCTCGGCAGCGCCGGAGTGCCGCCCGAGCTGTACGTGCTGCCCGACGAGCCGCGGCCCGCGACGGGCACCGCCACCAGCTACTACCTCATCACCGAGAACGAGCGGGGCTTCTCGGCGGGCATCGTCGAATACGAGCAGGGCCGCACCGGCGCGGACTTCCCCACCGAGGACGAGGCCGCCCGATGGCTCTACGGCGAGCTCGTCCTCGTCGACGCCGATCCCCGGCCCCTCAGCACCTCCGAGGAGAGCAAGGCCGCGAAGCGGACCGCCACGCTCGTCGACGACGTCGGCGCGCAGATCCGCCAGGGCAGCGGCGACGGCGTCAAGGCCACGCTGAAGCCGGGCATGCTCGTGGACACCTTCGGTCAGGAGAGCGGCTCGCTGCTCTTCCCCGACGGCCAGCCGTTCGGTGAGCGCGGCCTGCCCGAGATCGCCCGCCCTTCGGCGCCGTCCGACACCAGCCCCGCACCCGACGCCACGCCCTCCGGCACACCCGCGCCGACGGCGTCCGCACCCTCGGAGAGCGCGGACGCCGGCGCCGAAGCGGACGCGGACGCGGACGCGGACGCGGACTCCGGCGGGTACCACCGATACCGTGTGACGCACCCCTTCAAGGTCGACGCTTCGCTGTCCCCCAGCGAGGGCGCCAACCCGGGCGGAGGCGTCAGGTTCACCGTCGAGGCCGGCGGTTTCATCCAGCCTCCGGCGCTGGTGAGTATCCGCTGGCTGCTGGGCAACGGCTACCTCGAACGGGTCGAGGCGAGCGAGGTGCCCGCCTGAACCGCCGCCGCGACCGCGGCGCCGCACCCCCAAGCTCCCGCGCCGGACGCGGGGCACCGCAGCGAAGTAGTGATGGGAAAGGGCTCGATGACGTCTTGGAGCCGCGTGACACTCGTCGGTGAGAACCGCCGTGTCGACGCCGTCCTCCCGGCTCAGGAGCCGATCGGCGCGCTGATGCCCGAGGTGCTCAAGCTGCTGGGCGACCAGGGGCGCAACCCCGCCCTGCCCATGCACCTGGCCACGGCCTCCGGTGTGCACCTCGACGGCGACTCCACGCTGGCCGAGCGCCGCGTCTCCGACGGCGACGTGCTGCGGCTCGTACGCGTCGACGAGCCGGTCCCGGCCCCCGTCGTCCACGAGGTTCCGGACGCGGTCGGGGACGTCCTGGACGGCGACCTGGGCCGGTGGAATTCCGCGGCGCGGCGGTGGAGCGCGACGTTCGCCGTTGCCGCGCTCGTCCTCGCCGCGGGCTCCCTGCTGTGGACGGGCACCGGCGGCACGGCGGGCGCCCTGGCGCTGGGCGGCGGCGCGGCGGTGCTGATGGCGCTGGGCTGGACCCTGGCCGCGACCTGGCGCGAGCCGGCGGGCACCGCGCTGGCGATCGCGGGCGGCGCGCTGGCCGGCGAGGCGGTGTGGCTGGCCGCGGCGGGCTTCGGCTGGCCCGGCTGGGTGCTGTGGTGCGGACTGGCGGGCATCGTCGGAACCGCGGTCATCGGCCTGGGCGTGACGACCCCGCTGGGGCGCGGCGGAATCATCGGCGGCGCCGTCACGCTGTCGCTGACCGCGATGTGGGCCGGCGGTTCGGCCTTCGGGTTGCAGCTGTCGCAGGTGGGCGCCGTCATGGCGATGGTGTGCGTGGTGGTCCTCAGCCTCATCCTGCGCTTCGCCATGGGGATGTCGGGGCTGACGGCGCTGGACGACCGGCGCGGCTCGGGTTCGGCCGTGGCGCGCACCGACGTCATGACCGCGTTGGCGAGTGCGCACCGCACGATGACCATCGCCACGGTCGCGGCGGCGGTCTCGGCCGGGGTGGCCGGGATGGGGCTCGCCGCCGACCTGAACGGGTGGACGGCGGCGCTGGCGGGCCTGCTCGCGATCGTCGTGGGCAGCCGGTCGCGGCTGTTCCCGCTCATCCTGCAGAAGGCGCCGCTGATGGCGGCGGCGCTGGCGATCGTCGTCGCCCTGGCGGACGCCTGGGTCGACCGGTCGGCGTGGGCGCTGTGGCCCGCGATCGGGGTCCTGGTGGCGGTGCTGCTCATCCCGGCCGTCGTGCTGGCCTTCGACCAGCCCGAGCACACACGGGCACGGCTGCGGAGGATCGCCAACCGGTTCGAGGCCGTCGCCGTCGTCGTGCTGATCCCGGTGGCGATCGGCTCCTTCGGCACCTTCGAGCGCCTGATCAACACGTTCTGACCCTTGCGACCCAGCGTCGGCACACTCTCCCGGAGGCCAGACGATGCACGACAGCGCGGAACCGTCCGCCGGCAGGGCCGCGCCCCGCGCCGCCAGGCACGGTGACTCGCTGCTGCGCCGCGTCGGCCGGGGCGCGGCGCGGCCGTTTCGGCCGCCCGAGGACGTCCTGGCGCCCGTCCGGCTGGGGCGGGAGCTGCAGCGCTCGGTGATCACCGGCCGCCGCGTCGTGGTGAGCCGGCCGCACGGCTGGGCGGCCGAGAGCACGGTGACCGCGCTGCTCGCGCTGGCCTTCGCGCACTACCGCTACGACCGCGTGCTGGCACTGGACCTGGGGCCGGGAAACAGCGGGCTGGGTCCGCGGCTGGGTGCGGCCGAACCGGGGGCGCCCGGGCTGACGGGCGCCACGATCGAGTCGGACTCCTTCAACGAGGTCGCCCAGTGCCTGGAGCGGGTCGGCGAAGGGCTGTGGCTGCTGCCCAGGCTGCAGGAGGAGATCGCGCAAGGGGCGCTGGACGCCAACCGCTACCAGACCGCCGTGCTGCCGCTGACGCGTTTCTTCGGCCTGACCGTGATCGACCGCGCCGCCGACGTGTCGGACGGGCTCAACCGCGCCGCGCAGGCGAGCGCGCACGCGCACGTGCTGGTCGTGCCCTCGACCCGGGAGGGTGCGGCGAGCATCGGGCGCGCCTTCGACTGGATGACCGCCAACGGTGCCGAGTCGTTGCCGCGCCGGATCGTCGTGGTGTTCACCGAGCAGACGCGCGGGGAGGACCGCGCGTTCGACTTCCGGGGCTCGGCGGCGATCCTGCGCGAGAGCGGGGCGGAGGTGTTCCGGCTCGGCTTCGACCGCCACCTCGCGGAGGGCACGCGCATCGACCCTTCGCGCATCTCCGCCGCGACGCACGCGACGGCGACCCGGATCGCCGCGGAGTGCCTGCGGCGGTCGCTGTGAGGCGGGTGCGTCGGGTGCGGCGGGGCGGAGCCCGACCGGCCCGATCCGTGTGACGATGTCCGACGGGGAGCGTTGACGGCGCCGCCCCGAACCGACGCCCGGGGGTGCCCGACCATGCCCGACCGATCGCCGAACCGAGAGAACCCGCAGTACGGCGAGAACGAGGAGCCGCAGGAGCGGTCCCCGGCTCCGAGCGCGCCCGAGGAGCCGGACGGCGGCGCCTCCCCGTATGCGGACTTCGACGCGCCTCCGCCGCCGTATGCCCGTTACCAGGGGCCGCAGGGCCCATACGGCGGTGGCCGCCCGCAGCCGGGGACACGGCGGCCGACACACGCGGACGACGTTTCCGCCCCGGTCCGCGGCCGGCCCGCGGCGCACGGGGACGCGGGAGGCGCCGACCCGTACCGGCGGCCGGGCGGCGCTCCGGGGAGCGGCGGCGGTGCGGCGGGAGCCGGACCGGCGGGCACCGGCGCGGGCACCGGCGCCGGTGTCACTCCCGCGGGCGGCGCGCGACCGGGCGGCCCGTGGGCGGCAGAAAGCGCCGGAGGGCCCGGCGGTTCCGCAGAGGCCAAGCCAGAGGACCAGACCCACCCGCAGCAGCGCCGCACCAACCCCGCGGGCTCCGCCCCCGCCCGCCCGGCGACGGGTTCGCAAGACCCGCACGGCTCCTACGGCCCCAACCCCGGCCCCACACCTCCCGCGACAGGCCCCCAGCCCCCCGCCGGAGCCGGCGGCACCGGCTCTGGCCCCGGCAGCACGGCCGCCGGACCGCAGAACCCCGGCAACGCCCATCCCGCAACCGGCCCCCACCACACCGGCGCGGCCAGCGGCGCGGCGCACCCGCCCGCGGGCCCACAGAACCAGGGCAGCACCGGAGGCGCGGGCCCTGCGCGCCCGGCGACGGGCCCTCAGACGCCCAACGCCGCACACCCGACCACCGGGCCCCAGAACCCGAACGACCCCGCACGGACCGCGGCCGCACCCCACGAAGGCATGCCGCAGTCCCCACCGCACCACCCGACCGCGAACCCGGACCCCGCGCACGTCCCGCAGAACCCCGCACGCCCCACCACAGGCCCCCAAGACCCGAGCAGCGCCGCGGGCGCGGGCCCTGCGCGCCCGGCGACGGGCCAGCAAGCGCCCTATACCGCCCACGACACCGGCCCTGGACCCGCCACCGGCGCCGGCGCCGGCCCCGCGCATCCGACCACCGGGCCGCAAAACCCAGGCAACGCCCATCCCGCAACCGGACCGCAGCCGGCGACCGGTGCCCACGGCCCCGGGGCGGGGCATCCCGCATCGCCGCAGGACCCGTCGGGCGGCTCCCCTGCCTACGGCGGGCCCCGGCCCGAGGACCAGACGGTCCAGCTGCGGCGCCCCGGCTCGGAAGGCGCGGCGAGCGGGGGCTCCGACGATCCCGCGGGGCAGACCCAGCCGCCTTCCCTGCGCCCGTCCGCCGCGCGACGGCAGCAGGGCGGCGACGCCCAGGGCGCCCGCGAGGGCGCGCCCCGCTCCGGGCAGAGCATGCGCGAGACCGGTGAGCCGCAGTCCGCGTATCCGGCGACCGGCCGCGGGCAGGCCGGTGGCGCTCCGCAAGGCGGCGCCGACCGCCCCGCTCCCGCCCCGGCGCCGGACAGCGGTTCTCCCTCCCCGGCCGCCGACCGCACCGGGGCGCCGTACCGGCCGGGCACCCACGCGCCGGGAGGCCGCCAGGACACTCCACCCACCGCCCCGTCCAGCGCGGCGGCGGGTACGCCGCAGGCCGCCGGCACCGAGGCGGCGAAGCCCGAGGACCAGACGCACCCGCTGCAGCGCCGCGGCGCGTCCGGTCCAGCCGACGGCGCCCAGACCTCCTCCGGAACCGCCCAGGCGCCGGCCGAACCCCCGACGACCGGCTCTCAGCACCCGAGCGGTCCGCACGGAACATACGCGACGCAACCCGGGGCCGGTTCCCACCAGCCCGGCGGCCCTGCGGCGACCGGCCGCGACCAGGGCACCCCGCCCTACCACCCCCAACCCCAACAGCAGCCCCAGCCACAACCCCAGCAGCCGAGCGGACCGCAGCAGCCCCACTCCGGCACCGCATCCCAGCGGCAGCAGGACTCCACGCGGACCCCCGCCAGGCGCCCGAACCCGGCCACCAACCGGCCCGGCGGCGTCCCGCCGACGGCCGAACCGGGCAGCGGCGGCACCGGACCCGGCTACCGAGCGGGTGGGCAGCCGCACGACCCGAACACCACACAGGAGCCGCGCCCCGCGGCGGCTGGCCCCAGGGAGGCCGGCGCGCCCGCCGCATCGCAGGCCCGTCCCGGAACGGAAGCAGAGGTTTCGGCCCGTCCGGCCGCAGCCCCTCACCAGCCCGGCGGCCCTGCGGCGACCGGCCGCGACCAGGGCACCCTGCCCCACCACCCCCAACCCCAACAGCAGCCCCAGCCACAACCCCAGCAGCCGAGCGGACCGCAACAGCCCCACTCCGGCACCGCGTCCCCGTTGCCCGACCGCGCCGGTGGAACGAAGGAGCCGCGGCCGGAGGAGCAGACCATCCGGCTCCGGCCCGTCGACGACTCGGGCCCGGACGATCCGGGCGGTCCCGCGAGTGGGCCTCCGCGGCTCGCGGATTCGGCCCGGCGGAACACCGGTCGGCCCCAGGACGCGGAATCGGCCCACGGCCCCGCATCCGCGCGGCAACCCGAGCCGGAAGGCCGCAGCGGTGCGCAGCAGGCGGGCAGCGCGGGCGGGCCGCAGCCGCAGACCCCGCACGGCGGGTGGGGGCAGACCCGCGGCGACCGGCCGGCGAGCGGACCGCAGCCGTCCCGGGCGGCCTGGCAGCCGGACCCGCGCCCGCACCAGGCGGGCGGGGAGCCCTACAGCGCTGCCCCGCCGAGCGGACCGGCCGACACTGCGGCGTATCGCGGGACCGGGGCGCAGACCGCCGGGACCGCGGGCCGGGAACCGGCCTCCGGTCCGCAGCAGGCGTTTCGGCACCCGGCACCGTCCGCCGGTGCGCCGTCCGCACAGCAGCAGTGGACGCCGACGTCGGCACCTTCGGGGGGATACGCCGTCTCCGGCGGCGCGCCGGCCACGTCGGCAGCGGGCGCGGAGGCTGCGCGGGCGCCCGCGCAGCCGCCCGTCCCGGCGGAGCATCCGTCGGGCCCGCAGGCAGGACACGCCGACAGCGCGTCGGTCTCGGCGATTCCCGGCTCCGCAGAGGCCAGGGCCTTCATCGAGGGGTCCGGGCAGGCGCCGCCGTCCGCGCCTACGGCGGCTCCGCGCGCGGCCACCCGGGGCGGCTCCTATGAGCGCCGCCTGCGCGATCTGCCCGGCGTTCCGGCCTCATTGCTGCCGAGGGCCCTCTACAAGGCCACCGGCGGCAGGGTGCGCCTGGGCTCGCGCGAGGGCGCCGGGTAGGCCGCCCGCCCCGGAAGCCGGTCGGGGCGGACCGCCCGGGGCCGCGTACAACACGGCGTCGGGCCCGCCCAGATCCGGGCGCGGCCACAACCGGCCCGCGGCGGCGCGGGCGGCGACCTCCGTCCCCGGCGCGGCGGCTCCGGTCGGCCGTCCCGGCTCCGATCGCCTCCGCTGTGCTGCGGCATCGGCCCCGCCCGGCTCCCGTCGCAATGCCCGTCCGCCGCCACGCACCGGCGGCGGCCCGCCGCCCGCTGTGACGAGCGCCACCGCGCCCGCGGCCCCGACGCTACAGAAAGCGCTTGCCGACCCGGCGATGTGATGCACAATGTGCACCCCCACGACCGATTCGCCCCTCAGGAGACGGACTTCGATGAGCACCGATTCCAGCGCTGAAGGGGGCCACGGCGTCCCGACCGTAGCGAGCGCGGCCCGCCTCTACGACTACTACCTCGGCGGCAAGAACAACTTCGCCGTGGACCGCGAACTCGGCGAGCGGATCGAGCAGCAGATACCCGAGATAAGGAAGATGGCGAGCGCGAACCGGCGGTTCCTCGGCCGGGCGGTGGACTTCATGGCACGGCAGGGGATCGACCAGTTCCTGGACATCGGGTCCGGCCTTCCGGCGGAGAACCCGGTGCACGAGGTCGTGCGCCGGCGCATTCCCGAGGCCCGGGTGGTCTACGTCGACAACGACCCGGTCGTCCGGGTGCACGCCGAGGCGCTGCTGGCCGACCGCGCGGAGATCACCGGCGTCGTCGAGGCCGACATGCGCGATCCCGAGAGCATCCTCGGCCGCCCCGAGCTGACCGGCCGCCTCGACTTGAACCGCCCGGTCGGGCTGCTGCTCGTCGCGATACTGCACTTCCTGCAGGACCACCAGGACCCCTACGGTCTGCTGCGGCGCTACGTGGAGCGGCTGCCCGCCGGCTCCTATGTGGCCATCAGCCACGTCGAGAACGAGACCGCCCCCGACCGCGCGGCCGCCCTGGAGCGGTTCTACGCGAACACCAGTTCGCCCGGCCGGGCCCGTTCCAGCGCGGAGATCGCGCGATTCTTCGCCGGCCTGGAACTGGTCGACCCGCCCGGCCTGATCCACTGCGACGACTGGACCACCGAGCCCTCGCCCGTGGTCGACGCCGCCGACTACATCCCTCCGGAACAGGCCTGGGGACTGGCGGGGGTCGCACGCATCCCCGGCTGACGCCGGTGCCGATGCCGGGTCCCTCCGGGGAGCGGCGGCGCGCGGCAGTCGCCGCGTCCGGCGTCCGGCGTCCGGCGTCCGGCGTCCGGCGTCCGGCGTCCGGCGTCCGGCGTCCG
>NZ_BAABIK010000009.1:0-116283 GCF_039542725.1 Streptomonospora halophila | reverse complement strand
GGAACGGTATAGGGCCCCTCAGCCCATCTCGTCCAGGACGCGTCCGAGCTCGTCGAGGCACGCGATCCACCCGGTCTCGGTCTGCGCGGCCCACGTGTCGTCGGCGAACGTGTGGGTGAAGACCATGCGGCACCCCTCACCATCGGGCTCCAGTTCCAGACGCAGCCCGTGGGTGCCGGTCTCCTCGTCGTACTCCCGCAGGGCGAAGACCCGGGACGGCAGAAACTCGGTGATCTCGGCCCGCGGCCCCGGAGCCCCGTCCTCGCCCTCGAACACGATGGCCCCGCCGACGCGAGGGGCGAGTTCCGCGGGGGTGAGCGGGTACCATCGGCCGAGGTGCTCCGGTTCGGTGATCGCCCGCCACACCCTCTCCGGCGGATGCGCGAAGCGCCGCTCGAAGCGCAGAGCCCACTGGTCCCCCACGCGGCGCAGTGCGTCGCTCATGCTTCCTCCGTACGTTGTCATGCGGCCCGCAAGGGCCGGGTATGGCTGATGCGTCTCTGTCTTCAGCGGCTTCGGAAAAGTGGCCGCCCGGCCCTCCAGGGCACTCCGCCCGCTGACTGAGACCCGCGCACAAGTCGCTGCTTACAGAAATGACGACGGGTGTTCCCCGGGCCGACGCCATGACGGCGAGCGCCCGGAGGACCGGATGGAGCACCCCCGCCCCACCGGTCCCGCTGGCCGCTTGCCGGCTTCGTCGGCGGGGTCCCCTTCGCGGCGGGCGATCGTCCGGGACGGGGACCCGCTTGCTGGCCGGTCTTGTTACCTGACAAAGAATATAGCCGTTCGAGAATATAACACGGTGCCGACCCGCCGCATCCACGAACGAGGGTCGACCGCGCCCGGTCGGGGACCGCATACTTGCGGAGTAGACACGACGGCGATGTCACCAACGCCGCCTGTGTGCCGGGACCGGCCTGGCGGCGACCGCGCCGGTCCCGGCACACAGGCGCGGACAAGGCGAGGCGGCACTATGACGCAGCAGGGCGACGGGGCCGGGGCCGGAACGATGGCCATGGCCGTATGCGAACGCGTCGAGTTCGCGGAGCTGCTCGACTCCCTGTCGCCGGAGCAGTGGGACGCCACGACTTTGTGCGAGCGCTGGAGCGTGCGCGACGTGGTCGCCCACGCGATCAGCTACGAGGAGCTGGGGTGGGGCGGTCTCGCCGCCCGGCTGGCCCGGGCGGGGTTCAACGTGGACAAGGCCAACGCCATCGGCGTCGCGGAGTACTCCCCCCGCCCAACGGCCGAACTGGTGCGCATTCTGCGGAAGTATCAGCGCCCTCGCGGGCTGACCGCTCTGCGTGGAGGCATGATCGCCCTGGTCGACGGCATGATCCACCAGCAGGACATCCGCCGCCCGCTCGGACTGCCCCGCGAGATCCCGCACGACCGCCTTCGCACCGCCCTCCGCTTGGCGCTGCAGGCCCCGCCCATCGGCGCGGCCAAGCGTGCCCGCGGCCTGACGCTCGTCGCGAGCGATCTGGACTGGACCCACGGCGACGGCCCCGAGGTGCGCGGCCGCGGCGAGTCCGTGCTGATGGCGATCGCGGGTCGCGGCGAGGCGGTGGACGAGCTCTCCGGCCCGGGCCGCTCGCTGCTCGTGGAACGGACCTGACCCGCACGCCCGGAGCCCGGGTATACCGTTCACGCAGCGGACATCCGCAGCCCGCCCCGAGAACTCCCGGCTGCTTCGCCTCAGGACTCTGACCTGCCGGTTCGGGCATGAAAAGAGCCGACGAGGGGACTTGAACCCCTAACCCCTCGCTTACAAGGCGAGCGCTCTGCCAATTGAGCTACGTCGGCCTGTGCGCACCGCAGCGCTGCCTGGGGCGCACAGTCGCATCGTACCGGTTTCGCGTCAGTGCCCGGGCTGCGTGGACGCCGATCGGCGGCGGGTGATCTCGTAGAGGGCGACTCCCGCGGCGACCGAGGCGTTGAGGGACTCGGCGCCGCTGATCGGGATGCGGGCGATCTGGTCGCAGGTCTCGCGGACGAGGCGGGAGAGGCCCTTGCCCTCCGAGCCCGCCACGATGACCAGCGGGCCGGCGGCCACGTCCAGGGCCACCAGTTCGGTCTCGCCGCCGCCGTCGAGGCCGGCGACGAAGACGCCCTCGCTCTTGTAGCCGTTGAGCGTGCGGGTGAGGTTGGTGGCCTGGGCGACGGGGAGGCGGGCCAGCGTGCCCGCGGAGGTCTTCCAGGCGGCGATGCCCACCCCCGCGGCACGGCGCTCGGGGATCAGCAGGCCGTGCGCGCCGAACGCCGCCGCGGAGCGGGCCACGGCGCCGAGGTTGTGGGGATCGGTGACACCGTCCAGCGCCACGATGAGCGGCGGGACGCCGGTCTCCTCGGCCGTGGACCGGGCCGCGTCGAGCAGGTCCTCGGGGTTCCAATAGCGGTACGGCCGCGTCTGCAGGGCGAGGCCCTGGTGGGCGGCGCCGGGCTGGCCCTGGCTGTCGCAGCGCCGGTCCAGCTCCGTCCGGGATACCTCGCGCACCTCGAGACCGGCGTCGCCCGCGATCCGCGCCGCCTCGGTGATGCGCTGGTCCTGGTCCAGGCTGTTGGCCAGGAACAGCCGCTTTGCGGGCAACCCCGCGCGCAGCGCCTCCAGCACCGGGTTGCGCCCGACCAGCAGATCGGGCGTACCGCCGCGGGCGCCCGGCTCAGCGGCCGCAGCTCGCGGCGGCGCCGTCGGAGCGCCCGGCTTCGCCGCGCCCGTAGGCGCCTGCTTGGCCGAACTCTTGGCGGGGTTCTTCGCGGGGTTCTTGGCCGCGTTCTTGGTGGAGCGGCGCGACTTCTCGGAGTACCAGTGGCGCTCCTCGGCCGGAAGCGTCCCCTTCTTACCCTCCAGGGAGCGCTTCCCCTTGCCGCCGCTGCCCTTGGTGGGGCCCTTCTTGCTCTTCTTCGCCGGCATGGCCTGCTGTCCTCACCCTTCGGTTACCGCTGGTGTCGGCGCGCCGCCGCCCCGGTCGGGGGGCCGCTGCGGGCGCGAAAGCTCTGCTGTTCCGGCGGCCGCCGACGGCGGTGCCGTCCGCGGCGCCGACCGGGCCGCGCCCGTTCCGCCGGGCCGGCCCTCCGGTCTGTGATGTGCCGCCGACCGCCGGTTCGCGGCCCGCACCCGCGGGAGGCGCCGACGCTCTCCGACGTCCGGCCGCATTGATGCGGCACCCTTCCATGGTCGCCGATGGCAGCGGGTGGCCGCGCCATCGGCGGCTCGCGCCGGGGGCGCCGCCGGACCGACGCGCCGGTGCGGGCGCACCCCGCCCACCGCATACCGCCGACCGAGCGGCACAGCGTCCGCACCGCGGCGGTGCCGGCCACCCCGGTGCGTCGGCCGCTCAGTCCCGCCGGAGCTCCCAGCGCGGGCCGCGCGGGGTGTCCTCGACCACGATGCCGGCGGCGAGCAGCTGCTCGCGGATGGCGTCGGCGGCCGCGTAGTCCTTGCGCAGGCGCGCGGCCTGGCGCTGGTCGAGGGCGACCGCAACGAGCGAGTCGACGACGTCGCGCAGCCCGGACCCGGTACCGCTCGCCGACCAGGTCTCGGAGAACGGGTCGAGCCCGAGTACGTCCAGCATGGCGCGCACCCGGCCGCCGAGCTCGGCGAGGCGCTCCTTGGCCCCCTCGGCGATCGCGGTGTTCCCCTCGCGGACCAGGCCGTGCACGACCGCCAGCGCCTGGGACGCGCCGAGGTCGTCGTCGAGGGCGTCGGCGAACGCCTCGGGCACCTCCGCGGCCCGCTCGACGGTGCCCGCGACCTCGCTCGCGCGGGTCAGGAACCCCTCGATCCGCTGGTAGGCGGCGGCGGCCTCGTACAGCGCGTCGTCGGAGTAGTCGATGGCCGAGCGGTAGTGGGCCTGCGCCAGGTAGTAGCGCAGTTCGACCGGGCGGACCTTGCGGACCATCTGCGGGATGAGCAGGGAGTTGCCCAGCGACTTGCTCATCTTCTCGCCGCTCATGGTGAGCAGCCCGTTGTGCAGCCAGTAGCGGGCGAAGCCGTCGCCGGCGGCCTTGGACTGGGCGGTCTCGTTCTCGTGGTGCGGGAAGACGAGGTCGAGCCCGCCGCCGTGGATGTCGAACGCGCTGCCCAGGTACTTGGTCGACATGGCCGAGCACTCCAGGTGCCAGCCCGGGCGGCCGCGGCCCCACGGGGTGTCCCAACTGGGTTCGCCCGGCCGGGCGCCCTTCCAGAGGGCGAAGTCGCGCGGGTCGCGCTTGCCGCCGTCGTCGGCGGTGTCGCAGGCGCCGCGCATCTGCTCGATCCGCTGGTTGGACAGCTCGCCGTAGCCGGGGAAGGAGCGCACGTCGAAGTAGACGTCGCCGGACCCGTCGCCGGCCGGATAGGCGTGGCCGCGGTCGATGAGCCGGTGCATCAGCTCGATCATCTCGGGGACGTGGCCGGTGGCGCGCGGCTCGACCGTGGGCGGCAGGCAGCCCAGGATGTCGTAGGCGGAGGTGAAGGCGCGCTGGTTGCGCTCGGCGACCTCCCACCACTCGACGCCCTCGGCGGCGGCGACGTTGATGATCTTGTCGTCGATGTCGGTGACGTTGCGGCACAGGACGACCCGGTAGCCGCGGTACTCCAGCCAGCGGCGCAGGATGTCGAAGTTCACGCCCGAGCGGATGTGGCCGATGTGCGGCGGCGCCTGCACCGTGGCACCACACAGGTACAGCGAGGCGCACCCCTCGCGCAGGGGTGTGAAGTCGCGGACCTGGCGGGCACTGGTGTCATAGAAGCGCAGACTCACACCGCCCAGGGTAGCGGTTCGGCGGTTTACCACGGGCCCGCTCTCCACAGCCGACCGGCCCCGCACCGGGCCGGCGGCGTGACCTCCGCAGTCGCCGGCCGGCGACTGCGGGAAGGACTCTTCACCCCTCCGGTTCCGGAGCCGCTCCGAGGGCCCCGGGAGAACAGCGGCTCCCGGCGAGGGGCGGGTCGGTCGGCGGGAAGCCGTGAAACGGGCGTCCGCAATTCGGCGGAATCCGTCCCGAAATCCCGCGCACACGGCCCCGCGACCGCCGCCGGTCCATGACCCGCTCTTCCTTCATCAGCCCCCGACCGGGAGGAACGCAGCCGCGGCGCGCCGCGCGGCGCGCCGGTCCCGGATACGGCCGGTTTCGGGCGATACGCAAACTCGTGTTCGCCGCGTTCGCTGGGCTACGCTTCTGCGCACGATGGCCGTTAAAAGCTCCTCCAAACCCGCAGGTACGCGTCCTGCGCCCGAGCCGCAGCACTCCGGATCGCCGGTGGCCGCGATGCTGTTCACCGCGTTGGGCGTGCTGGTGATCGCCGGGTGCGCGGTTCTGCTCTCCTACAACGGCGTGTACCAGATCGCCGTGCAGGGCAACGTCGGCGCGCGCTACGCCCATCTGTATCCGGCGGTCTTCACGCTGCTCGTCCTCATGGCGCTGTGGACGAGCTACGTGCTGCGCACCGCCCCGCGCTCACGGCGGCTGTGGGCCGACGGGCTCATCGTCCTGCTGGTCGCCGTCGCCGCGGGCGCGAGCGCCCTGGAGGCAGGCGGCCTCGTGCTGGTGCCCGGCGTCGCGATGGTCGTCGCCGCGGTCGCCCCCTGGCTGGCGCTGCTGGTCGCCTTCCGACTCTTCCTGTCGGTGGTCATGCACCTGCGCGGCGAGGTCCCCGGCACCGGCCCCCGCCGCCCGCGCGAACGGCGGCGCGGAAGGAACCGCGCCGAGCCCGAGGACGAGCCTGAGCCCCCGCGCGCGCCCGCGCCCGCCGAGGCCGAGGAGGACACCCGCCCGCTGGACGAACTGCTGGACGAGGAGCCCCGGCCGCAGGCCGCCGCGGCCGAGGCGCCGCCGCTGCAGCACAGCCCCGGGCCGCCGCCCCGTCCGCGCGCCCCCGAACCAGCGGACTTTCGCGACCCCGGCCCGCACCCCCAGCGCCCGGAGCCCGCCGACCGCCCCAGCCGCCCCGAGCGCGCCGAGCGGCCCGAACCGCCGGAGGAGCCCGCTCCGCCGCGCCGGCGCAAGCGCCCCGGCCTCTTCTCCCGCCGACCCGCCGATACCGGCGCCGGGACCGAGGAGCCCGACGAGCCCGGCCCGCACGGCTCCCGGGAGCCGCAGCAGCCCGCCGACGCGCCCGGGGAAGTCGACTCCGGCTCCGCCGTCGGGTCCGCCCCGCTGTGGCCCGCCGCTGCCGCTCCCGTCCCCGCGGACCGTCCGGTCGACGACGGCGACGCACGGCCGACCGCCGGCGCGCCGGGCGCGCATACACGCGAATCCGAGGACTCCGACGAGTGGGCGTGGGCCGACGCCGAGGAGGACTCCGACCGCGCGCCGATCGCCCCCGCGTCCGGGGCAGAGGCGGCCGAGGCCGAACCGGGCCGCCCCGCGGAGGCCGAGGAGGCAGCCGACGCAGCCGCAGACGCAGCCGGCCCCGCGGCCCTGCACGCGGTCCCCGACACCGCTGCCGATCAGGAACCGGCCGCGGACACCGCGGCCGCCGCGGCGGCCGATTCGGGCCCGCTCCCTGCCGGCGCCGAGCCCGCTGGGGACGCCGCCGACACGGCACAGGACGCGTTCGAACTGCCAAAGCGCGAGCCCGGCGCCGCCGAGAACCCGATCAAGCGGGCCGCCGACGCCCCGCCGACTCCCGAGCCCCTCGGCGCCCCGGACCGGGACGGCGGGCAGACCGCGTCCGCGGCCGCCCCGGCGCACCCGGGAGAGGACGCCGACGGCTTCGTGCACGACCTGCCTCCGGGCGACCCGACCAACGACGAGGCCGAGCCCGGCACAGACGCGGCCTCCCCCTCGGACGAACCGGCCGCCGAGGGGACCGGGGGCGGGGGGCACAGCGGCGCCCCCGGCGCCGATCGGCCCGATCCGCACCGTGGCGACGCCTACCCCGCGGCGCCCCCGATCGAGAAGCGCCCGATGGTCCTCAAGCCCCGCCGGACACCGCCTCGCGAGGCGCCGCCACGCGAGGCGCCGTCCCCGTTCCCGGCCGACCCGCCGTCCAACCGGGTCCGCAGCGAGCCCAAGCCGCCCGAGGAGTAGCCGCCGCCGCGCGGCGGCTTGGCCGGTGAAGGACCCGCCGCCTCGGCGGCCGGGACGGCGGCGCGGCGAGCCGGAGGAACCGCGGATTCGCGCGGGCCCTCTCGCCGACGGGGAGCGGACCGCCGGGCGCCCGCCCCGGCCGCGCGCGGCCCGCCGGCAGGCGCCCGCGGTCCCGCATGCCTCGCCCGGCTGCGCAAGGCGCGGCCCCTGCGTTCCGCAGGTGGCACAGCGCGCCTTCCGCCCGGCCTCGGCCGACCGCCCTGAGTGCCTCCGAAGCCGGCGTCCGGAATGGACCCGGCCGTATTTCGGTCGGCCGTCTCCGCGACGCGGAATCGCCCTCCACAGGCCGAACTGGCCGTGGATTTGTCCGTAATGTGAGACGGCTTCGCCGAAACTACGGCGCGCGGTTGATTTCCGATCCGCGCCTTCTCACATCGCGGAATTGCGCCTGGGCTTCAGGCCGCTCCGGAGCCGTGTCCGCGCCCGTCCTCCGGCACGCACAGCGCCGTCGCGATCGCCGCCACGCCCTCGCCGCGGCCGGTCAGGCCCAGCCCGTCCGTGGTGGTCGCAGACACCGTGACAGCGGCGCCCACCGCCGCCGACAGCACGCCCTCGGCCTCGGCGCGGCGCGGGGCGAACTTGGGGCGGTTGCCGACGATCTGGACCGCGACGTTGCCGACCTCGAAGCCGGCCGCCCGCACCCGCGCCGCGGTCTCGGTGAGCAGGTCGACGCCTGAAGCGCCCTTCCACCGCGGGTCGTCGGTGCCGAACTGGCTGCCCAGGTCGCCCAGCCCGCACGCGGAGAACAGGGCGTCGCAGGCGGCGTGTGCGGCGACGTCGCCATCGGAATGGCCGCTGACACCCGTTTCACCCGGCCATTCCAGGCCCGCGAGGAACAGAATTCTTCCGGACATAAAAGGGTGGACGTCGGTACCGACGCCCACCCTCGGAATTCTTGACATGAATGCAGTCGATTTTCGGTGCTATGTCAGTTCGTGAGGACTTCGTCGAGCAGCGCCTCGGCCTTGTCCTCGTTGGTCTTCTCCGCGAGTGCGAGTTCGCTCACGAGTATCTGCCGCGCCTTGGCGAGCATCCGCTTCTCACCCGCGGAGAGCCCGCGCTCCTTGTCGCGCCGCCACAGGTCGCGGACGACCTCTGCGACCTTGTTCACGTCGCCGGAGGCGAGCTTCTCCAGGTTCGCCTTGTAGCGCCGCGACCAGTTCGTGGGCTCCTCGGTGTGCGGTGCGCGCAGAACCTCGAACACCCGGTCGAGGCCGTCCTGCCCGACCACGTCGCGCACCCCGACGTCCTGGGCGTTCTCCGCCGGTACGCGTACTGTGAGATCACCCTTGTCAACCCGGAGAACGAGGTAGGACCTATCCTCGCCCTTAATGGTGCGAGTCTCGATCGCCTCAATACGAGCAGCCCCATGATGGGGGTAGACAACGGTGTCGCCGACCTTGAAAGTCATGTGACAAGTACCCCTTCCGCTACCACCAGGATACCACGAATCTGTGACTTAACGTACCTATTGGTTTTACGTACGCGCAGGTCAGTGCCGCATTCGGGGTCTTGACAAAGCCCGTGCCAGGTGCTTCCGGGTCGACCGGAATGGGTACCCGGCAGGGGCCGGAGCCGTGGCCACCGCGTGACCGCACGCCCCTCTGGTCGGCACGCAGGGATGCCCGAAGGAGCCCTTCCCTCCTCCATGGTCTCACTTCGGTCACAGGTGTGCGCAACGGGCGGGCAAAGAGGCGGCGGGCCCCCGCGCGCCCTGCTCACACGGGCTGAAGCGGCCCGTCCCAAGCCGCGGGCACCCCGCGAAGGGGAGGGGCCGGCCGCCCCGGCGCGCGGCCGGGGCGACCGGCCCCTCCCCGAAGCCGGGCGCTCGGGTCAGGCCTCCGACTCGTAGTCCTTGGGCCGCTCCCCCGTCACCATGTAGACGAGGTTGTCGGCGACGTGCACCGCGTGGTCGCCGAAGCGCTCGTAGAAGCGGCCGGCCAGGGTGACATCCATCGTGGCCTCGACCCCGTGCTGCCAGCCCGGGTCGAGGATGCGGGTGAGCAGCCGGCGGCGGAGCCGGTCCATGCGGTCGTCGTCGGAGTCGAGTTCGAGTGCGGTCTCGGCGTCGCGCTGGCTGACGACCTCGCCCGCCTTGATGACCAGAAGCTCGGCCTGGTGGCCCATCTCCAGCACGATGGAGCGCAGCTCCGCGGGGATGGCGGAGTCGGGGTGGCGCCGCCGGGCGATCTTTGCGATGTGCACCGCGTGGTCGCCCATCCGCTCCAGGTCGCCGGCCATGTGCAGTGACGTGATGATGATGCGCAGGTCGCGTGCCACCGGCTGCTGCCGGGCCATCAGGTCGAACGCCGTGGCCTCGATGTCCTCGTCCAGCCGGTTGAGCTCCTCGTCACCCGAGATGACCTCCTGCGCCGCGTTGAGATCGGCGTCGAGCAGGGCGGTGGTCGCGCGGGCGACCGCGTGCCGGGCAAGCCGCGTCATCTCGACGAGGCGCTCGCTGAGGGAGTCAAGCTCCTCATGATACGTATCGCGCATGGTTCACATCGTCCCAGTTCGTAGCTTAATCATTGCGAAAGCATCGGTGAATAGTCGCAGAACCTCGGTTGTAAGCCGTGGTCAGCAGGGTAAGGCAGCGGCTTTGCGGCTTACGATCGAAGCGTGCAAGGAGAACTGCTCGCCGCGCTAGCGGGACTGGTGGGCCTCGTGACAGGCGTCGCGGCGGGTCTGGCGTTCCGCATCAGCGAATCGGGCGGTACGCGCGCCAAGGAGGAGCCCCGCCAGGCCGAGCTCCCGGCCGGGATCGCCGAGGTGCTGGCGGCGCTGCCGTCCTCGGCGGTGGTGCTCGACCCCGCCGACCGCGTGCTGCGCGCCAGCTCCGCGGCGCGCGCCTACGGGATCGTCCGCGGCGAGGAGCTGGTCATCAGCGACCTGCTCGCCCTGGCGCGGCAGGTACGCCGCGACGGCGTCATCCGCGAGACCGAGATCGAGGTGGCCGTGCGCAAGTTCGGCCCCGACTCCACCTCGTTCGCCGTGCGGGTGGCGCCCCTGGGCGGCACCGGCCTGGTGCTCGTCCTGGCCGAGGACCAGACCGAGCGGCGCCGCGTCGAGGCGGTGCGCCGCGACTTCGTCGCCAACATCAGCCATGAGCTGAAGACGCCGGTCGGCGCCCTGTCCCTGCTCGCCGAGACCATCGCCGACGCCAGCGACGACCCCGAGGCGGTCCGCCGCTTCACCGGGCGCATGCAGCAGGAGTCCGCCCGGCTGACCAGCGTGATCCAGGACCTGATCACGCTCTCCCGGATCCAGGGCGCCGAGCCGATGGCCGAGCCCGACCGGGTCCCGGTCGAGGTCGTGGTCGACGAGGCGATGGACGCCGTACGGACCGCCGCCGAGACCAAGGAGATCGAGCTCGTCGCCAGCGGCACCGAGGGCGCTGTCGTGCTCGGCGACGAGGGCCTGCTGGTGACCGCCATGCGCAACCTGGTGGCCAACGCCGTCGCCTACAGCCCCGAACGCACCAGGGTGTCGGTCTCGATCGAGGCCGAGAGCGACATGGTCGAGATCAGCGTCGCCGATCAGGGGATCGGAATCCCCCCGCAGGACCTGGAGCGCATCTTCGAGCGCTTCTACCGTGTCGACGCGGCCCGCAGCCGGGCGACCGGAGGCACCGGCCTGGGGCTGGCGATCGTGAAGCACATCATGACCCACCACCGCGGTGAAGTCACCGTGTGGAGCAAGGAGGGCTCGGGGTCGACGTTCACGCTGCGTCTGCCCAACGCCCAGACCCGGGAGCGTCCCAGCCCCGGCGAAAGATCAAATCAGGAGGCAGCACAGTGACGCGTGTACTCGTCGTTGAGGACGAGGAATCCTACAGCGATGCCCTCTCGTACATGCTGCGCAAGGAAGGGTTCGAGGTCGCGGTCGCACCGACCGGCACGGTGGCGTTGGAGGCTTTCGACCGGACCGGGGCCGACCTGGTACTGCTCGATCTGATGCTGCCCGGCCTGCCTGGCACCGAGGTGTGCAGGACGCTGCGGCAGAAGTCCAATGTCCCGGTCATCATGCTGACGGCCAAGGACAGCGAGATCGACAAGGTCGTCGGCCTGGAGCTGGGCGCGGACGACTACGTGACCAAGCCGTTCTCCTCCCGCGAGCTGGTCGCGCGCATCCGGGCCGTGCTGCGCAGGCGCGGCGAGGACGAGGCCCTGCTGCCCACGGCGCTGGAGGCCGGTCCGGTCCGCATGGACGTGGAGCGGCACGTGGTGACGGTGCGCGGCGAGCACATCCAGCTCCCGCTCAAGGAGTTCGAACTGCTGGAGGTGCTCCTGCGCAACGCCGGCCGGGTTCTGACCCGGATGCAGCTGATCGACCGCGTCTGGGGTGCCGACTACGTGGGCGACACCAAGACCCTGGACGTGCACGTCAAGCGGCTCCGGGCGAAAATCGAGAGCGACCCCGGCACCCCCGAGTTCATCGTGACCGTGCGCGGCCTGGGCTACAAGTTCGAGCCGGTGGGCGAGGAGTAGCCCGGCGCCGGGGGGTGAGCCGGCGGCGGCCCTGCCCACGCCGCCGGAACCGGTCGGAGGTCAGAGACGGGCTGTTCACACCTCGACGACGACGGTGAACGGCCCCTCGTTGGTCAGCGAGACCGACATCTGCGCCCCGAACACCCCCGTCTGGACGTGTGCGCCGAGGTCGCGCAGCTCCTTGACGACGGCGTCGACGAGCGGCTCGGCCACCGGCCCGGGCGCCGCCGCCTGCCAGGTCGGCCGGCGGCCCTTGCGCGCGTCGCCGTAGAGGGTGAACTGGCTGACGACCAGCAGCGGCGCGCCGATATCGGAGCACGACGCCTCGCCGTCGAGGATGCGCAGGCCCCACATCTTGGCGGCCAGCCGCTTGGCCTCGGCGGCGGTGTCGGTATGGGTGACACCGACCAGGGCGAGCAGCCCCGGCCCGGTGATCTCACCGGTGACCTCGCCCTCGACGGTCACCGAGGCGTGTGCGACCCGTTGCAGGACCGCCCGCATGGGCTTCCTCCTCGTCGTTTCGGGCCCCTCGTGCCGGACGCGCGGGGTCCGGCCCGTGCCGCCGCACCCGCGGGCGGGCCGGCTCAGTTGAGGGTGCGGAACTGCCGCGTGTTGGAGATTACCCCGGTCAGCGTCAGCGCGAAGGACTTGATGGAGTCGGCGAAGTCCTGCAGCCGCCAGTCGTCGGGGCCGATGTACCAGGGCAGGCCGTCGGCCGCGTCCTCGCTGCCGGCCGCGGCCAGGACGGCCGCCCACCGGTCCACGTTGTCGAAGATGATCGCGTAGGGCAGGTAGCGGGAGAACACGCTCACGCGGTGCTCGGGCGGCACGTCCTCGGCGTCGGCGCTGAGCAGGTAGGACCGGAAGCCCAGGGTGTGCGCGAAGACCACGCTGCCCTGCCGGGTCTTCGCGGGCATGAACTGGGCCCCCACGGTCACGGCGGCGCCGGCGATGATGACGGCCAGCCCCGTGAAGGCCGCCTTGGTGAACACGGCCAGCACGACGGTCAGAACCAGGCCGAGCACGGTGATGGCGATCCCGGCGCTGGCCCAGCGGTTGCGCTCCAGGTTGGGCCGGTTGGCGAACCACTTCAGCCGCACCATGTCGCGGTACAGCTCCTCGCGCACTCCGGCCAGCCGCGCGGGGAACCCGCTGCGGCCCAGCTCGGAGAGCTTGACCTGGTGCGCGTCGCGGAAGAGGGCGTCGAGCAGCATGCTCTCGTAGCCCAGCAGGGCGTCGTCGGGCGGCGGGCACTTGTCCAGCCGCCAGTCGGTGGCCGAGAACTGCGCGTGCGGAAGCTCGCGGATGGTCAGGTGGCCGCGCACCGCCAGGTCGACGACGGTGGCGGTGATGTCGACCACGTCGGCCTGCTCGTCGATGAGCGTGCCGATCTGCCCGGGGTGCACGTCGTCGGGCGGGCGGAAGCGGACTCCGCCGCCGGCGCCGGGGTCCGAGGCGTCCACCGGGGTGCTGTCGCCCGCGGCGGCCTCCGTGCGCAGGGCGCGCTCGTCGCGCCCGCGGATGCGGATCAGCGCGATCAGCACGCCGACCGGCACCAGCAGCAGGACGCCGAAGACCGCGGCGGTGCCCGGGGTGATCGCGAAGGCCGACTGCAGGGACCAGTCGCGGTCGACGATCGCCTCACCGCTGATCGCGCCCGCCGGGTAGCCCACGACCACGTGCAGGGTCTCGCCGGGATCCATGTCGGTCTGCAGGAACCGGGCGCGGACGGCCTCGTGGCCGCCCATGTCGGAGGAGGTGCAGTAGATGGAGCTGCGCGCCCGGCCCGCTGTGCAGGACAGCGCCCTCGGCGGCACGGCGGCGTCGACGACGACCGTGGTCTCGGCGACGGTGCGGCTGTAGCCGCCGACCGCGGTCCACTCCATCTCGGTGCCGCCGCCCACGGGGTCGACGGCGCCGCGGACCGTGTAGCGCAGCACCGCTTCGGAACGCCCCGAGGTGTCCATCCGCACATCCAGGGTGTCGCCGCGGTCGTCGGTCGTGACGGTGATCTCACGCCCGGCGCCGTCGACGGCCGAGATTCCCGTCACCTCGTAGATGCGGCTGTGGTCGGTGTCGTAGGGCTCGCGCACGGAGAACGTGCGGACGAACTCCTCGGGCGGGTCCTGGCCGAAGGAGAGCGACTCCTCGGCGTGCAGCACGCCGTTGTCGCCGAGGTTCAGCCGGATGTCGTTGGTGATCTGCCGTTTCGCGTCGTCGGGCAGGGACGCGGGCAGCGACTCCGCGGCCGAAGGGGGTGCGCCCTCCTGCGCCGAGGCGGCGCCCGGGGCGCACAGCACGAGCAGCGCCCCGACCGCTGCCGCCGCCCGTGCGATTCCAACCCGCCACATGAGGTGAGAGCCTATCGTTCGGCGTCGTCCCGAGCGTAGACACGCGGTCCGATGCGCATCCCCCCGCGGCCGGTATCGGCCCGGACCTGCGCATCCCACCACGAGCCGTCATAATCGTGATCGGCGCGGGTGCAGGCGCATCCGGGCGGCACAGCGCATCCCAGGGGGAGGTGGCACAGCGGGTGGCCCTACGCACCGGGGCGGCAGGCCCGAACACGCTCCGCGGGCGGCAGGCGGCCGGCGGCGACTACGCACTCCCCGAGTATGCGCGGCGGACGCGCCAGCGGTTCAGCCTGAGCGTCACGCTGGTGCTGTTCACCGGGCTGACCGCGATCGGGTTCGCCACGTTCATCAGCGTCTCCGCGCTGTTCGGCCCCTCCGCCCACGCCGCTCCGGCGGTACCCGGCACCGGAGCGGCGCCGGTATCCAACGGGCAGCCGAACGGCCCCGGCGCCCGCGCGGACGCCCTCACGGACAACCCCCTCTACTCCAGCGGAGGCATGACGCAGGTCACCTGCCCGGCGCCCGCGCTCGACCCGGACGACCCGGAGTCGATGGAGGACTTCCTGCACGAGATCACCGACTGCCTGGACACCGCCTGGCGCGAGCAGTTCGCCCGGACCGGCACCGAGTTCGACGCCCCCAGCCGCATCTACTGGTACACCTCCGGCCAGAGCCCGTGCGGCAGTTATCCCACGGTGGGCACGGCCGCGTTCTACTGCCAGGCGAATGAAGGGCTGTATCTGGGTATCCAGGACATTGTGGAGAACTCGGCCGAGACCAAGAACCCCGAGGCCTATACGTTCCTGCTGAGCCACGAGTACGCACACCACGTGCAGGGTGAGGCGGGAATCCTGGGACGCTTCCACGGCGTGCGCGCCGACCGGGACTCCGGTGCGGTCCAGGACCGGCTCACCCGGCGAAACGAGCTGCAGGCCAACTGCCTGGGCGGGCTGTTCCTGGGCGCGGTCGAGGACAGCTACCCCATCGGTGCGCAGGAGTACGCCGGCATCCTCGACGACGCCGGGCGGCGCGGCGACTTCGACCCCGGCGAACGCACCCACGGCACACCGGCCAACGGGCGGATGTGGACCGCCCACGGCATGGACCGGGGCGACCCCGCGGCATGCAACACCTGGGAGGCACGGGAGGACCTGGTCGAGTGAGCATCCACACGAGCGCCTGTCCCGCGGCCCGTGCCGCCGGACGGCGGTTGCGCTGAACCGGCCCGGCGAATCGCGTATGCGGGCGTACTCACGGCCCTCCGGCGGGCGGGGCGGCGGCACGGCCGGCCGCCGGACCGCGCTCTATGCGGCGCTCGCCGCG
The DNA here is from genome assembly GCF_039542725.1 of Streptomonospora halophila. Classification (NCBI taxonomy): domain Bacteria; kingdom Bacillati; phylum Actinomycetota; class Actinomycetes; order Streptosporangiales; family Nocardiopsidaceae; genus Streptomonospora; species Streptomonospora halophila. The sequence continues at coordinate 101,042 of NZ_BAABIK010000009.1, read as the reverse complement.
CTGCTGCTGGGGCTCGCGCTGCTCACCGTCGTCGCGACCGGCGGCGGCGACCGGTTCGACGCGGAGTCCGCCGCCTCGTCGGGCCGGGCCGACCCCGACCTGTCCCAAACCCCGGCGCCGACCGCCGACACCCAACGGCCCACCGGGCAGTCGGCCCTGGTCGACAACCCGCTGTACTCGACAGGTGAGCTCATGCCGCTGCCGTGCCCCGCGCCGCGGCTGGACGTCCACGACCCGGCCTCCGTCGAGGACTTCCTCAACACCGTCACCGACTGCCTGGACGACGCCTGGGCCCGCCAGTTCGAGGAGGCCGGCATCCCCTTCGAGCCGCCGAAGCGGGTCTTCTGGAGCGAGGGCGGCTCCAGCCCGTGCCGCGAGTACCCCTCGTCCGCCGGCGCGTTCTACTGCCGGACGGTGAAAAGCATCTACATCGGCACCAGCGACGTGGTCGAGAAGTGGGGCGGCAACGAGCAGAGCGCGGTCTACGCCTCGCTCCTGGCCCACGAGTACGGCCACCACGTCCAGGGCGAGGCCGGGCTGCTGGAGTACTACCACGACCAGCGCGGGAAGGAGTCCTCGCAACTCCTGCGCAACGAGTGGACCCGCAAGAGCGAGCTGCAGGCCAACTGCCTGGCCGGAATCTTCCTGGGCGCCGTCGAGGTCAGCTACCCGCTGACGAGGGACGACATCGACGCCGTCCTCGACGACGCCGCCGCCACGGCCGACCGGGCGGGCGCTCCCGCGGCGGAGCGCACCCACGGCTCCGCCGAGAACAGCGTGCTCTGGCTGGAGCACGGCCTCGAACAGGAGGCGCCGGGCGCCTGCAACACCTGGTCGGTCGAGGACGAGTCGGTGGTGCAGTAGGCGCCGTGCCGCCGGCGGGCCGCGCCCACCGCCGCACGCTCCGGCCGGTGGCCGGACCCGGCCGGTGACCGGGACATCTGCGGTGCGGCTCCCCGTACCGCGCGCGGGCCGCGTGCGAGAATCGGCGGCATGCCGGAGACACGGGCGGCCGAACTTCGGGTGCACGGAGTGAGCGGCGGACAGGCCGAGGAGCTGCTGGACGTCGAGCCCGCCGTGCGGGTCTGCGGCGACCCCCTCGCCGGGTTCTTCCGGTGGCGGCGCCGGCCGGACACCGAGACCGTGCCCGGCCTCCCCCGCGAGATCTTCGCCTGGGGCAAGCTGACCTCGGGGCGCTCCTCACGCGCGCTGTGGCTGCTGCTCCTGCCGTTCATGCTGGTCAACATCGCCTACTGGATGCGGCCCGCCCGCAGTAGCCAGGCGCCCTCGCGGGGGATGGCCGCGGCCGAGCACGTCTACAGGGCGGCCGCACGCCTGCTGGCGCTGAGCCTGACGGCGCTGCTGGTGCTGGCGGCCGCGGGCGTCGGCATGGACCTCGTCGGCTGGCAGTGCGCCGGCTACGGCCGGCGATGCGCCGAGCTGCGCCCACTGCTCGGCCTGCTCGCCGCGCCCCAGGCGCCCCTGGCCGAGCCGGCGCGCGCCCTGGCCGCGGGTGCGCTGCTGCCGCTGGCGGTGATCGCGGTGCTGTGGCTGCTGTCGCGGCGCAGCGGGGCGCACACCGTGGCCGCCGCGCTGCCCGACCCCGTGCCCCGGCCCGAGGCCCCGCTGAGCGAGCCGGGCTTCTGGCAGGCCGACGCCACCACGGCACGGCTGCGCTCGGCCCACATCGCGGTGGCGGTCTCGGTCGTCGCCTTCCTGCTGGCCGCTCCGGCACTGCACCATGACGGTGCCTCGGCGCGGGGTCTGGCGGCGGGGCTGCCGATCGCGGGGCTGCTAGCGGCGACCACCGCGCTCAGCGCGGCCGGCACCGTGGTGCCGGGCTCAACCGCGGCGGCGCACCGCCGCGCCGACACCGCGTGCCGCCTGGTCCGCAACGGCGCCCTGGTGCTGCTCGCGGCCGCCCTGGTCTACGCCCTGTGGCCGCGCCCGGCGTGGACGGCCGAAGGGACGCTGCCCTGGTACTCGACCGTGCTGAACACGCTGCTCGCCGCGCAGTGCGTCCTGGGCGCGCTGCTGCTGGCCGCCGCGGTCGTCCTGCACCGCGGCGCGGGCGCACCCGCCCGGGTGCCGCTTGCGGGGACGGCGGGACCGGCGGCGGCCGTTCTGGGTGCCCTGCTCGGCGGCGCCCTGTCGGCCGCGGTGGTCTACCAGGCGGCCGGATGGCTCGGCGGCTGCTACTACCCGGGAGCCCAGGCGGACGGCTGCATCGTGCTGCGTCCCGCCGCCGCGTACTCCTGGCTGCAGCTCGCGTTCACCCTGGAGGCCGCGATCGCGCTGGTGTGCGCAGGCGCGGCGCTGGTCCGGCTGCGGCTGCGCGCGCGGCGCGAGGCCGAAACCGCGACCGCGATGTACGGGCGTCCGGCCGATGCGGACCGCACCCGCGACATCGCACGGGCGCGGGCCTTCGGCGGCGTCACCGAGTACCTTCCGCCGTCGCTGGCGGCCCTGGCGCTGCCGGTCGCGGCGCTGATCGGCCTGGCGCTGTTCTCGGCCGCCACCGGGCAGCTGACAGCCGCGCCCGGGCAGGCCGGCGGCGCGACCACGCCATCCCAGGCGGTGCTGACGGTGCTGGTGGCGGTCGGCTCGTTCCTCGGAGGCGGCTTCCTGGCGGCGCTGATGCTGGTCGGCGGCAGCGCCTACCGCGACGAGCCCACCCGGCAGGCGGTGGGGGTGCTCTGGGACGTCGGCACGTTCTGGCCGCGGCTGGGCCACCCGCTGGCGCCGCCCAGCTACGGCGAGCGCGCGGTCCCGCAGCTGGCGGCGCGGGTGACCGACATGACCGACCGGGGAACCGGAGTGGTGCTGTCCGGGCATTCCCAGGGGTCCGTGCTGGCGGCGGCGACGCTGTGGCAGGTGCCCGCTCGGGTACGCGGGCGCGTCGTGCTGATCACCCACGGCTCCCCGCTGTCGCGGCTGTACGCGCGCTACTTCCCCGCCTACTTCGGTCCGGTGGCGCTGGGCGACCTGCGTGAGCGCGCGTCGCGGTGGCGCAACCTGTGGCGCGCCACCGACCCGATCGGCGGCCCGGTGCTCGCCTTCGACGACGGGCGGGCCCGAGCGGTGGGCTACGCCGAGCCGCTGCCGGACCCCCGGCACTACGGAGTCCGTCCGGGCGAGGCGCTGTACCCGCCGATCCTGGGCCACTCCTACTACACCCGCGACCCGATGTACGCGGAGTCGGTGCGCCACGCCCGGGACCTGCTGGCGGATGCGGCCGGCGGGGCCGGCGCGCCCGCGGTGCCCGCCGCGCGCAGCGGGACCGGCGCGGCGCCCGGGCGGCGCCCACCGCAGGAGGCCGGGGGCGGCACGGCACAGCCGCGGGAACCGGGGCTACCAGCGACCGCGGGGCCCCTCGTTCCGTCCGATGCTGCGCACGGCGGGGCGGACGTCGAGCAGGTAGATGAGGGTGGCGATCAGCGCGATGAACACGAAGAAGCGGATTGAGCTGAACACCGCGCTGAACGCGACGAAGGTCCCCACAGCGAGCAGGCCGACCCACAGCTTCTTGGTCTGCTTGTCCATGGCGGGGAAGGCCTGCGCGGGCGTGCGGGAGGCGTCCACCAGGGCGAACAGGCTGGTGACGAAGATCGCTACGTAGATGAGCCACCAAAGCATATCCAGGATGCCGAGCACAGAACGCTCCGAACCTCGTGGCGGATGGTCTGCCGGCGGCGGTGCCCCCGGCCTCTCCCAGACTAAACGCGCGGGCCCGGGGGATCGTGCCCGGACGCCGACCGCTCGGCCGCCGCTCCGGCGGCGCCGGAGCGGTCTCTCGACGGGTGGCTCGGCGGGTGGAGGGGGTGGAAGGGCGCGCCTACAGGGGCAGGCTCCACAGCACCGTGATGGTGCCCAGCAGCGCGACGGCGGCGCTGAGCACAGCGGTGGTCTGGCGGCGGGTGAGCTGCTGGACCGGGTTCAGCAGCCGGGAGACGCGGGTGAGGACCTCGGGCTCGTCGGAGGTCACCGCCAGGGCCCCCGCGGGCACCGGCGAGGTCCCCGAGGCGCCGAAGCGCAGCAGCGCCATGGCCAGCTCCTTGGGTGAGCGCTCGCGCCGGGCCTGGTCGTCGGCGCACATCTCGATCAGCAGCGCGACGGCGCGGTAGTAGACCTCGACCATGCGCACGTGCGGGAACGCGCGCTTGAGCGAGGAGAACGGGAGCAGCACCAGGTCGTGGCGCTGGCGCAGGTGGGCGTGCTCGTGTGCGATGACGGCCGCGAGCTCGCTGCGGTCGAGCACCTCCAGCGCGCCCGCGCTGATGACGACCTCCGAGCGCAGCACCCCGGGCAAGCAGTAGGCGGCGGCCGCGGGGTGGTCCAGGATGCGGGCGCCGGGAACCTCGGGGTCGTCGTGGGCGACCAGTCCGAGCAGGTCGTGGTGGCGGCGCCGCACGCGCAGCACCTGCACGAAGGACGCCGTCAGACCGGTGAACAGCAGAAGCGTGAGGCTGACGGCCAGGATGACCGCCCCGACCTGGGTCGCGCCCAGGGTGGTTCCGGCGATCTCGGAGAGGTAGAGGTTGTGGGTGCCCGCGTCCTCAGCGAGCGCGAGCAGCCCGCCCACGACGCCGCGGCCGTAGGGCGCGAGCCCGAAGGCGAGCAGCGCCCCGATGGTGGAGAATCCCCAGGCCAGACCGAGCACCTGCCAGACGATGACAGCCACATAGGGCCCCCGGCGAGGCCACGAGGCCCGACGGAGCCGTGCCGCCGCGGCGAAGCAGCTGACTGCGATGGCGCTGAGCAGTGCGGCACTCACCATTCGGCTACGTCCTCGGCTCGTCGTTTTCCTCTAGAGCGCGCCGGAGCGCCTCGGCCTCACTGCCGTTCATGGACCTCACGAACGCCGCAAGGGCGGCGTCGCGGTCGCCGGTCTCGCCGAGGGCGTCGATCATGAGTTCCGAGACGTAGTTCTCGCGACTGGCGGCGGGACGGTAGCGCCATGCGCGCCCTTCGCGGTCCCGCGCCACGACGCCCTTCTTCGCGAGCCGGTCGAGCACGGTCATGACGGTGGTGTGAGCGAGGTCGCGGTCGGCCAGAGCACGGCCCACATCGCGGACCGTCAAAGGCTCGTTCCGCTGCCACAGTACATCCATCACCGCGCGTTCGAGATCGCCGAGCCGATTCATGACTCTGAGTCTACTCCCGGTAGTACTACACGCCGTCGCGACCCGCCTTCCGGCCCGCTGCGCCCAGTTTTACCCGGATTCGGCGATGGGGATACCCGGGTTCGCTGCCTCTTCCGACCCGGTCATCCCAATGTGGTGACGTGAACGATCACGATCTCGTGCCGGTGATGGGCGACCAGGTACTTGATGAAGCCGGGACCGTGGACGAGCGGAAACTCGCGAAGTCCGCCGCTCCGATCGATCGGGCGCCCGGCGTTGTCCGCGTCCGCCCCCATGAACACGAGTTCTGCCGCGACCCACTCGACCTCAGCACGGACAGCGCTCGGCAGCCCCTCTCCGATGTGGGACGGATCGAAATCCCACGTCCAGTCGCTCACTCGCGCAGCCTCGCGTCCGCGTCGCGCACGATCCGGCTGATCTCCTTGACCGCGTTGTCCGTGTCGGGGTGCCCGGATCCGACGACGTGCTCGAGTTCGGTCAGCCGACTGCCGACCGCAGGAAACCTGTAAATCTCGACATGCTGGGCCCAAGAACGGCAGAAGACGTGCAGCGGCCCGAGCTGCTGCTGCTCCTGCGCCTCGGTGCTGGCTTCCACGAGCTGGCGGTCGAACTCCTTCACCCGGGACGGCGTGATCCTGGAGACCGCTCTGCGCAATACCTCGGGCGTGGCGGCGGGACGGGGAATGAGGGCCGCGTCCGGGTCCTCGCTGTACTGCTCCGTCATGACTCCCCCTGGGCCGAGTGGTCGTTGGGGAGAGGGTATCCCTCCGGGACGGGGATGGGCAGGAGTTCCGGCGCGGTCTGATGTGCGGCGGGCGCCGCAGCGGGGAAGCAGGGAAGGGAGGCAGGGCCGCACGAGGCGACGGGAGAACGGAGTCGGGATGGACATCACGCTGGTCCAGGGCGACATCACCGAGCAGCGGGTGGACGCGGTCGTGAACGCGGCGAACTCCTCGCTGATGGGCGGGGGCGGGGTCGACGGGGCGATCCACCGCGCGGGCGGGCCCGAGATCCTCCGGGAGTGCCGGCGGCTGCGTGACACGTCTCATCCCGACGGCCTGCCGGCGGGCGACGCTGTGGCGACCACCGCGGGCAGAATGCCCGCCACGTGGGTGATCCACACCGTCGGGCCGGTCTACAGCGCGTCGGAGGACCGCTCCAGCACCCTCGCGTCCTGCTACCGCCGCAGCCTGGAGGTCGCGGAGGAGCTGAACGCCGCCGTGGTCGCGTTTCCCGCCGTCTCCGCCGGCGTCTACGGCTGGCCCATGGACAGCGCCGCCGACATCGCCGTGCGGTCGACCCTCGCATTCTCACCTGCATCGTCGAATACATTGAGTGAGGTCCGGTTCGTCCTCTTCAGTCGGGACGCGTACGAGGCCTTCGCCCGAGCGCTCGAACCGAATTCCGGACCTGCCTCTTGACCTCGCCCTTTAGGATCTCGGTGTGTTCACGACCCTTTCCCGCCGGACCGCGGTTCTCGTCGCGTCCTCACTCGTCGTAGCCACGGCGGGCACGCTCGCGGCGGTCCGGGACGAGATGCCCCAGCCCGGCGGTGCGGCCGCCCAGGCCGCCGGAGCCGCGATGCTGCCGGGCGCCGACTCGGCGGTGCACCCGCGCCCCGGCGAGGTCGCGTCCTGCGACAAGGCCGGCACGAACGAGATCATCAAGGTCCCCGACAAGGGCGCCCCCGACGGCAAGCGCCCCATCTGGGTGCGGCGGCCGCCGGGCCCCGACAGCGACGACCTGCCCGTGCTGTACCTGCTGCACGGCTCCACCACCACCCACCTCGACGTCCGCGACGCCGGGGTCGGCGAGGCGCTGGACGAGCAGATGTGCCGCACCGGCGTGGAGTTCGTCGTCGCGGCGCCCTTCGGCCAGGAGGTCGGGGGCAGTGACACCGAGTGGGGCGACGCCGCCGACGGCGACTTCGCGATCGAGACGTTCGTCACCGAAAAGGCGATCAAGGCGGTCGAGGGCGAAAACACCCGCCCGCGCCGGCTGCGCGCGCTTGGCGGTTTCTCGATGGGCGGCTACGGCGCGGCCGCGCTGCCGCTGCGCCACCCCGACACCTACGCCCAGGCCGTCAGCTGGGCCGGCTACTTCAAGGTCGACGACCCCAGCGACACCTTCGGCGACAACCCCGGCGCCCACGCGCCCGACCGGCTCCTCGACGAGCCCGGGGTCGACGACATCCGGTTCATGCTCGTCGAGGGCAAGGACGACCACACCCCCCTGCAGACCGGCAGCATCCACGGAGAGGCCGAGCGCTTCGCCAAGCTGCTGCGCAAGAACGACATGAGCGTGCAGACCATGCACCCCGAGGGCGGCCACAGCTGGGAGACCTGGGTGCCGACCTTCCCGCGGGCCGTGGACTTCCTGGTCGAGGGCTGGACCGCCTCCGCCGCGAAAGGCGGCTGAGCCCGCGCGGCGTTCGCGCCGGCCGCTCCGCGGCGCCCGCGGGCGGCCCGCCACCCAGCGGCCCCGCGGACCCGCGTCCACGCGCGCGCCGCGCCGCCACAGCGAGGCGCGCCTCGCTGCGCCGCTGTGCGAAAGTCCACCCCGGGTGCCGGAGCGCCGACCCTGCGCGGCCATGATGGAACACTGTGCGCCCGCACCCTGTTGAGTGGAGGAGATGTGCGGCCGTGAACGGCGTACGCGCCGGACACGGGCCGACCCGTTCCACCGGGCCCACGGGCAGACCAACGGACAGCACCGGAAGGGACGAAGCAGTGGTGGCGGACAGCCCTGACGCGCTTGAGAAAGGACCCGCACAGCGCTTCCCGGCTCCCGGTCCCCTGGACCGCGGGCGGGTCGGCGGCGGCCCGCTGCCACGCAGAATCGCGTCGATCAGCCTGCACACCTCACCCTTGGAGCAGCCCGGCAGCGGCGACGCCGGCGGCCTGAACGTCTACACCGTCGAGGTCGCCAAGCGCCTGGCCGCCCGCGGCGTCGCCACCGACGTCTTCACCCGGGCCACCCGCCCCGACCAGCCCCCGGTCGTGGAGATGCTGCCCGGCGTCACGGTCCGGCACATCCCGGCCGGCCCCTACGGCGCGCTGGACAAGTCGGCCCTGGCGCACTACCTGTGCCCCTTCATCTTCGGCGTGCTGCAGGCCGAGGCCGACAACGAGCCGGACCACTACGGACTCGTGCACGGCCATTACTGGCTCTCGGGCCGCGCGGGCCTGGCCGCCGCGCAGCGCTGGGGCGTGCCGCTGGTGCAGTCGATGCACACCCTGGCCAAGGTGAAGAACCTCGCCCTGGCCAAGGGCGACGCCGCAGAGCCGGAGTACCGGGTACGCGGCGAGGAGCACCTGGTGCGCAACGCCGACCACCTGGTCGCCAACACCGCCGTCGAGGCCGGCCAGCTCGTCGAGCACTACGGAGCCGACCCCTTCCGGGTGAGCACCGTGCCGCCCGGCGTCGACCTGGACGTGTTCAGCCCCGGCTCCCGGCGGGACGCCCTGCGCGAGATCGGGCTCGCCGAGGACACCGAGATGCTGCTGTTCGTGGGCCGGGTGCAGCGGCTCAAGGCGCCCGACGTGCTGCTGCGCTCGGCCGCCGCGCTGCTGGAACGCGACCCGTCGCTGCGCGGGCGGCTGGTGGTGGCCGTCGTCGGCGGGCTGTCGGGGTCCGACTACGCCCAGCCGCGCCGCCTGGCGGAGCTGGCACGGTCGCTGGGCATCGCCGACATCGTGCGCTGGGAGCCGCCGCGCTCGCGGGCCGAGCTGGTGTCCTTCTACCGTGCGGCCACCGCCACGGTGGTGCCGTCCTACTCCGAGTCCTTCGGCCTCGTCGCCGTGGAGTCCGAAGCCTGCGGCACCCCCGTCGTCGCGGCGCGCGTGGGCGGGCTGCCCACGGCGGTGCGCGACGACGTCTCCGGCGTGCTCGTCGACGGCCACGACCCGGCCGAGTACGCGCGCGTACTGGAGCGGCTGATCCGCGAGCCCGCCCGGCGCGACGCGCTGGGCGCGGCCGCTGTGACCCACGCCGCCGGACTCGGCTGGGAGGCGACGGTGGACGGGCTGCTGGACGTCTACCGTGGGACCCTGGTCGAGGAGCGGCTGCCGGTGGCCTCGGGCCAGTAGCGCCGCGGGGCGCCGGGCCCGCCGCGACCGCCGGAGTCCCGGCCGCCGCGGCCGGAGCGCGGGGCACGCGGCACGCGCATCACGACCGAGCGGCACCAGGGAGGGAAGATCACCCCGACATGTCAAGCCGAGCCAGAGCCGACGCCGTCGCCGCCGTGGAGACCGCGCTTCAGGAGTCCGGGCTCGACGCCGAGCGCCCGGACGCGCAGTCGTTCGTCGTCGCCCTGCCCGGGCAGCGCAAGCTCAAGACGGTGGTGTGGCTGAGCGTGGGCGAGCACAGCCTGCTGGTGAAGACGTTCTTCTGCCGCCACCCGGACGAGAACCAGGGCGGGTTCTACCGCTGGCTGCTGCAGAAGAACGACGGCATGTACGGGATGGCGTTCTCCGCCGACGAGGCCGGCGACGTCTACATCGTGGGCCGGCTGCCGCTCGCCGGGGTCACCCCGGAGGAGGTGGACCGGCTGCTGGGGTGCGTGCTGACCTACTCCGACGAGAACTTCAACGCCGCGCTGGAGCGCGGCTTCGCCTCCTCCATCCGCAAGGAGTGGGAGTGGCGCTACCGGCGCGGCTACAGCATGCGCAACCTCCAGGCCTTCCGCCACCTGGTGGAGGAGGACGGCAGCCCCGCGGGCTGACCCGCATCCCCCGCCGATTGGTCTGGACCACTGCCCTCCCGAGGGCGCGTCCGCAGAGGCGGAGTCGCTAGGCTGGCTGCCATGGCGACTCTGGTTCTACTGCGACACGGCGAAAGCGTCTGGAACGCCGAAGGGCTGTTCACCGGTTGGGTGGACGTCGACCTCTCGGCCACCGGCGAACAGGAGGCGCGCAGGGGCGGCGCGCTGCTGCGCGACGCCGACCTGCGCCCCGGCATCGTGCACACCTCGGTCCTCAAGCGCGCCGTCCGCACGGCCAACCTCGCGCTCGACGAGGCCGATCTCACCTGGCTTCCGGTGCGGCGCTCCTGGCGGCTCAACGAGCGCCACTACGGCGCGCTGCAGGGCAAGAACAAGGCCCAGACCCGGGAGAAGTACGGCGAGGAGCAGTTCGCGATCTGGCGCCGCTCCTACGACACCCCGCCGCCGCCGATCGCGGACGACGACGAGTACTCGCAGGTCGGCGACCGCCGCTACGGCCGGCTTCCGTCCGAGCTGATGCCGCGCACCGAGTGCCTCGCCGACGTCGTGGACCGGATGCTGCCCTACTGGTACGACACGATCGTCCCCGACCTGGCCGACGACCGCACCGTGCTCGTCGCCGCACACGGCAACTCGCTGCGCGCGCTGGTCAAGCACCTGGACGGCATCGACGCCGAGACGATCGCCGGGCTGAACATCCCCACCGGCATCCCGCTGGTCTACGAGCTCAACGACGACTTCACGCCGCGCAAGCAGGGCGGCGAGTACCTCGACCCCGAGGCCGCCAAGGAGGCCATCGAGGCCGTGAAGAACCAGGGCAAGAAGTAGCTCCGCCGTTCGGCGCCGGACACCGGCCCCCTTCGCGCACCGCGCCGCGGAGGGGGCCGCGTGCGTGCCGGGGCGCGGCACGGTGCCGGCGGGAGGCGCCTTAAGCGTGGTTGCCGGGTCCGTCCGCAGCGGGCGGCGCACGCGGGTGCGCCCCCGCCCCAGGCGCGAAGCGCCGTTCTTCCGGCGCGGGGCGCTGCGCTAGGGAGCCGGTGCCGCTCCCGCACGGCCGGGGAAGGAGTCGGGGCGGGTCCCCCGCCGACTGGCGAGAACGCGGCGGGAGCGGTGCCGGGGCGCGGCGCCGGGCCGGGCCGGTGCCGGTGCCGGTGCCGGTGCCGGTGCCGGCGGGGAGCGGACCGCTAGTAGACCAGCGCCTGCGCGCCCTCCCGGAGGGCCTCCTCGACGAAGGCGGGGGCGCCGGCGATGCGGACGCCCTCGATCAGGTCGCCCTCGGCGAGGTCGCGCCGGGCCGCGCACTGGGTGCAGACCGTGACCCGGCCCGCGGCCAGCACGCCCTGGAGCAGGTCCGACAGCGGCGCGGCGTGCGGCAGCGAGAAGGACTCGGCGCGGCCGGGAACCGCGTACCAGGCGGCCTCGCCGGTGAGCCAGAGCGAGACCTCGACGCCGCTGGCCGCGGCGGCCGCGGCGACGGTGAACGCCTGGTTGCAGCGTTCGGGTGCATCCTCCCCGGAGGTGGCCTTGATCACCAATGTGCGGTTCATGCGGCCAGCGTAGCGGCCGCGAACGGCCCTGCCGCCCGGGCTCCGGTGCCGCGTTCCCCGCCTCAGGCGGCCCAGGCGAGCATCAGCAGCAGACCCGCGCAGGCCGAGACCACGGTGCCGCCGCCGAGCAGCAGCGCATCGGCGCCGGCGGGCCGCTCGGGGCCATCTCCGGCGGGGCCGCCGCCGTGCTCGATGCGCAGCCGCCCGTCGGGCGGCGCGGTGATGCACGGGCGGCCGTCACGCAGCTCCACGTAGCCGTGCACGGTGATGGGGTCGCCCGAGCGCAGGATCCACTCGCGGTACTCGAACTCGATGGTCTCGCCGCGGAACAGGCCGGAGATGCGGCCTTTCACACGCGGCAGCAGATCGTCGGCGGGCGCCGGCACACCGCGCTGAGGGCGGCCCACCACCCGCTTCAGGCACAGGTCGGCGCCGGAGAGCGCCGCGTCCTCGGGGTCGACCAGCACCGGCTGCCGGCCGCGGCCGGCGCCGGCGCTCCCGGCGATGCCGAAGACGTCGGCGGCGCCGTAGTCGGCGATGGAGTCGCATGCGCGCACCCGCACCCGCTCACCGGTGGCGGAGTCCTCGGTCAGCGACCAGTAGTGGCGCAGCACCTCGTGGCCGTGCCAGACGCAGTCCTTGCGGGCCAGCCGGGACTCGACGGCGCCCGCGGGGCCGGGCACCGCCACACCCGTGACGCTCACTTCGCCGCCGGCCCTGGCGGCCAGCGCGCGCGGGCGGACGTCGTCGTCGGCGCGCCGTGCGAGCCAGCGGCGCAGCGCGCGGACGGCCAGCGGCGCGAGGACCGCCGCGCCGAGAAGGAGGGCCACCCCGATGACCAGCATTCCAGGCCGCCTCTCTTCGCTAAGTCGGTGGGATCGGCCGCGTGGCTGCCGCCTCGTGCGGCGCCGCGGCGCTGGCATCTTCTCTACCAGGTTCGGCGGTAGGAGCGGACACGCCCGATCGCCGCAGCGACGGGCGTAGCCGCACTCTCCACTCTCGTGCGAGCGAAGTGAACTCCGTGATACCCGACCGGAGAGGCCGCGCCGTGAATAACAGCTGGATTACGGGCCATCCGCGGCGAACACGCGGTGTCACCCGGCGGGCCGCACAGGTGCGTCGCGGCCGCCGCGAGCGGCTACGCTCGGAGACCATGCAGTCAGAGGTGCACCGGGATCTTGAGAAGCTGTCCTTCCTGATCGGCCGCTGGGAGGGCGTGGGCGTCACGGGCTACGCCGACATGGACGAGTTCCAGTTCGGCCAGGAGGTCGAGTTCAGCCACGACGGCGGGCCCTTCCTCGGCTACCGCAGCCATGTGTGGCGGCTCACCGCCGACGGCTCGCTGGACGAGCTGTGGACCTCGGAGACCGGGTACTGGCGCTGCCGCCCCGGCCCCGCCGAGGAGCCCGCCCCGGACACGCCCTCGATCCACGTCGAGGCGCTCATCACCCACCCGGAGGGCTACACCGAGATGTACCTCGGCACGGTCTTCGCCAGCAGGGTGGAGCTGACCACCGACGCGGTGCTGAGCACGGAGACCGGCGAGCGGGTGACCGCGGGCAAGCGGCTCTACGGCCTCTTCGGCGAGCAGCGCGAAACCCTGGGCTACGCGTGGGACATGGCGGCGCGCGGGCACGACCTGCGCTCGTTCATGTCCGCGCAGCTCAAGCAGGTGAGCTAGGCGGTGTGCCGGGGGGATTCGGGTGAAGGCCGGAGCGCCGCCCGCACGTCGCCGCGGATTGCCGACCAGGCGGAACCAGGGCGGTAGTTCCTACGGTTCCCGCCGAACACTCCGTCCTGCGGTAGCCGACCCGCGCACATCAGTCTGAGCACGCTCGTTTACGACACGCGGGCCGCGCCCGGGCCTCCCAGCGGTCCCCTACCGCCCCCGCTGCCGCGGCTCCTCTTCGCCAGCCCGATGGTCGCGGCTTCCCCCGGCGGTCGCGGTCGTTCGTCCATCGCTGCGCTCGGGGGCTCCGGGCTCCACCCTGACCACCGGACCAGCGCAACCCGGGTCGGCCCCTGCCGGAGAAGGGGCCGGGTTGTCCGGCAGCGGAATCCCCGGAGACGGCGATCCCCATCCGCCACCGCCGGCCACCGCTGCTCACTTGGCAGGAAGGCCCTACATAGCAGGCGTGAAGTCCCGGCACGTCGGTGGCAGCCGACACGCCTGCAGCAGCGGTTGAGCAAGAAGAGGGCCTTGTGGTCCCGGTGTGGACTGCGACATCCGCGCCAACCCCCAGGAGGCGGCAAACGGGCCCGCCGCCACCGAAGCCGGGGTCGTGCAACCGCGCCGCAACCACCGCTTGAGCCCGCTCCGGTCGGCTGCGCGCACCGGGGGGCTGGTTCGCCGCACGGGCGACGCGGGCCGGGCGGGAAGGGCGCTCGTTCGGGTGCGGTGCGCACCGCGCGCTCGGCGATCCGCCGCCGCGGCCTCCGACGCTGCGGGCCGCGGGTGCCCGCGGGTGCCCACCGGTGTCCGGACAGGGCGGATCCCCGGGGTGGCCTCCGCCGCGAGGGCGGGGCCGCGCCGACTGGACAAGGTCCGGCGACCCGGGGATCTGGGTGTCCACCGTGGATTCGCTAGGGCGATTCGATCCTTGTCACGCCCTAGCGGGCGGACACCTCGCAAGTCCCAAACGTCTTCACTGTTCGGACCACCTCCTTTCCTGCGTGCCTTCGACACTACGGCGCACGGGAAGAAGGGGGCAAACGGTTTTTTCTGCGCCGTATGGGTCCCGTGCCCGGTTCCCGGGCGGTCTCCGCCGGAGCCCGCACGGCCCTCCGCCTCCCCCTGCGGTACCCCGATCCCGCTCGCCGATCGGCCCTTTCGCTCCGGCGCCGCTCTGCGGGGCGGCGGTGCGGGCGCATACCATCGGAGGTATGACTTCGCCGCTGCTGACGCGTCCCGGTGCCGTCGCCGCCGCCTCGCCCGACTCCGATGTCGCCGCCCACTACGGCGAGCCGGTCCAGGAAGGCCGGGCGCTGGACCGCAGCGCCGCCTGGGTCGACCGCGGGAACCGCGACGTCGTCCGGGTGAGCGGTCCCGACCGGCTGAGCTGGCTGAACGACCTCACCAGCCAGCACCTCACCGGCGCCGCCCCCGGAACGGCCACCGAGGCGCTGGTGCTCGACACCAAGGGCCACATCCGCTTCCACCTGTCCGTACTCGAAGACGGCGCGTCCGTGTGGATGCACACCGAACCGGGCGCCGGCGCCGACCTCGCCGCGTTCCTCGACTCGATGCGGTTCATGCTCCGGGTGGAGGTCGAGGACCTCAGCGACCAGCGGGCCGTGCTGACCCTGGGCGGCCCGGACCGCGAGGCCGCGCTCTCCCTGGTGCCCGATCTCGGCGAGGAGGTCCCCGTCCGGCGCACCGGCTCCGGCGCCGACCTCTTCCTGCCCGCTGAGTCCCTGGAGCGGGCCGCGGCCGCGCTCGCCGACGCGGGGGTGCGCGCGGCCGGCATGCAGGCGCACGAGGCCGCGCGGATCGCCGACCACCGCCCGCGGCTGGGACTCGACACCGACCACCGCGCCATCCCGCACGAGATGGGCTGGGTCGGCCCTGCGGTCCACCTGGAGAAGGGCTGCTACCCCGGCCAGGAGACCGTCGCGCGCGTGCACAACCTCGGCCGGCCGCCGCGGCGCCTGGTGCTGCTGCACCTGGACGGCACCGCCGAGCGCCTGCCCGAGCGGGGCTCCGCCGTCGAGCTGGACGGCCGGTCGGTGGGCGCGGTCGGCTCCTCGGCGCGCCACCACGAGCTGGGCCCCATCGCGCTCGGTCTGGTCAAGCGGACCGTCCCGGTCGACGCCCAGTTCACCGTCGACGGCATCGCCGCGGCCCAGGAGGTAGTCGTGCCGCCCGACACCGGCGCCAACGCCGACATCGGGCTGCGCCGCCGCCCGGCCTGAACGCCCGGCACCGGCGCTCCGCCGGTGGCACGGGGCCGACCGCCCCGCCGCCGCTGGCGAGCCCCCGCATGCGTCCCGTGGGCGGGGCGCGGCCCCGATCCATTAGTCTGCTGCTGCGGATTCCCAGCGGAAGCCCCGCGGCGCACCGCCGCGCGGGCCCACCCGGGGGCGGGCATGGTGCCGACGGGCGGCCGACCGAGCGCCGACGGCGCCCATCCGGTGCGCGGCGCCCTCGGCCGTCGGTGATCCGGCCTCTCCTTCACCACCGACGCGTATCGGACACCCAATGGACGACTTGGCAGTAACCCTCCAACTGGTCGCGCTGATCCTGGTCGGCGTCGGCGGCTACCTGTGGTGGCGCGCCATGCGGGCCCGTGCGCACCGCCGCAGGCTGGAGACCACGCCCAACTACCCGCTGGGCCGGCTGGCGGAGATCGACCCGCTCCCGGAGCGGGCCGAGGTGCTGGCCGAGGCCGCGGCCGGTCCGGAAGGGCTGCTCGTCTCGCCGTACTCGCAGACCGAGTGCGTCTGGTTCCGGGTCGAGGTGGTCCACCACCACTACGCCGACGAGACCGGCGACCGGCTGGAGCTGACCCCGGTCTTCGACCTGCACTCGCACCAGCCGTTCACGCTCAACGACGTGACCGGCTCGGCGCTGTGCCGCCCGCACTGGATCGAGGTGGAGCACGCCGACCTGGTGCACGACCGCTTCGACGAGGGCGCCGTACCGCCCACCGACGCGCTGTCGCCGCCGCACCTCGACACCGAGGAGCGGGGCGTGTGCACCGCCGGCACCAAGGTGGCCGGACCCGCCGCCCTGACGCCCGGCTGCACGTTCCGCGAGTGGGTGGTCCGCCCCGGCGAACGGGTCTTCGTACGCGCGTCCCCGCACCGCAAGGACGGCGGCGTCGTGCTGGTAGGCGGCGAGGACGACCCGATGATCGTCTCCACCCACAACGAGCAGGAGCTGATCCGCGAGGACCGCAGCAAGGAGGTCGTGGGCTACACGGTGCTGCCGGTCGCGCTGGTGCTGCTGGCCTTCGCTCTGCTGCTGGGCTAAGGCGTGCTTGGCGGGCCCGCGTCCGCAGCGAGCGGCGCACGCGGGGCCCCGCGCCCCAGGCGCTGAGCGCCGCTTCTCCGGCGCGGAGCGCCGCGACAGGAACCGGTGGCGCTCCCGCACGGCCGAGAAGTGAGTCGGGGCGGGCCCCCGGTCGACGGACGCGATCGCAGCGGGAGGGGTGCCGGGGCGCCGCGCAGCAGCACAGCGGCCCACCGAACACGCCCGAGGCCCCGACCCGCCCGGCCCTCCGCGTCCGCGGAGCGGAGGCGGAGGGCCGGGGACGCCCGCGTGCTACAGCGCCGCCGCCAGGCGCTCCTCGTGCAGGGTCTCGCCCCAGGAGGGCGGAAGCGGGGCCAGTTCGCCCACGCGCAGGCGCAGCAGGAGGTCAGCCAACTGCGGGTTGCGCGGCAGGGCGGGACCGTGCAGGTAGGTGCCCAGCACCTGGCCCTGGTAGGCGCCCTCGGTCTGGCCGTCGTTTCCGATGCCGGTCAGGGTGCGCGACAGCGGGGTGGCGCCGCGCCCCAGCCGGGTGCGGCCCTGGTGGTTCTCGAAGCCGGTGATGCGGCCGCCGCCCAGCTCGGGGGCGACGTCGGCGACGATCTCGCCGACCGCGCGAGACTCGCCGCGCCCGCTGCGGATGTCCAGAATGCCCACGCCGGGCAGCGGGTTGTCGTCGTCGTCCCCGTAGGTCTCGCCGATGATCTGGTAGCCCGCGCAGACCGCCAGCACCGCCGCGCCGCGCTCGGCGGCGCGCTTGAGCCCGCCGTCGGCGCGCAGCCGGTTCGCCGCGAGGATCTGGGGGCGGTCCTCGCCTCCGCCGAGCAGGTAGACGTCGCCTTCGGCCGGGACGGGGTCGCTGGAGTGCACGTGGACGATCTCGGTCCGGATGCCGCGCTGTTCGGCGCGCCGGCGCAGGATCAGGGCGTTGCCCTGGTCGCCGTAGGTGCTGAGCAGGTCGGGGTAGATCCATACGATGCGCAGGACGCTGCTGGTGTCGCTCATCAGATGCCCTTCTCGCTCCTACTGGACGCGGCCGTAGTCGGCGCGGATCTGCTGGAAGGCGGTGTAGTTGGCGATGACGTCGATCTTGGTGATGTCGGGGGACTCGGCCTTGACCTTGGCCACGACGTCGCTGACCCGGTCGGCGACCTCGAAGGGGACCTCGTCGGTCTCCAGGCGCAGCGCCAGGTCGGTGCGCCGCTCGCCCATCACGAACACCCGGCGGCCGCGCAGCACCGAGTAGTCGACGTCCCACAGCCAGGAGGTGTCCTTGCCGTCGGGAATCTGCGCGTTGACCGAGAGGATCACCGGCACCCGCGGCGGGTCCAGGACCGCGAAGGACTCCAGCCAGCCGGCGGGGTTCTTGGCCAGCAGCAGGCGGACCTCGACGCCGTCGGTCACCACGGACGTGTAGCGCCCGGCGACCGAGCGGATCTCCTGCAGGCGCGGCAGGGACTGGGCGGGCTGCAGCCCGTAGGCCGCGGCGGTGGCCATCGCGATCGCCGCGTTGGCGCGGTTGGCGTCGCCCGGCAGGCTCAGCCGCAGCGGCCAGGTCTGCCCGGCCGGGTCGACCACGGTGTCGGCGTCGTTGTCGACGGACCAGGTGGCTTCGGGGCGGCGCATGCCGCACTCCGGGCACTCCCAGTGCGGGTCGGGGTCGCGCTTGAGGTGGCCGCCGCACTCGGGGCAGCACCAGGAGTCCTCTTTCCAGCGCTGGCCGGCCGAGACCCAGGTGGCGTAGTCGGCCCCGAGGCCGGCCCAGGCGACGAGCGGGTCGTCGGCGTTGGCGACGACGTGGGCCTGGCTGCGGCCCAGCGCCTCGCGCCACTTCTTGGCCAGCAGGTTGATCTCCGAGGCGCGGTCCATCTGGTCGCGGCTGAGGTTCATCAGCACGACCACCGCCGGGTTGGCGGCCTTCAGCACCTGCGGCAGGTACTTCTCGTCGACCTCCAGCACGGCCTCGCGCGCGTCGGGACTGTTCGCCAGCGCGGTGATGTGCCCGGTGGGCATGTTCGCGCCGTGCTCGTTGGTCGCGACGGGGCCGAGCTCCCGCAGCGCCGACGCGATCAGCCGCGTCGTCGTGGTCTTGCCGTTGGTCGCGCTGACCAGCGCGAGGCGGCGGCCGCGCGAGAGCTGGGCGAGCAGGTCCGGCTCCACCTTGAGCGCGATCTTGCCGCCGATGACGGAGCCGTCGCCGCGCCCGGTGGCCCGGGACAGCGAGGCCGCGCCCTTGCCCAGGACCGAGGCCAGTTGGGCACGCAAGGGAAGTTCGCTCATGATCCCCACAACGTTCGGAAAAGAGAGAGTGAGTGCGATGCGCCTGGGCGCCAGGCGGTGCGTCCCAGACTATTGCCCTTGCCCCACCGCACGGATACGCCGGAGTCCGCGGCCGGACCGGGCGCGAGGCGGCCAGGCTACCGGAGCGCCGGCCCCGCGCCGGGCACGGCCCGAGCCGGGCGGGGCGTGGCGCGAGGGCGGAGCGGCTCCGGCGGGCGGTCCCGGCGGGCGGTCCCGGCGGGCGGTCCGCGGAGGCTACCGCCGCGCCTGCGCGCACCCGGCCCTCAGACCGCGCGCCAGTCCAGCCGCTCGGGCGGCGGCCCCAGGTTGGGCGGGGGGTCGTCCTCGGCCGGGGTGCCGCCGTCGTCGGGGACGGCCTCGGCCGCGGCCGGCGGGGCCTTGGGGGCTTCGGCGACAGTGTTGAGAGTGGCGTCGGGCAGGGTGAGGATGCCCGGGTTTGCGTCGGCGAGCACGGGGCCGCCGGGTCCGGGCAGCACCACGGCCGTCGGCGGCAGGGTGCGCAGCCCGTGCACGTCGGCGCGGTGCTCGCCGACCGCGTCGGCCGCGCCGCCCCGCTCGTCCGGCGCCTCGCCGCCGATCCCGGCGGCCTGGGCCGTGGTGCGCCCCCACGTGGTGGCCGCGCGGACATGGCGGGCGAGGTCCAGCGGCGCCAGCGACGCGGCCGCGTTGCGCATGGAGACCGGAGCGGTGACGTCCTCCGCGGTGTCGCCGACGTAGCCGTCGGCCACCGAGCCCAGCAGCGCCTCGCCGATGACCTCGGTCAACCGGTGGACCCGCAGTGCCGGAGCCCGCTGCTCCGGCCCCGTTCCGGCACCGGCCGGCGGCGTGCCGCCGGACTCCAGCAGCGCGGGCAGCACCCGCGCGGCAGCGGCGGCGCTGGGCTGGCGCATCGCGACCGGGAAGCGGCCGCCGCCGGACAGCCAGTGCTCCGCGTCCTCGGCGACCTCGCGGAACAGCAGCACCAGCCCCGCACCGGCTCCGGACGCGGTCTCGCCCAGCCGCTCCAGGTCGTGGGCCGGCAGCGACTCCGCGCCGGCGACCACCACCGTGTGCTGCCAGGGGCGGGCGGGCACCTGGTCGGCCGGGGCGCGGGTGGCGCGCAGCTCCAGCAGCTCGCTCAGTGCGGCCACCGTGTAGGTGCCGTAGGCGCGCGCGGAGACATCGCCCAGCGTGCGGTCGGTGGCGATGACCTTCACCTGGGCGTAGGGCTCCTCCTCCGCGCGGCGGCCGACGCCCTCGAACGGTGCCAGGTGCTGTTCCAGCCCCCAGGCGCGCTCGCGCACCGCCCGGTCGTCGCCGCAGCGGTCGCGCAGCTCGGTGCGCCGGTCCGCGGGGATCGGCCCGAGGACGGGGTCGGAGTCGGCCCCGGGGTCGTCGGAGGGGGTGCTCAGCGCCCGCAGCCCGCCGATGAGCTCGGCGACGCTGATCTGCGGGCCCAGTACCTCGAACAGCCGCAGCAGCAGCGTCTCGTCGGCGTCGATGTCGGCCTTCGCGTCGGCGGCGCAGGCCAGCGAGGCGAGGATGCGGGCCCGCTGCCCGGCCCCCAGGTTGGTGCCCAGGTTCATCCGCTGCAGGTCGGCCGGGAGCACCCACACCCGCGGGATGACGGCGGAGCGCTTGACCAGCGAGCACAGCTCGGCGGCGGTGCCGCGCCCCGAGAGGTCGACGACGGTGAGGTCGCCCCCGACGCGCAGCAGTGAGGCACCGACGGTGGTGAGCAGCGCCGACCAGCCGGTGTGGTCGCCCCCGGCCACGACGACGGTGTGCGTGCCGTCCGGCGGGCGGACCCCGTACCAGCGGGGCTGGGACTCGTAGACGCGCTTGCGGCTCTGCCACTCGGCGTAGGCGCGGGCGTGCTCCTCCTGGCGCTCGCGCAGGTCGCGTTCGCGTACGGCGCGCTCGGCCTCCAGGCGGCTCTTCTCGGCGCGCAGCCGCTCGCTCGTGACGCGGCGGCCCTGCAGCAGGGCGACGGCGATGGGAAGCGCCACGGCCGCGCACGCCAGGCAGGCGACGAGGACGAACAGGCCCGGCAGCACGCGCAGCGGCCACAGCGGCAGGCACAGCAGGGCGACGGCTCCCAGGACGGCCAGGGCCGCGTACAGCGGGCGGTGGGTGCGTGCCTCGGCACGGCGCTGGGCCGACACCCACTCCGCGCTGAGGGCGACGCGGTCGCCGGGTGAGGGGCGCTGCGGCGGCGGGCCGGGGGCGGGCGCCGGCACCTCGTAGCGCCAACCGAGGTAGGTCGGAGTCGGATGGGGTCCCGATGCGGGATCGGCCACCTCGAAGCACCTCCTGCCCGGCATCGGGGCGGCCGGGTCGGCATCGCAGGATATGCGGAGATCGTGCGGAGACTACCGCAGATGTTGGCAGGAGGTCTCCGGGTTTTCACGACCCGGCCGCGAATCGCGGCCGGCGGGCCGCGCCGGAGCGCGCGGAGGCTGCTCCTCCGGCGCGCGGGCGCGGCCGGTCGGGCGGCCGCCGCCGCGACCGGCCGCGGAGCCGACGATCCGGCGGACACGAGGCGGACGCGCGGACGCCACCACCCGTTACCGGCCGGCGGGCCGCCTCTCGCCGACTCTCGCCGCCTCTTCGGGCGAGCCGACGGTGCGCGAAAGCAGCGGACGCCGGTGCCGGCGGGGATGCACCCCGCCCGCATCGGCGTCCGCGCGTCGTCCGGCCGCGGCCGTGCTCAGGCGTCGACCTGGAGGTCGACCACCTTCCCGGTCTCCGCGTCGACCTCGTACTCGCCGGTGAAGCCCTTCGAGGCCAGCACGCGCACCTTCCACGCGCCGTCGGCGGCGAAGAAGCGGAACGTGCCCTCCTCGCCGGTGGCCACCTCGCCGACGAAGTCGTCGGAGCTGTTCAGCAGGCGCGCGTAGGCGCCGCTGAGCGGCACGCCGTCACGGCGCACCACGCCCTGGATGACCGCCTGGTCGCCCGCGTCGGCGTCGGCCAGGGCCACTCCCCCGACCGGCGCTCCGCATCCGTTGTCGCTCACTGCGTCTCCTCCTAGGTCGTTGCCGGTCCGGTGCTCGTTCGGCGCCCGGGCCGGTGCCCTGCGCCCGCCGCGCGGACCGGCCGGCGGGCCGTGGCGGCCGCTACTCGGCTACTTGGCCTCGCCCAGCTCCACGGGCACGCCCACCAGCGAGCCGTACTCGGTCCAGGAGCCGTCGTAGTTCTTCACGTTGTCCAGTCCGAGCAGCTCGTGCAGCGCGAACCAGGTGTGCGAGGAGCGCTCGCCGATCCGGCAGTAGGCGATGATGTCCTTGTTCAGGTCGACGCCGGCCTCGGTGTAGAGCTTGCGCAGTTCCTCGTCGCTCTTGAAGGTGCCGTCGTCGTTGGCGGTCTTGGCCCAGGGGATGTTGCGCGCGGTCGGGATGTGGCCCGGCCGCTGCGCGCTCTCCTGCGGCAGGTGCGCCGGCGCCAGCAGCTTGCCGGCGAACTCGTCGGGCGAGCGCACGTCGACCAGGTCCTTGCTGCCGATGGCGTCGACGACCTCTTCGCGGAACGCGCGGATCGAGGTGTCCTGCTCCTTGGCGGTGTAGGCCGTCTTGGAACGCTGCGGGACCTCCTCGACCAGCTCGCGGGAGTCCAGTTCCCACTTCTTGCGGCCGCCGTCGAGCAGCTTGGTGTTCTGGTGGCCGTAGAGGCGGAAGTACCAGTAGGCGTAGGCCGCGAACCAGTTGTTGTTGCCGCCGTAGAGCACCACGGTGTCGTCGTTGGAGATGCCCTTCTCGGAGAGGAGCTTCTCGAAGCCGGTGCGGTCCACGAAGTCGCGGCGGACGGGGTCCTGGAGCTCGGTCTTCCAGTCGATCTTGACGGCGTTGCGGATGTGGCCCTTGTCGTAGGCCGACGTGTCCTCGTCCACCTCAACGAGGACGACGCTCGGCTCGTCGAGGCGGGCCTCCACCCAGTCGGCGTCCACGAGGACGTCGGAGCGGCTCATGGGGAACCTCCTTCAATCGTCGGTTGGTCGTTCGTTTCGCCGCGGGGGCGGTCGTGCGGTGCCGGACGCCTCACGGGGTACGGCCCGCCGGGGTCAGCCGGCGCATCAGCAGGAACATCTCGCAGCCCAGGCACAGGCCGAAGGCGGCGTTGAGGAAAGCGGCCAGAAGGGCGAGCGCGGTCGCGGCGATGCCCAGCCAGGCGCCGACGGCGAGGTAGCCGACCAGTCCGACCAGCGCGAACACCAGTCCGACCGCCTGGGCGAAGCGCGGCGGAGCCGAGTCCTCGGTCTCCGGCGGCGGGCCCAGCCGGGGGCGGATCAGCCAGGCGTAGAGCAGGCCGTAGGGCGAGCGCCGCACACCGGCGGCGACGGCGGCGGCGAATACCAGCGCCTGGGCCGCGAGCAGCCACACACTGCCGGTGACCAGCACGATCGCCAGTACTGCGGTGGTGATGGCGGCGGCGAAGCGCTGACCTCGCGGGTCGACCTGCATCGTGGACTTACCACCCGGGTGAGTGCTGCTGCTTGCGGAGTCGAGGGCGGCCGGCGGCCGGACGTGCGCGGCGGGCCGAATCAGGCCCGGGGGCGATCGGCTCTAGCGGACAGCACGACAGAGTGCGGTGGCGACGTGGCAGAAGTCCACGGCGCGCCGCTTGGTCAGAAACGGCTCTGTCGGAGAACTCACGCCCCTGATGGTACGTGGTGCGCACACGGATGTCACGGGTGGGTCGACTCACAGACCCCCGTCCGGCCTGGGCATCCGCGCCACCGCCGGCGGCCGGCCGTCGCGGCCGGCCCGCGGCCCCTCGGAGGGAGCGGCGCAGGGCTAGGGGATCGCCTCGCCCAGGGCCGCGATCACGTCGGGCTTGCGGGGCTGCCCGGCCGCCCGCTGGGTGATGCGGCCTCCGGCGTCGAGTACGAGCACGGTCGGCGTGCGCATGATGTCCAGCCGGCGGACCAGGTCCAGGTGCGACTCGGCGTCGACCTCGACGTGGGCCACACCCTCGACCATGGAGCTGACCTCGGCGAGCACGCGCCGGGTCGCGCGGCAGGGCTGGCAGAAGGCGGTGGAGAACTGCACCAGGGTCGCGCGCTCGCCGAGCCCGGCGCCCAGGTCGACCTCGGTCAGCTCCTGCGCCGCTCCGCCTCCGGCTGCGGGGTGTCCGCTCGCCGCCCGTGCGTCCATGCCGGATACCTCCCCGGATGCCGACTGCGCCGCCGCCTGCCGGAGGCGCGCCCGGCGGGCGCCGCCGAAGGCGCGGAAGCGCCCGTCGAACCGGCGCCGCAGCAGGCCGAAGGCGGTGCCCAGCACGAGGACCGCCGCCAGGGCGGCGGCTCCGGCCAGGGTCTCGGCGCCCGGTGCGCCCGCGTCCACGAGGCTACCCGGCGGCGGGCGAGGTGCCGACGAGCTCCACGTCGCGCGCCTCCGCCATGACCTCGACGCCGTTGGGCAGGGCCTCGATGCTCTGCACCTCGAGTCCGAACGGCATCTCGGGGACGGGCACCTGGAGCGACAGCATCTGCTCGACGAGGTCCATGCCGCCCAGCCCGGTCTGGCCGACCTCGATGTCGGAGGGGGTGACCATGATGGAGTCGTCCTCGACCGAGACCTGCAGGTCCGCCGAGACCGGCGTGCTGTACTGGCCCAGCGCGAGGTCGCCCGACATGCGCGGCTTTCCGTTCTCGTTCTCGATCACGATGCCCTCGGGCAGGCGCTTCTGCAGCTCGCTGTAGGGCAGCGTCACCTTCGCCTCGGCGGTGCCCGCCACCACGCTGGGCTGGGTCATCAGATCCGACAGCGGGGCCGTGACGTCGCGCGCCGTGACGTTGACGCGCTCCAGCTGGACGCTGTCGACGACGATCGCCCCGGTGACGATCCTGATCTCGTCGTACTCGCCGCTGACGGCCTGCGTGAGGAAGGGGAAGCCGCCGATGGTGACCTCGGGTTCGGAGGCCATCTCGTACTGCTGCTCGACACGCGAGGCGATCTCGCTCTCCGCCGCGTAGTGCAGGCCGCGGTCGGCGACGGCCACCACGATCAGCACGAAGATCACAAAGACGAGGAACTTTCGCATCGGGCTACCAGCACGCTCCTGTTGGGTCCGGCGCCCCGCCCGGCTCCGACATCCGGCCGGCGGGCACGCCACGGCGGCGTCGGAGGGCGCCCAAAGCTCGGTACTTGATCGAAGGGTACTTCACGCGTATCGCCGCTCCGGGCCCGAGGGGGATATCCCAGCGAATTCTGACGAAGCACCCAGGCGCCCGGCCCGGTCCTGTCGGCAGGGCCGAGGGGCGGCACCGGCCGAACGACGACGAGGTTAGCGCGGCATGAGCATGCTGGCTAGGTTGTCGGTCGCGGAGGCGCCCGCGAGCGAGAGCTCGATCACGTTGGTGGCGACCACCGCCGCCGTGCTCCGCCTGCCGAACTCCAGCACGTGCGGCTGCTGCTCGTGCTCCTCCATCGCGAGCTCGTCGCGGTAGATCGCGTAGACGATCCGCTGCAGCGGCGCGCTGGGCACCGTGTGGCAGGCGAAGAGGAGGGTGTCCGGCTCATTGCGGGCGACCTGGTCGACGACCTCGTCCGCGGCCTCGTCGAACGCGTCGGCGCGGCCGTCGGCCAGCGTGTAGATGGTGATGACGCCGAGGATGCGCTGCTGCCGCGACGAAGCCGGGGCTTGCCGGCCCGCCGGGGCGCCGCGGGCGTCCCGGTCGTCATAGGGCTCGTCGTCATAGCCGTCGTAGCCGTCATAGCCGTCGTAGTCGTCGTCGTACTCGTCGCGGTCGCGCCGCCGGCGCCTACCCCACACACCGTCCTCCTCATCGTCGGCGGCGTCGTCGCCGCGTTCGTCGCCGCGGCCGCGGCCCGATCGGGAGCGGCCGCGGGCCCTGCGGTTGGGACGCTCTCGCGGGGGATCGACGGCCCGCAGGAAGCCCACCCACAGGGCCGCAAGAGCACCGAGCATCAGCAGCTGCCCGAGGATACCGAGGCCGAAGCGGCTGACGACGACCTCCAGCAGCACCGCGAGCCCCATCAGTGCGAGCACCGACAGCTCGTGCCGGGAGAGCCGGGGCTGGTCGCGGAGCCTCCGGGCCACCACGATCGCGCAGGCCACCAGCGCCACCGCGGCGAACACGTGCACCAGGGCCAGCGCCAGCGCCGGGATGGTGTCGTAGTGCTCGCGCATGACCGGGTAGTCGTTGTCGAACCGGCCGCGAAGCCGGTCCATGGTGAGCACCACCAGCGGCACGACGCCCAGGGTGGTCACCACCAGGCGGGTGCCGAAGCGCGCCCGCGCCGATCCCACCGCGTACTCCACGGCCCCCCAGCCGATCAGCAGCGGACCCAGGTGCCCGATGCCGATCTGCAGGATGCGGAACGTGGCTTCGTTGAAGCCGAGCAGCGCACCGGGGAAGGCCGCGCTCAGCGCGATTCCGAGCACGACCGCTGAGGCGCCCCAGGCCGCAGCGAAGAGCCGCGGCCTTCGGGCGCCGCGGGCGATCAGCGCCGCGCTGGCGCTCCAAGCCACAAGGGCGCAGACGAATGCCAGTCCAACCTCGACCATTCCGCTAATGATGGTGCACTCGCGGCCCCTGCCGTGAATCCGCGGGCATATTCTTCCGCCCGATTTGCCCTACTCACCAGTATTTGAACTGAATCAGCGGTTTGACATGTGAGTTACCTCACCGGACACAGAGCGGTATCCGCCGGGTTGTCCGGCCGTGCGCGGAGGGGTCTTAGGCTCGGAGGCATGTGGCGTTATCTCCGTCGGGCCGACCGCGGCCGTGCCGTCCTGGCCGGCGAGGCCTCGGCGGCGGCCGCCGCCGAGGCCCGCAGCGGCGCGGCGCGGAGCCTCCCGGCGCCGGCGGATCCGGCTGCCGGCGCCGACCGCACCGGCGCGCCCATCGCCTTCTTCGACGTCGACAACACCCTGATGCGCGGCGCGTCGATCTACCACTTCGCCCGCGGCCTGGCCGCACGCGACCTCTTCACGACCCGCGACCTCCTGCGCTTCGCGTGGGGGCAGATGCTCTTCCGGGCCAGCGGAACCGAGCAGCCCCAGCAGATCAACGCCGCACGCGAGGCCGCGCTGGCCTTCGTCGCCGGCCACGACGTCGACGACCTCGTGGGACTGTGCGAGGAGATCTACGACGACACGATGGCCGGCCGCATCTGGGAGGGCACCCGCCGCCTCGTCCACCGCCACCTCGCTCGCGGCGAGCGCGTGTGGCTGGTCACCGCCACGCCGGTGGAGCTGGCCGACATCATCAAGCGCAGGCTCGGACTGGACGGCGCGCTGGGCACGGTGGCCGAGACCGTCGACGGGGTCTACACCGGCCGACTGGTCGGCGACCTGCTGCACGGCCCGGCCAAAGCGGCCGCCGCCGAGGCGCTCGCCCGCCGCGAGGGCGTCGACCTGGACGACTGCACGGCCTACAGCGACTCCAGCAACGACCTCCCGCTGCTGGCTGCAGTGGGCCGCCCCAACGCGGTCAACCCCGACGACGCGCTGCGCGGCCACGCGCTCGCGGCGGGCTGGCCGGTGCACGAGTTCCGCACGCACCGCGCCGCCCTGCGCGTAGGCGTGCCCGCGGCGCTCACCGGGGCGGTGGCCGGAGGCGTCGCAGTGACCGTTCTGCGCCGCCGCACACGCCGCTGACGGCGGCGCCGCGCCGCAGCGCGCGAGAGCGGTAGGGGTGTGCGCCCGGCCGAGCGTGCGCGGCGCTCAGGCCCCCAGCGCCGGGCGGGTCCGGTGCGGGCGGCGCGGAGGAGCCGCCCCGTGCCGGCGCGGGCCCCCGCCTCGCTCGCTCAGGTAGGCGTCGAACGCCTCGCTGGAGGTGTAGGCGGGGGACCAGCCCAGCTCGCGCTCCAGCTTGCCCGCATCCACCACGCGGCCGGAGCACAGCAGCCGGAGCTGGTCGGGCGAGTAGTCGAACTCGCCGCGCCGCGCCAGCCCGCCGAGCATGCGCAGTCCGCGCTCGGGCATGGCGAAGCGCCGCCGCCCCACCCGCCGCAGGCACTGCGACAGCGGCAGGGATCCCGACCCCGCCACGTTGAACACGCCGGCGTTGGCGCTCAGCGCCATCCGGTGCACCGCCTCGACGCCGTCGTCCTCGTGGATGAACTGCATGCGCGGGTCGTAGCCGCGGACCGTCGGCACCAGCCGCAGCCCGAAGTAGCGGGTCAGAGGGGTGTCCACGGACGGGCCGATGAAGCTGGCGAAGCGCAGCACCGCCACCGAAAGCTCGGGGCGGCGCCGGGCGAGGGCGCCCGTGTGCTCCTCAACCTCGGCGGCGTTGTGCGCGTAGGCGGAGCGCGGCATGCTGCGCGCCTCGCGCTCCTCGGTGCACAGCAGCGTGTCGTGGCCGGACTGGCCGTAGACGGCGGCGCTGGAACGCACGACCAGGCGGGCGACCGACTCCGAGCGCTGGCAGCCGGCCAGCAGCTGCATGGTGCCCAGGATGTTGCCGTTGCCGGTGGCCGATCCTCCACCCGGAGCGCTCCCGGCGGGAGTCAGCCCCAGGTGGAGCACCGTGTCGGCACCGGAGTCGACGACGGTCTGCGCGATGCTGCCGCCGTGCAGGTCGGCTGAGACGTGCTCGACCCCGCCCAGCGGATGGCGCGGAGGCGCCGCGTCCACACCGACGACCCGGTCGACGCCGGGGTCGGCGGCCACGGTCTCGGCCACTCGGGCTCCCAGATGGCGGGAGACTCCTGTTACCAGTACGATGCGGCCCATTGGACGCGCCTCCACGATCGACTTCGTCCACACGGCTGAAGCCGGTGGACTCCGGTCGGCGCCGGTACCGACCGGTGCGGTACTGCCTCGGGGGTTCCCGCTGGTTCCTGCTTCCACCGTCGCGGTCTCGGCAGGCCGGCACGGCGTTCTCCGCCGCATGGGCCGCCGCGCGGCGGCCCCGGAAAGCGGCCGACCCGGCACCGGAGCCGGGACCGCGCCGCCGGAAGACCGGTCAGGGGTTCTGACGGGGGCTTCCGAGGGGACTTCACTCCGGGAGAAGGAGGTCTCCGCGGCGACCGCGCCGCCGCAGCGCCCGGTGCCCGCGGAGAGACCGACCTCTGGTTGACGTCCCGGCTACTTCTTGTTGCGGCGCGCGACCCGGGTCCTCTTCAGCAGCTTGCGGTGCTTCTTCTTCGCCATGCGCTTGCGGCGCTTCTTGATGACGGAACCCATACGGCTCACCTCTCGCCAGCGGACCAGATGACACGACGGCCCGCCCCGCCCGCTGCACATGAGGCAGCGCGCGTGCGGAACCGGCGGAAGAATGCGGCGGGATCCGTCGCAGTGACGGGCGCGCGGGACCGCGCTCCGATGAAGGACGCCGCACCCGAGAGACCAGCCTACCGCTTGGCACAACGCGGTCGGCGCACCGGCCGCCCTCGTCGGCCGTTCCCCCGGCCCGGAACACGGATGCGGGGCGCCGAATTCCCCGCCGCCGCCCCTGATGCCGGCACCGCGCGCAGGCGTAGCCGCGCCGAGCCGCGCGCCGCCCCAAGCGGCGCCGTCGCGGGCTCAGGCGCCCGGGACCAGGGGGCCGCTGCGGCGGTAGAGGTCGGCGGCCGGCTCGGCGTAGCCCACGCTGACCAGCTTCTGGTCCTCGAAGGTCAGCGACGTCACGCTGGCCAGGTTGCACTGCCGGCGGTCGGGGCGGTGCCAGAGCCGCTTCTTCTCGGCCGCCCGCCGCGCCATCCAGATCGGAAGCTGGTGGCTGACGCAGACCGCCTCGCGCCCCCACGCCTCCTTGCGCACCACCTTGATGACGTCGACCATGCGGGCCACGATGCCCGCGTAGGGCTCGCCCCACGAGGGCCGGAAGGGGTTGTAGAGCCGGCGCAGCACCTGCACGTCGCGGACCGAGCGCGACGACAGTGTCATGCCCTGGAAGGTGTTGCCGGCCTCTATCAGGCGCTCGTCGAGCCGGACGCCCACCCCGAACTCGTCGGCGACCGGCCGGGCGGTCTCCTTTGCGCGGTCGAGCGGCGAGGTGTACAGCGCGGCGATGTCGCGCCCGGTGAACCACTCGGCCGCCAGTGCGGCCATGTCCGTGCCGTTCTCGCTCAGGTGGAACTCCGGCAGCCGGCCGTAGAGGATCCCGTCCGGGTTGTGCACTTCGCCGTGCCTGAGGAGATGGACAACGGTGGTCGTACTCATGTGCGGGGGACCGATTCCCTTCCGATCGTCGTGGGACTGCGCCGGGCGGCTGGCGGCTCGCCCGGGACGCGGACCGCCCGCCGGGCGGCTACGGAGCGGCGGCGTGCCGAGTGCCGACGGCACGCGCGTCGCCGACCTCGACGGCGGCGCCGGCGCCGGCGCCGGCGCCGCACTACCAATCTATCGAGCGCGAACGGGCCGGCGCCCCTCGGGCGCGCCGCGAGCCCGGGGCGCCGGACCCGCGGCCCGGTTCCGTCGAGGGCCGGTCGCTGCGCCGCTCAGACCTCGGCGGCGGCCCGCGCCGCCCGGGGCAGCGCGCCGACAATGCGCTCGACGGCGGTGTCGTCGTGCGCGGCCGAGAGGAACCAGGCCTCGAACGCGGCCGGCGGCAGGTGGACGCCCTGGTCGAGCATCGCGTGGAAGAAGGCGGCGAACCTGTCGAGGTGCTGGGCGCGGGCGCCGTCGAAGTCGGTGACCTCCTCGCCGGTGAAGAAGACGGTGAACAGGCTGCCGCCGCGCTGGACGCGGTGCTCGACCCCGGCCGCGCTCAGCTCGCGCTCCACGGCGGAGGCGACCTGGTCGGCGGCGGCGTCGATGCGCGCGTACACGTCGTCGGTGGCGTTGCGCAGCGTCGCCAGGCCGGCCGCGGTGGCCAGCGGGTTCCCCGACAGCGTGCCCGCCTGGTAGACGGGTCCGGACGGGGCGAGCAGCTCCATCAGCTCGGCGCGGCCGCCGAAGGCCGCCGCGGGAAGGCCGCCGCCCATGACCTTGCCGTAGGTGACCAGGTCGGGGGCCACGCCCTCCAGGCCGTACCAGCCGGACCGGCTGACGCGGAACCCGGTCAGCACCTCGTCCAGCACCAGCAGCGCGCCGTTGGCCGCGGCGATCTCCTTCAGCCGCGCGTTGAAGCCGTCGCGGGGCGGGACGACGCCCATGTTGGCGGGGCAGGCTTCGGCGATCACGCAGGCGATGTCCTCACCCTGCTCGGCGAACACCCGTTCGACGGCGGCGATGTCGTTGTAGGGCAGCACGACGGTGTCGGCCGCACTGGCGCCGGTGACACCGGGCGAGTCCGGCAGGGCGAAGGTGGCCACGCCCGAGCCGGCGGAGGCCAGGAGGGCGTCGACGTGCCCGTGGTAGTTGCCGGCGAACTTGACGACCTTGCCGCGGCCGGTGGCGGCGCGGGCCAGGCGGATCGCCGACATGGTCGCCTCGGTGCCGGAGTTGACCAGCCGGACCTGCTCGACCGGGGTGCGGGCGGCGATCTCCTCGGCCAGCTCGACCTCGCCCGCGGTGGGGGCGCCGTAGGAGGTCCCCTTGGCCGCGGCCTCGGTCAGCGCCTCGACGACGGCGGGGTGCGCATGCCCCAGGATCAGCGGACCCCAGGAGCAGACGAGGTCGACGTAGGTGTTGCCGTCGACGTCGGTGAGGTAGGGGCCCGCGCCCGACGCCATGAACGGCGGCGTGCCCCCCACCGCCCCGAACGCGCGGACGGGCGAGTTCACCGCACCGGGGACGACGGCGCCGGCTCGCTGGAACAGCTCAACAGAAGTCTCTCGTGTACCCACGTCCCCAAGTGTGGCAGGAGGCGCCCGCCGGTTCGCCCGGGTCCCGGCGCCGCCCGGACCGGTGCGCCGCGCTCCCGCCCGGCGCGTGCGCACGGGCGGGAGCGCCTCCGCTCGGCGGCCTACTTCAGGCCGGTCGTCGCGATGCCCCGGACCAGGTACCGCTGACCGAACAGGAAGATCACGAAGATCGGGACCAGCGAGACCACCGACATCGCCATCAGCGAGCCCCACGAGCTGTCGGAGGTGGAGTCGACGAACGTCCGCAAGGCCACGGGCACCGTGTACATCTCCGGGTCGGTGAGGAAGATGAGCTGGCTGAAGAAGTCGTTCCAGGTCCAGATGAAGGTGAAGATCGCCGTGGTGGCCAGGGCGGGGGTGGACAGCGGCAGCATGACCTGCAGGAAGATCCGGGCGTGGCCGGCGCCGTCGATGTGGGCCGCCTCGGTCAGGTCGCGCGGGACCCCGCGGAAGAACTGCACCATCAGGAAGATGAAGAACGCGTCGGTGGCCAGCAGCTTCGGCACGACCAGCGGCAGGTAGGTGTTGATCCAGTCCAGAGAGGAGAACAGGACATACTGCGGCACGATCACCACGTGGATCGGCAGCATGATCGACATCAGCATGACGGCGAACCACAGCTTGCGGCCCCGGAAGTTCAGCCGGGCGAACGCGTAGCCCGCCATCGAGCACGAGACCAGGTTGCCCAGCACGGCTCCGGCCACCACCACCAGCGAGTTCAGCAGGTAGTGGGTGAAGGGGTGGGCCAGCGCCGTCCATCCGAGGGTGTAGTTGCTCAGGTCGACCTCGCTGGGGATCAGCGAGGGGTCGCGGAAGATCAGGGCGTCGGGTTTGAGGGAGCTCGCGGCCATCCACAGCAGCGGGTAGATCATCACGAGCCCGACGGTGGTCAGCAGCGCGTGCTTGCCCGTGCGCCGCACCAGCCCGGGCCAGTCGGCGCGGCGGAGTGCGGCCCGCGGCCTCGGCACCCCGCCGGAGGAGGGGCCGTTCGCGCCGGGCGCCGGAGCCCGGCCGCGGCGCTCGGCCCGGCTGTCGGTGGCGAGCAGGTCGTGTTCAGTCATCGTAGAAGACCCAGTACTTCGAGACGAGGAAGTTGACCGCGGTGAGCCCCGCGACGATCACCAGCAGCAGCCAGGCCATCGCCGACGCGTACCCCATGTGCAGGTTGGCGAAGCCTTCCTCGTAGAGGTACAGCGTGTAGAACAGCGTCGAGTCGATGGGCCCGCCGGTGCCTCCGCTGACGACGAAGGCCTGTGTGAACGCCTGGAAGGCGAAGATGGTCTGCAGGACCAGGTTGAAGAAGATGATGGGCGTCAGCAGCGGGACCGTGACGCTGCGGAACCGGCGCAGCTTCCCGGCGCCGTCGATGGCCGACGCCTCGTAGAGGTGCCGCGGGATCTGGCGCAGCCCGGCGAGGAAGATCACCATCGGCGAGCCGAAGGTCCACACGTTGAACACGATGAGGGTGCCCAGCGCGTAGTCGGGGTGGGCGATCCACCCGGGGCCGTCGATCCCGAACAGCGCCAGGAGCTGGTTGATCAGCCCGGTGTTGCCGAAGATCCGCCGCCACAGGATCGCGACGGCCACGCTGGCGCCCAGCAGCGAGGGCAGGTAGAACACCGAGCGGTAGATCGGCAGGCCGCGCAGCCCGCGGTCGAGGAACAGGGCGAGCCCCAGCGCAGCGGCCAGTTGCAGCGGCACGGAGACGAAGACGTAGGTGAAGGTCACCCGCAGCGACGTGAACAGCCGCGGGTCCTCGGCCATCGCCCGGTAGTTCTCCAGTCCGGTCCACTCGGGCGCGTCCAGCAGGCTGTAGTCGGTGAACGACAGGTACAGCGACGCCGTGATC
This sequence comes from Streptomonospora halophila, assembly GCF_039542725.1. Classification (NCBI taxonomy): domain Bacteria; kingdom Bacillati; phylum Actinomycetota; class Actinomycetes; order Streptosporangiales; family Nocardiopsidaceae; genus Streptomonospora; species Streptomonospora halophila. The sequence continues at coordinate 67,808 of NZ_BAABIK010000009.1, read as the reverse complement.
GGTCCGACGGTGATCAGCGCCAGGCCGACGAACCACGGGGCGAGGAACACCAGCGCCGCCCGGTTGTCGCCGCGCTCGGCCGGGCTGGTCCCGGCGCGGCCGGCTTTGGTGCGCCGCAGGGCGGCGAGCTCACCGATCGCCGACATGGTGCCTCCCCGACGCCTGCCCCCACGGGCCGCCGGAGGCCTCGGCCGGCTCGGGCAGCCCGAGCTCGGCGATGCGGACCGGCAGTCCCGACTCCATCGAGGCGTTGGCCGCCAAGCCGACGGCGACGGAGGAGAGCCCGTCGCCGAGCCCGGCCCGCCGCCCCAGCGGGTCGGGCGCGGCGACGCCGAACACGTCCTCCAGCAGCAGGGCGTCGCCGCCGCCGTGGCCGCCGTCGCCGTCGTCGGCGATGGGCACCGGCTGCGCCTTCTCCCAGTGCCGCTGCACGGTCAGCCACGCGCCCCGGCGGCGGGCCTCGCCGTCGGCGGTGTCGGCGACCGAGCTGGCGTCGAGCACGTACCGGCCGTCGGCGCCGGGCAGCACGGCGCTGCGTTCGACCACGTCGAGCTCGGCGCGCCCGGCCGTGCCGTTGACGCAGACGCGGTAGCCCTCCCATGGGCTATGCGCGTTGAGCGAGTAGGTCAGCAGGGCGCCGCCGCGGTAGCCGGCCAGCACGGACACGTTGTCCTCGATCGTGATGCCGGGCGAGAACACGTCGCGGTCGCGCAGGTAGCCGTCGTGGGCCTCGGCCTCCCAGTACAGGGAGCGCAGGACCGGGTCGGCGCGCAGGTCGAGGGCGAAGGGGTCGGTGCTGGGCGGGTCGGTCGTCCCGCGCTCGGGGCGCTCGCCCAGCCCGCGTGCGCGGGCGTTGGCGTCGCCGTAGAAGCGCAGGCCGCCGCCCGCGAAGACCCACTCGGGCGCGTCGGCCAGCCACCAGTTCACCAGGTCGAAGTGGTGGGCGGCCTTGTGCACGGAGAGCCCGGCCGAGCGCGCCTTCTCCCGGTGCCAGCGGCGGAAGTAGTCGGCGCCGTGCATGGTGTCCAGCGCCCACTCGAAGTGGACCGAGGTCACCTCGCCGATGCGCCCCGAGGAGAGGACCTCCTTCAGCGCGGCGTTGCGCGGCGAGTAGCGGTAGTTGAACGTCAGCACCAGGGAGCGGCCCGTCTCGGCCGCCGCCTCGGCGATCGCGCGGCAGCCCGCGACCGAGGTGGTCAGCGGCTTCTCCAGCACGACGTCGGCGCCGGCCCGCATGGCGCGGGCGGCGTTCTCGGCGTGGGTCGAGTCGGGGCTGGTCACCACGACGGTGTCGATCCGCCGGTCGGCGACCATGCGCTCCAGCTCCGCGGGCGCGTAGCGGGCGGGCGCCGGCGCGTCCGGCCGGTGCTCGGCGAGGAGAGCGTCGGCGGCGTCCATCCGCGCCGGGTTGGGTTCGCACCAGGCGGCCGTTTCGGCGGAGCCGGCGTAGGTGCCGGCCAGCGCGGCGATGAAGAACCGGGCGCGCGCCCCCGTGCCGACCACGGCGTACCGGCGGATCTCGGTCATGTGTCTCCTTCGCGTCGGGTGTCGCGTCGTGTGCGTCCGGGTGCCGGGCGCGGGTGTGCCGGGGGCGCCGTTGTCAGGGCGATCGCACGAAGCCCTCCCGGCGCACCGCCCAGGTCCCGTCGCGCGGGAAGCCGGGGGCGTGTACGCCGCCGTCGCCGTCGAACCCGCCGGCCATCAGCGCCACGGCGGCCAGCAGCCCGCCGTTTCCGGGCAGGTAGAGCGGCAGGCTCGCGGTCTGGCGGTTGTGGCCGTTGGGCAGGTAGCGGTTCTTCGGGGTGTCGCGCAGCAGCGCGTCGACGGCCGTGTGCGGCTCGCCCAGCCGGGTCGCCGTCATGGCCAGCGCCGGGTAGTCCCAGCCCCAGGTGCTCTCCCAGTCCCAGTCCGAAAGCACGTCGTGCAGCGTGGCCCGTACGGTCTCGGGATCGACGACGCCGGACGGGGGCACGACGCCGAGCGCGTAGACCATGGACGGATGGTCGGCGCGCACCGTGAACGGCTCGACGGCGATCGCGGCGTAGCGGCCGCCGCGCACCAGCGGGCGGCGCATCCGCGTGCGCACCTCGTCCCAGTAGGGCTCGGGCGCCGCCCCAGCCGACATCCGCCACCGCTGGGCCGCCCCCAGCGCCCAGGCCCAGTAGGCCAGCTCGAAGGGCGGGTCGTGGGCGCGGTCGCGGATGCCGGCGTAGGACTCCTGGGCCGGGACCAGCGGCGGGCCCAGGGAGAACCCGTCGGCGGCGGGCTCGGCGACGTCGGCCATGAAGCGCGCGGTCTGCTCGACCACGTCGGCCAGCTCGGCCTGCTCACCGGGCTCGGCGCCGCCCGCCCGCCGCAGCAGTTCGGCGAAGTGGATGACGTGCGGCTGCTGCCAGAGCAGGAACGGGCCGATCCCGCTGGGGCTCTCGCGGCCGTCGGGGCCGACCTGCTTGGGCCAGCGCGCGCCCCGGTAGCCCTGCGCGGCGGCCGTGCGCTGCGCCGCCGGCAGGATGCTGCGGTAGAAGCCCATACTGCGGTTCAGCAGGTCGGGCCTGCCCCACAGCGCGAAGTGCGCCGCGTGCCACCAGTGCATCTCCAGATGGAACCTGCCGCGCCAGCTGTTGCAGGTCAGCCCGGTCTCCTGCGGAGGGAGGGAGCCCGCGCACTGGATCGCCGCGAGGTACTGCGAGAGGACGGTCCGGCGCTCCAGCTCGGCGGCGCGCGGATCGGTGCTGCCCGCCAGGTCGAGCGCCGCGCCGCGGCTCCAGAACCGGGGCCAGTGCTCCCGGCTCGCCGCGAACACCTCCGCGGCCGCCGCGCCCTGCGGGTCGCCGCCGTCGCCGCCGACCAGGGTCACCGCCACGTCGAGCGCGCCGGCCGCGGTCGACACCACCGCCTCGTGCTCGCCGGTAGCGGTGACCTCGGCCCCCGGCGAGGTCCGCACGCGCACGCGGTAGAGGGCCTCGCCCCGCCCGTCGAAGCGCCGCCGCACCAGGGCTCCGCCGGGCAGCGGCTCGACGTCGCTGGTGTGGGCATCGGGGCGCGACCAGTCGGCGGCGGCGCTCCAGGACTGCGACCCGTAGGGGAAGGCGATGCGGACGCCGATCCCGGGCGGGCCCGCGGTGTGCTCGATGCGCACGGCGACGGTGTCCTCGCCGGGATGGCAGGCGGTGCGTACGCGCAGCGACCGGTCGCCGGCGGAGAACGAGCTGGCGACCACGCCGGTCCACAGGTCCAGGACCTGGCGGCATCCGGCCAGCTCCGCGGACCGCGGGGCCCGGTGGCCGCCGCCGTCGGCCAGCACCAGCCCGATGCGTGCCAGGTCCAGGCGGTGGGGGTTGGCGCGCAGCCACCGGGCGCCCTCGTCGAGCGCGGAGTCGTCGGAGCCGTCGATCGGCCCCGAGTCGACGTAGCCGACCTCTCCTCGCGGGGTGCGGTAAGGGCGCACCGTCCGGGCGAGATCGGCGCCTTCGGGAGGCGGCGCGCTGTGCCAGCCCCATTGGGACTGGGTGCCCAGCAGCGTGCCCGGAGCGCCGCCGGCCGGATCGGCGACCGGGTAGTGCTCGGGGAACGTCTGCAGGCCCGTGGCGTCGACCGTCATGCACAGCTCGCCGTTGCCGACCGACAGCGCGCAGTCGGGATCGATTCCCGCCGTCTCGACCCGGTGGCGCGCCACGAGGGAGTGCCGGTCGATCCGGTCGGCGGCGTCCGCGGGCGGGCCGCCGACCGGAGCCCCGGCCGCGTCACGAGACCGCATCGCTGAGCTCGGTGACGAACTGCTTCGCGCCCTGGGACGGCGACTGCCGGCCGAAGAGCACCGCCTCGTTGGTGCGCTGGAGCAGGTCGACCGACTCGGTCGAGCCCGTGGGGCCGATGACGAAGTCGCCGTCGACCAGCCCGCTCATCCGGTCGACGAACGCGAACTCGACCTTCTGGCTCTCGCTCAGGTCGCCTTCCAGGTGCTCCCGGATCTCGGGGTTGGCCGGAATGCCGCGGTCGGACTTGATGAAGTCGGCCGCGCGCGGGTCGTTGACGAGGAAGTCGACGAGCGCGGCCGCCTCCTCGGGGTGCTCGCTGCGCTTGCTGATCGTGTAGAGCTGTGAGGCCTGCAGCCACATCCCGGTGCCCTCGGCGGAGGTGGTCTCGCCGGGTGCGCGCAGCAGCACGAGGTCGTCGCCGGAGGCCTCGCGGAAGGCGGCGAGCTGGTTGGACCAGGCGAGCTTCATGCCCGCCTTGCCCCGGCCCATCAGGGTCTGCTCGGGCGCCGCCTGGGCGGCGAGCTCGGCGGTCATGCTGGCCGATGGTGTGGCGCCCGCCTCCTCCAGCGCGGTGGTCAGCTCGAACCAGTCGTTCACCGTGCCCCGCTCGACGGCGACCCCGCCCCCGGGGGCGTAGAGGCCGAGACCGGTGCGCTGGTTGGCGTAGAGGTCCAGGGTGTCTGGCTGGGTCGGGTCCTCGGAGCCGTAGACGTCGCCGGGGGTGCCCTCGGACACCTCGCCGGCGATCTCGGCGTAGTCCTCCCAGCTCCATGCGTCGTCGTCGGGGAGCTCGACCCCGGCCTCCTCGAACACCGCCGGGTTGGCGACCACCGCGAACGTGTTCACGCCCGTCGGCACGCCGTAGGCGCTTCCGTCGAACTCGCCGTTGGACAGCGCTTTCTCGTCGAGCGCGCCGAGGTCCAGCTGCTCGGAGACCTCGGCGAGGTCGAGCAGGACGCCGCGCTCGGCGTACTCGCGCGGGTAGGCGCCGCCCATGGTGATCACGTCGGGCTCGTCGCCCGCCGCGACCGAGGTGGACAGCCGGTCGAAGTAGGACTCGAAGTCGATCGACTCCGTCTCGACCGTGATGTCCGGGTTCGCCTTCTCGAAGGCGTCGACCGCCTTGTTGGTGATCTGCGCCCGTTCCTCGCTGCCCCACCACGAGAACCGCAGGGTCACCTTTCCGTCCGTCTCCGAGCCGCCCCCGCAGGCCGTGGCGAGCATGGCGGTGCCCGTCAGGGCCGCCGCCAGGCTGAAGGTCGTCCGGCGGCGGGTGGCCCGCCCGCCGGTGGCTGATGATTGCCGCATGAGCTGTACTCCCTCGTCAGGCCGTTGCGGTCGCCGAGAGTGCGAGGCGCGTCCCGCACCGCGCCCCCGCCCGCCGCAGGCGGCGGCCGGCGCGCTGTGGTGTGGAACACACATTTACACCGGTGAAAATTGGAGCACGGAGACAGCCCGAGGTCAATCCCCCGATCCGTCCCTTCTCGGAAGGCTCAGGCCGGCTCGCCGGCGCCGCCGGTCGACTCGCGCACGACCAGTTCGGGTGCGACGACCAGCTCGCGGCCGCCCGGCCCCGCGGGCGCGCCGCGGGCGATGCGGTCCACCAGCAGCCATACGGCGGTACGCGCGATCTCGGGCCGCCCGGGCTGCACCGTCGTCAGGCTCGGGCAGGAGAAACCGCCCTCCTCGATGTCGTCGAACCCGGCGACCGCGACGTCCTCGGGCACCCGCAGCCCCCGCTCGTACAGCACCCGCATCGCGCCCAGCGCAAGGACGTCGTTGAGCCCGTAGACGGCGTCCACCCCGACGCCCCGGTCGAGCACGCGGCGCATGGCCTCGGCCCCCGTGGTGCGCGTCCACTCCAGTGCCTCGCCGGTGCGCCGCGGATCGTGCTCGATCCCGGCGTCGGCGAGCGCCCGCGTGAACCCCTGCGTCCGCAGGGACCCGGCACCGGCGCCGCGCGTGTCGTAGGAGCCCACGACGGCGATGCGCCGGCGCCCGCGCTCCAGCAGGTGCTCGCCGACCGCCCGCGCGCCGGCGACGTTGCCCATCGCCACGTGGTGCACGCTGCCGTGCAGCGCCCGCTCGCCCAGCAGCACCAGCGGGTAGTCCACCTCCAGCCGGTGTGCGTCGGAGGGGCGCAGGCCCAGCGGCGAGAAGATCAGCCCGTCGGTCATCCGGCGGCGGTCGCTGGTCAGCACCTCCAGCTCGCGCTCGCGCACCCCGCCGGTGCGTTCGACCAGCACCGTGTAGCCGCGCTCGGCCGCCGCGACGATCACCTCGTCGGAGAGCTCGGAGAAGTAGGGCAGCCGCAGTTCCGGCACCGCGAGAGTGATCATCCCGGTCCGGCCCAGGCTCAGGTTCCGCGCCGAGAAGTTCATGCGGTAGCCCAGCACGGAGATCGAGGCCAGCACCCGCTCCCTCGTCGACGGGCTCACGTGCGGGAAGTCGTTGACCACGTTCGAGACGGTCTTGACCGACACCCCGGCGTGCCGGGCAACGTCGCGCATCGTCACAGGCACCGCGTGCCACCTCCGGGATAGGTCGGTCTCGGCCGTCTCCGCGCCGCTTCCTCTCCCACAACCGTGGACGAAAGCGCGGTGCGCGGCCTACGTTAGGGTAACCGGTTACCGACGGGAGGACGGTATGGCGACACTGCCCTGGCTGCGGGTCGACGGGTCCCGCTTCGCCGACCCGCAGGGCTCGACGGTGACGCTGCACGGCGTCGGCATCGGCGGCTGGCTGAACATGGAGAACTTCATCGCCGGCTATCCCGGAACCGAGCAGCACCTGCGCGCCGCTCTGCGCTCCGCGCTGGGCGAGGAGGGCTGCACGCGCTTCCTCGACGAGTTCCTCGACGGGTTCTTCACCGAGTCCGACGCGGCGCACCTGGCCTCGCTCGGGTTCGACTCGGCGCGCATCCCGGTGAACTACCGGCACTTCGAGGACGATCTGCACCCCTTCGAGCTGAAGGAGGAGGGCTTCGCCCGCCTCGACCGGGCGGTCGACGCGCTGGCCCGGCACGGCCTGTGGTCGATCATCGACCTGCACGCGCTGCCCGGATGCCAGAACCAGCACTGGCACAGCGACAACCCCACCCACGTCGCGGCGTTCTGGCAGCACCGCCACTTCCAGGACCGCGCGGTGCACCTGTGGGAGGCGATCGCCGAGCGCTACCGCGACCGCCCCGAGGTCGCCGGATACAACCCCGCGAACGAGCCCGCCGACCCCACCGGCGAGCTGATCGCGCCCTTCTACGCCCGCGTGGAGCGCGCGATCCGGGCCGTCGACCCCCGGCACATCCTGTTCCTGGACGGCAACCGCTACGCGACCGACTTCAGCGCCTTCGCCGAGCCGCTGCCCAACGCCGTCTACTCCACGCACGACTACGCCCTGCCCGGCATCGCGAGCGGGACCGGCTACCCCGGAGTCACGCGCGGAGAGTACTTCGACCGCTCGGTGCTGGAGCGCACCTTCCTGCGCCGCACCGAGTACATGCGGCGCACCGGCACCCCCGTCTGGATCGGCGAGTTCGGCCCGGTCTACCCGGTCGAGAGGCCTCTGGAGGAGTGGCGGCTCGCGCTGCTGGCCGACCAGCTCGACATCTACCGCGAGCACGGCGCGAGCTGGTCGCTGTGGACCTACAAGGACATCGGGCTGCAGGGCCTGGTCCACGCCCGCGCCGACAGCCCCTATCTGCGCCGCATCGGCGACGTGCTGGAGGCCAAGCACAGGCTGGGCACCGACTCCTGGGGCGGCTCCGACGCCGGGGTGCGCTCGGTCCTGGACCCGATCGACGACCTGTTCGACCGGGAGTTCCCCGGCTTCGAGCCCTACCCGTGGGGGCGCAGGCAGTACATCGCCGGGCTCGTCCGGCACATCCTGCTGGCGGAGCCGCTGGTCGAGCGGTTCGACCGCGCCTTCGCCGGCGTCTCGCCGGACGAGGCCCGCGCCCTCGCGGCGTCGTTCCGGTTCGAGGCGTGCGCCGAGCGCACCGAGCTGTCGGATGTGCTGCGCGCCCACCTGCTGTAGTCGCGGCACCCGCGGGTCGCGGACACGCGGGGGCCGACGCCGGTCGCGCCCCGCGTTTCCGGCCCTCGGCGCGGTATCAGTAGGTTGTGACGGCACGGCACACCGACTGCGAAGGAAGCGCCCTATGACCGAGGTCTTCGCCACCGCCGACCTGATCGACGCGCACGGCGACGCGCTGGCCAGCTGCGAGACGCAGTTCCGCCAGTTCGGTGCTCGCAGCGCCTTCCACGGGCCGATCGCCACGATCAAGTGCCACGAGGACAACGCGCTGGTCAAGGAGCAGCTCGGCCAGCCCGGCGAGGGCTGGGTGCTGGTGGTCGACGGCGGCGGCTCGCTGCGTGCGGCGCTGATGGGCGACCTCATCGCCAAGTCCGCGCAGGAGAACGGCTGGGCGGGCGTCGTGATCAACGGGGCCGTGCGCGACGTCGCCGAACTGGGCCGCCTGGAGCTGGGGATCAAGGCGCTGGGCTCCAACCCGCGCAAGTCCGCCAAGACCGGGGCCGGGGCGCTCGACTCCCCCGTCGCCTTCGGCAACGTCGTCTTCGCGCCGGAGACCTGGCTCTACAGCGACGACGACGGCATCGTGATCAGTGAGGAGAAGCTCGACGTGCCGGCGTAGCGGCACACGCGGAGGGCGGCCGGGCCACGGCAGCGGGCGAGGGGGACGGTGGAAGCGCACAGGCGGCGATCGGTCGGGGCGGGCGGCGCGGAGCGCCCGCCGGTCCTGGGCGTCGACATCGGCGGGGTGGTCATCCACCGGACCGCCGACGACCACGACACCTCGTTCTTCGGCGAGACGCCCATGCTCACCCCGGCCGTCCCCGGCGTGTTCGACGCGCTCGCCGGACTGGCGCGGGACGCGTTCCGCGACCGCGTCTACCTGGTGTCCAAGGCCAAGCCCGCCACCGCCGACCGCACCCGGCGCTGGCTGGACCTGCACGGCTTCACCGAGCGCACCGGCATCACCGGCGACCGCCTGCACTTCGTCCCCGAGCGCGCGGACAAGGCGCCCGTGTGCGAGCGGCTGGGCATCACGCACTTCGTCGACGACCGGATCGACGTGCTGCGCCACCTGGAAAACGTGCCCTACCGCTACCTGTTCACCGGCGGAGGCGGCACGGAGGACCCCCGCGCGATCCCGGACTGGGCCCGGCAGGCGGCCACCTGGGCCGAACTGGCCGCGGAGCTCCGCCGCTCCGTGCGCGCGGCGCGCGGCGGGTGATTGCGCAGGACCGCCGGGCCGCTCTCGTGCGGCCCCGCGGCACCGACGGCGGACCGGGCGGCCCCTGTGCACCCCGGCCGCCGGCCTGCAGCACCGGCACCGGCGCCGGCGGTCTCGGCGCTCCCCGATGGGCGACGGGCCCGGGTCAGGTCCACCGCAGCGACTGGCGGCGCACCACCCCCCACGGGCTGCGCAGCAGGCCGGGGTCGGCGAAGGGGTCGCCGTCCACGAGGACCAGGTCGGCCGGGGAGCCCGGACGCACGCGGCCGGCGCCGGGCATCCCGAGCGCGTCGGCCGCCGCCGACGTCGCCGCCTTCAGCGCCTGCAGCGGGCTCAGGCCGTAGTCCCGCAGCGTCGTGATCTCGTCGACGAGACTCGGGTGGGCCATGCCCGGCGCGCCGGCGTCGGTCCCGGCGATGACCGCAACGCCCGCCTCGATCGCGAGGGCGACGCTGCGCCGGTGCGCCTCGACCACCTCGCGCGCCTTGCGCACCGCGTAGCCGGGCGCCCGGCCGTCGGCCATCCGCCGGTACACCTCCGCGGTGGGGCACAGCACCGTTCCCCGGCGCACCATCTCCTCGACCACGTCCTCGGCCAGGAAGACGCCGTGCTCGACGGTGTCGATCCCCGCCCGGACCGCGTTGCGCACCCCGTCCTCGCCGAGCGCGTGGGCGGCCACCCGGCGCCCGCGGCGGTGCGCCTCCCCGGCCAGGGCGGCCAACTCCTCGTAGGTCAGCTCGCTGGCGCCGACCTCCTCGCCGTGGGACCGGCCGTAGACGCCGCCGGTGGCCGCGGTCTTGATCACCCCGGCGCCCTTGGCGACCTGGCCGCGGACACCGCGGACCACGGCGTCCGGACCGTCGCAGGGGATTCCCCAGAACGGGTCGTGGCCGCCGGTCATGATCACCGTCTGGCCGGCGGCCACGATCGCGGGCCCGTCGAGGTGGCCCCGGTCCACGGCCGCGGCGAGCGTGATCGCGATGTCCCAGTCGCCGCCGAGGTCGCGGACGGTGGTGATCCCGGCGGGCAGGTAGGCGCGGGCGTGCTCGGCCGCCCGGACGGCGGTGAGCTGCTCGCCGTCCTGGGCGACGTGCGCGACCGGGTCGGTGCTGCCGTCCCACACCAGGTGCACGTGGGAGTCGACCAGGCCGGGCAGCACCGTGGCGCCCGCCAGGTCCACGCTGATGTCGTCGGCACCGGCCCGCGCCGTGCCCGGTTCGGCGACCTCGCGCACCAGGCCGTCTGCGCACACCACGTCGGCGGGGCGCGCCTCGGCCGAGACGCCGTCCCACACCCGGCCGTCGCGGAGCACCAGAGCGGGCGCCATCTCAGGGCCGCCCCGCGACGACCGCGCCGCCCTGCAGCACGGCGCGCAGGTGGCGCTCGGGCTCGGCCAGGACCGCCGCGTCGGCCAGCGGGTCGCCGTCCACGAGCAGGATGTCGGCGACGGCGCCCGGCGCGATCGTGCCCAGCTCGCCCTCGCGGCCCAGCAGCTCGGCGGCGGTCACCGTCGCCGAACGCAGCACCTCGTGGGCGGGCTGGACCCGGCCGCGGATGCTGAACTCCTCGCTCTGGTGGGAGTGCATGCTGCCCAGCAGGTCCGTGCCGAAGACCAGGCGGACGCCGCCCCTCCAGGCCAGCTCCAGGGCGTGCAGTCCGGCGTCGAGCACGTCGCCCACCTTGGCCTGGCCGGCGGGCGGCAGGCCCGCGGCCGCGCCCTCGCGGTGCAGGTACTCGTAGGTCACCAGCGTGGGCACCAGGAAGGCGCCGTGCTCGACGAAGCCGCGCACGCTGGAGTCGTCGATGAGGTTGCCGTGTTCGATGCAGCGGACGCCGAGCTCCAGGGCGCGGTTCACCGCGCCGGCCGTGTAGGCGTGCCCGGTGACGTAGCGGTTGGCGTTGCCCGCCTCCTCGACGGCGGCCCGGACCTCCTCCGCCGAGAACTGCAGCGAGTCCACCCGGTCGGTGGGCGAGGCGACGCCGCCGGAGAGCATGAGCTTGATGTGGTGGGCCCCGGTGCGCAGCTGGTGCCGGGCGCCGCGGCGCACCTCGGAGACTCCGTCGCAGACCAGGCCCACGGTCGGGCAGCAGGCGTGGTCGTCCAGCACCTGCCGACCGGCGCTGCGCAGGTCGGCGTGCCCGCCGGTCGGCGACAGGGCCTTGCCGCCGAAGACCACCCGCGGCCCGGCCCAGAGGCCTTCGGCGACGGCCGCGGCCACACCGTGGTCGGCGCCGCCGACGTCGCGCACGGTCGTGAACCCGCGGTCCAGCATCCGGCGCAGGATACGGCTCGTGTGGGCCGCGACGTAGTATGGGGACTGCTCTGCGACTCCCCCGAGGTCGGCGCTTGCGGCGGTGGTGTGCACGTGGGCGTCGACGAGGCCGGGGACCAGGTGCCGCCCGGCGGCGTCGATCTCGTCGGCCGAATCCGGCGCCCGGAGCGCGCTCCCCACTTCCCGGACGCGGCCCTCGTGCACCAGCACGTCGGCTCCGCGCGCCTCGCCTGTGGCGGCGTCGCACACCACGCCGCCACGGATGATGAGAGTGTTCGAAGTCATGAGCTCCCTTCCCGCAGCCCTGCCGGGCTCCCGGCTGTCCGCATCCTGCCAAGAGCCGCCCGGCAATGCAATAGTTGTTGCAACATGGTGGAAATGAGTAGCGGGGAGAACGGGGCGGGAGGGCCCCGCCGGCAGGCGCTGCCCGCCTGGCTGACGTCGCGCCTGGAAGGCAGGCGGCCCGCCGCCGGCGCCCGGCGGGTGCTCGCGGCGATCGCCACCCAGCCCCGGCAGATGTCCTATGCCAGCACCTCGGCTGCGGCCGACGCGGCCGAGGTCAACGTCGCGACGGTGGTGCGCACCGCTCAGCAGCTGGGCTTCAGCGGCTGGCCGGCGCTGCGGTCGGAGATCCGGTCGCGCTACCTCTCGGGCCTGTCGGCCTCGGAGGTCCTCAGCGAGCACAACCAGGACGCCGGGCAGGGGCCGGCGTGGTCGACGCTGCGGCGGGACCTGCACAACCTGCAGGACCTCGCGCGGCTGCTGGACGAGGAGCAGATCGAGCGGGTGGCCCGGCTCATCCACCGAGCGGGCACGACGCTGGTCCTGGGCTCGGGCAGCTTCGGGGCGCCCGGCCTGCAGCTCTCCCACCTCGCGCAGACCATCGGCCACGACGTCCGGCTGCACCGGATCGGGGGCACCGCCCTGTTCAACGCGGTCTCCCTGCTGCGGCGGGGCGACTGCCTCGTGGTCTTCCAGCTCTGGCGCACTCCGCACGAGCTGCTGCAGGCCATGCAGGTGGCGGCCGAAGCGGGGGTCTCGGTCGTCCTGGTCAGCGACCAGGTCCGCGAGGACCTGACCGAACTCGCCGACGAGCTGGTGGCGATGCCCAGCGAAGGCGCCAGCATGTTCCCCTCGCTCGTGGCCGCCACCACGGTCGTGCAGTCGGTCGTCGCCGCCCTTGTGGCCTGCGATCCGGCGGCCGCCGCGGACTGGAGCGACGGGGTGGAGCGGCTCTGGTCGCGCTACGGCCTCTTCCCCGATACCGAAGATCGTCTGCAATAACTATTGCGTTCTGGTGGTCAGAGCGGGTTTCATAGCCCCACCCCGACGACGGGTTCCCCCTGGCCACCCGGGTCCCGCGCCCGCCGGCCGTCCATCGACCGCCCCGGAGGCGTCCATGCAGACGACCCATGTGCTCGTTCTCGTGCTCTACCTGCTCCTGATGGTGGGCATCGGCGCCTGGTTCACCCGTTCCAAAGAGGTCTCCACCGGCGACGACTTCGTCTTCGCCGGCCGGAACCTGCCGCGGCCGGTCATGATCGGCACGCTGCTGGCCACCTGGGTGGGCTCGGGCACGATCATCGGCGGTGCGAGCTTCGCCTACAGCTACGGCCCTCTCGCCTCGATCTTCTTCCTCGCGGGCACGCCGGTGGGGATCGCGGTGCTCTACGGCCTTGCGCGCCGTATCCGCCAAGGCGCGACCTACACCGTCCCCGAACTGCTGGAACGCCGCTACGGCGTAGCGGTCCGGATGATCGCGGCCGTCATCACCGTACTCGCCTACACCGGCATCACCGCCTACCAGTTCACCGGCGGCGGCCAGATCATCAGCGTGATCACGCCGCTATCGCCCGAGCAGGGCGCCGTCGTCGTGGCGCTGCTGGTGACCTTCCTGGCGGTGGGCGGCGGCCTGAAATCGGTCGCCTGGAGCGACTTCCTGTCCGCACTGGTCATCGTGGCGTGCCTGCTCGCCGCACTGCCGCTGGTGCTCGGCACGGACCTCGGCGGGGTCGGCGAGTACTGGCGGAACCTGCCCGACGGCTACCGGACCTTCAGCGGGGGGCTGAGCGCGCTGCAGCTGCTCGGCTACTTCCTGCCGCTGTTCCTGCTGATCCTCGCCGACCAGAACATGTACCAGCGGCTCGGCGCCGCCCGCGACGGCGCCGAGGCGCGCAGGTCAACCGGCGGGTTCTTCCTGTCCAGCTTCCTGGTGACGGTGCCGGTCGCGCTGCTGGGTTCGGCGGCGTTCGTCCTGATGCCCGACATCGAGCCGGACTCCGCGGTGCTGTCGCTCGCCGGCGAGGGGTACCTGCCCGTCGTCATGGGCGGCCTGCTGCTGGCCGGCGCGCTGGCCTTCATCATCACCACCGGGTCCTCGTTCCTGCTCTCCGGCGCCGGAAACGTGGTCTACGACGTGACCCGGCGGCTGTTCGGCGTGGAGATGGACGACCGGCGGCGGCTGATGGTCCACCGCCTGGCCGTGCTGGGCATCGGGGCCGTGGCCTATGTGCTCGGCCGGTTCTTCCCGACGGTGCTGGAGCTGCAGATGTACTCCTACACCGTCTACGGCGTCGCCCTCGCCCCGCCCGTCCTGGCGATCTTCCTGTGGCGGCGCGCCAGCAAGTGGGGCGCGCTGACCGCCATGCTGCTCAGCACCGGCGTCACCATCGTCTGGGAGCAGCTGGGACAGCCCTACAACGTGAACTCGGTGCTCGTCTCCCTGCCCGTTTCGCTGGCCACGCTGGTCGCGGTCAGCCTCGCCGTGCCCGACCGCGGCGCCCCTCGGACCGAGGAGGCCGCCGCCGCCGAATCCGCCGACCCGAAGGAATGAGATGACCCTCGACCTGACCGCGTTCCGCGTCCTGAGCTTCGACTGCTACGGCACCCTCATCGACTGGGAGCAGGGCATCGGCGCCGTCCTGGTGGACTGGGCCCGCGAGCAGGGGCTGGCCCACAGCGGTGAGGCGCTGCTGGAGACCTACGCCGGCCACGAGGCGGCGGTGATGCGCGAGCACCCGGCGTGGCTCTACCCCGACGTGCTCGCCGAGGCGTTCGTGCGTACGGGCTCCTCCGCGGGCGCCGAGGTGGGCCGCGACTGGGCCCGTCGGCTCGGCGGCTCCGTCGGCGACTGGCCCGCCTTCCCCGATTCGGCCGAGGCGCTGGCGCGGCTGCGCCGCCACTACGACCTGGTGATCGTGAGCAACGTGCACCGCGACGGGTTCGCCGGCAGCGACGCGCACCTGCGGGGCGGCTTCACCCGGATCGTCACGGCCGAGGACGTGGGCGCCTACAAGCCCGCCGACCCCCACTTCGAGGCGCTGGACGCGGTGCTGGACGAGCTCGGCTGCGGGCGCGACCGGCTCCTGCACGTGGCGCAGAGCCTCTTCCACGACCACGTGCCGGCCCGCCGCCGGGGGCTGGCGTCGGTGTGGATCAACCGGCGCCACGGCCGTCCCGGTTGGGGAGCCACACCGGAGCCCACCGACGAGTGGCGCTACGACGCCGAGTTCCCGTCCATGGCGGCGTTCGCCGACGAGGTCGACCGCCGGCACGGCGACTGACGGCCGAGCGGCCGCAGCGGCGCGCCCTCCGGCCGCTCGGCCCCGTCGCCGCACCGGGGGCCGCGCGTGGGCGCCGCGTCCCGCCGGTCTCCGGCGCCGCCTGCACTCCGCCCGCCGTGCGGCAGCGAGCCGTCCGGGCGACCGGGTGCCTGGTGCTGTATTCCTGGAGTGAGCACGCCGCACACCCCGGAAGGGCGGTCACCATGGGACGCATCAAGGTCGGCAGCGAGAACAGCGCGGACATCGAACTGCACTACGAGGACAAGGGGTCCGGTCGGCCGGTGGTGCTGATCCACGGCTTCCCGCTGGACGGCAACTCCTGGGAGGGGCAGGTACCGGCCCTGCTGGACGCCGGGTACCGGGTCCTCACCTATGACCGGCGCGGCTTCGGCAGGTCCGGCCAACCCTCGACCGGCTACGACTACGACACCTTCGCGGCCGACCTGAACACGATCATGGAGACCCTCGACCTGCGCGGCGCGGTCCTGGTCGGCTTCTCGATGGGGACCGGAGAGGTCGCCCGCTACCTGTCCTCCTACGGCTCCGCACGCGTCGCCAAGGCCGCCTTCCTGGCCTCTCTCGAACCGTTCCTGGCGATCACCGAGGACAACCCCGACGGCGCGGCACCCATGTCCTTCTTCGAGGGCGTCTCCGCCTCGGTCAAGGAGGACCGCTACGCCTTCTTCACCGGCTTCTACCAGGACTTCTTCAACCTCGACGAGAACCTCGGCACCCGGGTCAGCGAAGAGGCCGTCCGCAACGCGTGGAACGTCGCGGCCGGCTCCGGGCCCATCGCCTCGGCCGCCGCTCCCCTCAGCTGGCCCACCGACTTCCGCGCCGACATCCCGCGCATCGACGTGCCCGCCCTGATCGTCCACGGCACGGCCGACCGCACCCTGCCCATCGACGCCACCGGGCGCCGCTTCGCCCAGGCGCTGCCCCACGCGCGCTACGTCGAGATCGAGGGCGCCCCGCACGGGCTGCTGACCACGCACACCGCCGAGGTCAACGACGCGCTGCTGGGGTTCCTCGACACGTGACCGTCCGGGGTCCGGTAGGGGGCCGCCGCACTGCGCACCGGCCCGCCTAGGACGGCACGAACTCCTCGCAGGCGTCGGAGAGGACGTCCAGCACGACAATGGGGTCGGGAAGGGCCGGTGCGCCGGAGGCGTCCCCGGTCTCCGGGGCGCGGATCCAGGCGACGGGGTTGCCCGAGGGGAGCAGCGAGGGGGCGCCCAGCACGTAGCTGTCGCGGCAGTGCCAGCGCAGCCCGGGGGTCTCCTCGATGCTCTCCGGTACGCAGTCCAGGTGGCAGGACCACCACTCGTCCTCGTCGGCGGGCGAGCGCGTGGCCACGAAGAACAGGTAGCGCTGGGCGTCGACGGCGGCCACCGGCCCCGCCTGCACCCCCGCGCGCCCCATCCGGGCCAGCGCCATGACGCCCGCGCCCGCCGGCACGTCGAACACGTCGAAGACCCGGCCGGTGGGCAGGATGACGTTGGCGCCGCTCGCGGCGCTCCACCACCGGGTGATGACCTCGGGATCGGTGGTGGCCTCCAGGCCCCACGTCGCCGAGACCGGGTGCGCTCCGGGGTCCGGGCAGCCCACGCGGTCGCAGCCGCAGGCGCGCCCGCCCGCCCCCGAGGGCGCCGCGCCGCGGCACACCGGCCATCCCAGGGCCGCGTAGCTCAGCGCCGCGCTGAGCATGCCGTCCGACGAGCGCCGGCGTCTACGCCGCTGCAGGACCTCCGCCACGATTGCTCCCCGTTCGCCTGATCGCCGGTCGATTCCAGTGGTGCCTCCCGCATCCCCGGCCTCGACCGCGATCCGGGGGAAACGGTGTGTCCCCCGCTCAGCGGAGCAATCGTGCGGCCTCGGTCGCCCAGTAGGTCAGGATCTGCCCGGCGCCTGCGCGGCGATAGGAGAGCAGCGTCTCCAGGATCACCCGCTCGCGGTCCAGCCAGCCCTTCTCGACGGCCGCCTCGATCATCGCGTACTCGCCGCTGACCTGGTAGGCCGACACCGGTACGTCCACCCGCCCGGCCACCGCGGCGACGATGTCCAGGTAGGCCAGCCCGGGTTTGACCATGACCATGTCGGCGCCTTCCGCGATGTCCAGCTCCACCTCGCGCAGCGCCTCGCGGGCGTTGGCGGGGTCCTGCTGGTAGGCGTTGCGGTCGCCGAACCGCGGCGCGCCCTCGGCCGCCTCGCGGAACGGTCCGTAGAACGCCGAGGCGTACTTGGCGGCGTAGGCGAGGATCGCGACGTCGGTGTAGCCGGCGCCGTCCAGCGCCGCGCGGATGGCGGCCACCTGGCCGTCCATCATCCCGCTGGGGCCCACGACGTCCACGCCGGCGGCGGCCTGCGCCACCGCGACGGCGGCGTAGCGCTCCAGGGTGGCGTCGTTGTCGACCTCGCCGGAGGGGGTGAGCAGCCCGCAGTGCCCGTGCGAGGTGTACTCGTCCAGGCACAGGTCCGCCATGACGACGACGTCGCCGCCGAGGTCGGAGGAGAGGTCGCGCAGCGACCGCTGCACCACGCCCCCGGGGTCGTCGGCGGCCGAGCCGCGCTCGTCCTTGAACTCGGGGATGCCGAACAGGATGATTCCGCCGACGCCGGCCTCGGCGGCCTCACGCGCCGCCTTGCGCGCGCTGTCGCGGGTGTGCTGCACGACGCCCGGCATGGACGAGACGGGGTTGGGCTCGCTGATGCCCTCCTTGACGAACATCGGCAGGATGAGTTCCTCGGGCCGCACGCGGGTCTCGGCGACCAGCCGGCGCAGGGCCGGGGTGCGGCGCAGGCGGCGCGGGCGCGCCGCCGGGTACTGGGCGTTCATCCTGGGCTCCCTGGTCACACGGTCTTGCGGCGCCGACCGCGGCGCTTCTGGCTGGGCTTGAGAGCGGGCTTACCCGCCGCGACGGCTTCGGCTCGCTGTGCCGCACCGTACTCCGCCAGCGCCTCCGCGAGGGCCGAAACCGAGGCTTTCGGCGCCGTGACGTCCACGCGCAGCCCGAACTCGCGGGCGGTCTTGGCGGTCTCGGGGCCGATAACGGCGATCACCGTGGTGTTGTGCGGCTTGCCGGCGATGCCGACGAGGTTGCGAACGGTCGATGAGGACGTGAACAGCACCGCGTCGAAGCCGCCGCCCTTGATCGCCTCGCGGACCGGGGCGGGCGGGGGCGCGGCGCGCACGGTCCGGTAGGCGGTGACGTCGTCGACCTCCCAGCCGAGGCCGCTCAGCCCCGACGACAGGGTCTCGGTGGCGATGTCGGCGCGCGGCAGCAGCACCCGCTCGATCGGGTCGAGCTCGGCGTCGTAGGGCGGCCACACCTCGACCAGTCCGGCGCCGGACTGGCTCTCCGGCGGCGGCGTGAGGTCGGGCTGGATGCCGAACTCGCGCAGCGCCGCCGCGGTCTGCTCGCCGACGGCGGCCACCTTGACCCCGGCGAAGGCGCGGGCGTCGAGGCCGTACTCCTCGAAGCGCTCCTTGATGGCCTTGACGGCGTTGACCGAGGTGAACGCCACCCACTGGTAGCGGCCGGTGACCAGGCCGCGCACCGCGCGCTCCATCTGCTGGGGCGTGCGCGGCGGCTCCACCGAGATGGTGGGCACCGACTCGGGAACCGCGCCGAAACCGCGCAGCTGGTCCGCCAGCCCGGAGGCCTGCTCCCTGGTGCGCGGCACCAGCACCCGCCAGCCGAAGAGCGGGCGGCCCTCGAACCAGGAGGGCTCCTTGTCGCCGGTCACGCCCTTGCCCATCAGGAACAGCGCGGGGGCGGTGACGTTGTGGCCCTTGGCGTCGGCGGCCTTGAGGTCGGCGGTCAGCCGCTGCAGCGTCGAGGAGACGGTGGTCTGCTCCGTCGTGGAGCCCATGCGCACGACCGCGGCCGGGGTGCTCGCGGGCTTGCCTGCGGCGATGAGCGTCTTGCACAGCCGCTCGATCCCGGGCCCGCTGTGGCGCGCGTCGGCGCCGTCGGGCGCATCGGGGAACATCACCACGAGGCTGGCGTCGCCGTGGGCGAGGCGCTCCCAGTCGAGGTCGCTGTCGCGCCCGTCGACGATGCGGGCCTCGCTGACGTCCTCGGGCAGCAGCGGGACGCCGGCGAAGGCGGGCACGGCGGTGGCGGCGGAGAGCCCCGGAACGATCTCGTACTCGATCCCGGCCTGGCGGCAGGCGGCCGCGAGGTCCGCGCCGCGGCAGCCCAGCAGCGGGTCCCCGCTGTAGAGCCGCACCACCCGCTTGCCCTCGCGTGCGTGCCCCACGGCCACGGCGTCCATCTCGCCGCCGCACTCGGCCGGGTCGATCACGGAGACGTCCTCGGGGCAGTGCCGCAGCAGCGCCTCGCGGTGCTTGGCCAGCTCGGGGCCGGGCTCGCGCAGGTTGACGACGACGTCGGCCTTGGCGAGCGCCGCCGCGCCCCGCAGAGTCAGCAGCTCGGCGTCGCCCGGACCCGCGCCCACCAGGGCCACATGCCCGCGCTGGGTCGGGCCCGATCCGTTCGGCGGCGGCTCCTGGTTACCACTCTGCGGATTCACTGTGCGATCGCTCCTTGCTCTTGCCCTCGGGCGCCCGCCTGGAGCGCCGCGCCGCAGGGCCGCCCCGACGCCGGGGCCGGTCGGGCGGTGCCGTCCGCCGCGCTGCGGCGGCACGGCCCGCGCGGTGCCCTGCGGACTCCTGCTTTCGTCCTCTCGTTCCTTCGGTCGCTATTCCTCCGCCGCGTCGGCGACGATCCGGTCGGCCCCTTCGCCGATCATCTCGCGGGCGAGCTCGCGCCCCAGTGAGGACGCGGCCGCGGCCGCGTCGCCGCCGGTGCCGACCGAGCGCTCGCGCCGCACCGCCTCGCTGCCGTCGGGGGCCACCACGGCGGCGCGCAGGCGCAGCCTGCCGTCGTGGACCTCGGCGTAGGCGCCCACGGGGGCGGCGCAGCCCGCCTCCAGCTCGGCCAGCACCGTGCGTTCGGCGGTGACGGCCGCGCGGGTGGCGGCGTGGTCGACGGCGGCGAGGTAGGCGAGGTCGCCGTCCGCGCGGGACGCCAGGCACTCGACCGCGAGCGCCCCCTGGCCGGGGGCCGGAAGCATCTGCTCGGGTTCGAAGACGTCGGTGACGTCGTCGAGGCGCCCCACCCGCGCGAGACCGGCGTAGGCCAGCACGACGGCGTCGACCTCGCCCTCGGCGATCCGGCCCAGGCGGGTCCCGGCGTTGCCGCGGATGGGCACGTAGGTCAGGTCCGGGCGCAGCGCCGCGAGCTGGGCCACGCGGCGCGGCGAGCCGGTACCGACGACCGCGCCGGGGGGCAGGTCGGAGAACTTGCGTCCGTCGCGGGCGCAGAGCGCGTCGCGGGGGTCGTCGCGGTCGGTGATGGCGGCGATCGCGAGCCCGTCGGCCGGGGCGGTGGGCAGGTCCTTGAGGGAGTGCACCGCAAAGTCGATACCGCCCGAGAGCAGCTGTTCGCGCAGGCTGTTGACGAAGACGCCGGTACCCCCGAGCTGCGTGAGGCGGGCCTGGGTGACGTCGCCGTAGCTGGTGATCAGCTCCAGCTCCACCCGCGTGCCCGTGCGGTCGGTGATGGCGTCGGCCACGGCCTGCGACTGGGAGGTGGCCATGGGACTGCGGCGGGTGCCGAGCCTGGCCGGGCGGTCGCTCACGGTCACCCCTCTCGCGCCTGCTCGCCGGGCGTGCGCTCGACGCGGCTGACGGCGTCGGCCGTGGCGGGGTCGAGGTCGAACAGCTCGCGCAGCGCGGCCTCGTAGGAGTGGCCGTCGGGGCCGGCGGCCAGCTCCTTCACGCGCACGGTGGGCTGGTGCAGCAGCTTGTCGACGACGCGGCGCATGGCGTAGGTGACCTCGCCCCGGGTCTTGTCGTCGAGTTCGGGCAGGCGCCCCTCGAGGCGGCTCAGCTCCGACTCCATGACCGTGCGGGCCTTGTCGCGCAGGGCCACGACCGTGGGCGCGACGAGCTCGGCGCGGCGCCCGCTCCGGTACTCGTCCACCTCCTCGTCGACGATTCCGCGCACCAGTGAGATGGCGCCGGCGCGCTCGGCCGACTCGTCGCCGCGTTCGGCGACCGCCCGGCGCAGGTCCTCGATGTCGACGAGGTCGACGCCCGGCAGCTCGCGCACGCCGGGGTCGATGTCGTGGGGCAGCGCGAGGTCGAGGAACACCAGCGGGCGCGCGGTCGAGCGGGCCCGCTCGACCCCGTCGCGGTCGAGCACGAGTCCCTGCGCGCCGGTGCAGGAGATCACCAGGTCGACCTCGGACAGGACCTCGGCCGCGGAGTCGAAGGGCACGGCGCGGCTGCGGATGGGCTCGTAGGCCTCGGTCAGGCACTCGGCCAGGCGCTCGGCGCGCTCGTGCGTCCGGTTGGCCACGGTCACCTGTCCGGCGCCCTGGCGGGCCACGGTGTTCGCGGCGAGCGCGCTCATCGACCCGGCGCCCAGGACGAGCACACGCAGGCCGGTCAGCGGCCGGGGGTCCGGCAGCGCGGCGCCGACCTCGTCGGCGGGGTCGCCGGACTCGGCCATGCCCGCGACGGGGCAGCCGGCGGCCGTGTCGGCCGAGGGCTCGGAGGCGTGGGCCGCCTCGGGGACGGGCGCGCCGATCCGGCGCAGCGCGACGTCCAGGCCGAGGCCGACCATGTCGGCGCCGGCGTGGTCGAGGTGGGTGTCGGTGTGGGCGCGCTTGCCCACGCGCAGCGCCCGCTGGCCGAGGTCGTTGAGGACGCGGTCGAGGGTGCCCGCCTGCTGGGCGTCCTTGATCGCGTTGCGCACCTGGCCGAGGATCTGGCCCTCGCCCACGACCATGGAGTCCAGCCCGCAGGCGACGGAGAAGAGGTGCTGGACGGCGCGCTCCTCGTAGTGGACATAGGCGTGGCGGGTCAGCTCGCTGAGGGGGACGCCGGTGTGCCAGGAGAGGAGTTCGGTGACGGCGGCCATGGCCGGGTGGAACTTCTCGACGTCGGCGTAGATCTCGGTGCGGTTGCACGTCGAGACCATCAGCACCTCGTTGACCGAGGGCGCCGAGGCCATCTCGGACATGACCTTCAGCCGCGCCTGCCCCTCCAAGGCGACGCGCTCCAGTAGCGCCACGGGCGAGCTGCGGTGGCTCACTCCTACGGCGAGGACACTCATCTGCACTCCAATGCGGGCTGCATCGCGCTGCTCCGTACCTGCGGCGCCTCCCGCACGAGCGGGCGCGCCCTCTGCTGTGGCCCTGCTGCCCCCGGATCGGCCGCGTTCACGACGGTCCCCTCCCGAACGGGTCGAGGCCGGCGTATCCGTCGGCCTTGCGCTGTTCGTGGAAGGCCAGGATCTGCAGCTCGATCGACAAGTCGACCTTACGCACATCGACGCCCGGAGGCACATTGAGTACCACCGGCGCGAAATTGAGCACACTGGTCACCCCGGCCTGAACGAAGCGGTCGCAGACCTCCTGCGCGGCCCCGGCAGGCGTCGCGATCACCCCGATCGAGACGTTCTCCCTGCCGACAACGTCCTCCAGGGTGTCGATATGCCCGACCGACAGCCCCGCCACGGTGTCTCCGAGCACGCCGGTGTCGGCGTCGAGCAGGGCCGCGATGCGGAATCCCCGGGTGCCGAACCCCCCGTAGTTGGCCAGCGCGCGGCCCAGGTTGCCGACTCCGACGATGGCCACCGACCAGTCCTGGGTGAGACCAAGCTCACGCGATATCTGGTAGATGAGGTACTCGACCTCGTAGCCGACGCCGCGGGTTCCGTAGGAGCCCAGGTGCGAGAGGTCCTTGCGCAGCTTGGCCGAGTTCACGCCGGTGGTCTCGGCCAGGTGCTCGGAGGAGACCGTGAGGATGCCGCGGTCGTCGAGCGCCTGGAGCGCGCGCAGGTACACGGGCAGGCGCGCGACGGTCGCCTCCGGGATTCCCCGATCGCGGGGCCGTGGTTCAGGGGGGGTCACTGGCGTGCGCTCCTGGACGGCGATCGTCGCTGCCGGATCGAACGGCCCGGCCGCAATGGGCCGCGGCGGCCCCGCGGGCTCGGTCGCCATCCCCGGCCGGACTGGACTTGCGCCTTCAGATTACGCCCTTGTGAATACGCGCACAAAGTGGGGTGCCGCGCGGGAAGCGCCGCGCCGGACCCGATCCCCGGGGGAGCCGGCGGGCGGGAACGCCGCGCCGGCAGGGCCGCCGCGCTGTGCGGACGTGCCGGGCAAGGGCCCCGCCCGGAACGCGGCCGGAGCCGGTCACCGCGCGCGGGTCAGCGCCTCGCGCAGCCGGCGCTCGTCCACCCGCCAGAAGTCGTGCTGGGCGCCGTCGACGAAGGTCACCGGGATCTTGTCCCAGTAGTCGTCGCGCTCGGCCTGCGGCGCCGAGTCGAGGTCGCGCACCTCCACCGAGGCGCCCACCTCGGCGCAGACGCGCTCGATGACCCCCAGCGCTTCGTCGCACAGATGGCAGCCGGACCTGCCCAGCATGGTCACGGTGCGCCCGGCGGCCGCACCGCCCGCGCCATCGGCCATTCCGCTTCCCTCCTCGCTCCCCGCTCGCTCACCCGCGATCCGCGCGCCGGCGCTCAGCCGCCGGCGAAGGGCGGCAGAACCTCGATGACATATCCCTCGTTCAGCAGCACTCCGGCGTGTGGGCGCCCACCCACGGGGTATTCGTCGACCACGAAAGACGAGCGGTCGAGCACCCGCAGCAGCCGGTCGTCCTCGCTATAGGCGGCACGCACCGACTCCAGCACCTCGGCCAGGGTCGACCCGGTCACCGGCTCCTCGGACTTGCCTGCGGCTTCCTTGGCCGCGGCCCAGTACCGGATGGTTCCGTTCACCATCGGTTGATTATCCTTGTTGGTCTCGGAGGCAGTCACTTCATTATTTCTCCGCCGGGGGCAATGAGGCCTTCGACCACCGCCGCGCGCGGGTTGACGGGAAGAGACGCATGAGTCATCTGCTCCTACTCACGAACTCCAACGAACCGTCGGATCATGTCCTGCCCGCCCTCGGCCTCCTGCTGCACTCGGTCCGGGTCTCGCCGGCCGAGGCGGGGGCGCTGCTCGCCACCGGTCCCGACCGCTCCTCGAACCAGCCCGTCGACGCCATTCTCGTCGACGCCCGCAGCGATCTCGCATCGGCGCGCAACCTCTGCCGCCTGCTCGACACCACGGGGCTCGACTGCCCGCTGATCGCGGTCCTCACCGAGGGCGGCGTCGCCGCCCTCACGCCGGACTGGCAGGTACGCGACTTCCTGCTGACCACGGCCGGGCCCGCCGAGGTCGAGGCCCGGCTGCGGCTGGCCGTCGGCCAGGCCGACGTCGGCTCCGACGACCCCGACGAGATCCGCCGCGGCGACCTCGTCATCGACGAGGCCACCTACATCGCCCGCCTGCGCGGCCGCATCCTCGACCTCACGTTCAAGGAGTTCGAGCTGCTGAAGTTCCTCGCCCAGCACCCGGGCCGGGTCTTCACCCGCGCGCAGCTGCTCCAGGAGGTGTGGGGCTACGACTACTTCGGCGGCACACGCACGATCGACGTGCACGTGCGGCGGCTGCGCGCCAAGCTGGGCAGCGAGTACGAGTCGCTGATCGGCACCGTGCGCAACGTCGGCTACCGCTTCGTGCCCGACACCCCGCCCCGGCCGGCTGGGGCGGAGACCGCGGCACGTGCGGAGGGGGACGCCTCCGCGGCGGCCGCGCCCACCCAGGCCTGACCGGACGGCGGCGTGTGCCCGGTGCCGCCGCCCGGCGGGCGGCGGCACGGGGGCGCGGGCGGCGCGGATCGGCGCCGAAAGACCGTGGCCGGTGCGCCTGGCCCGTGCCTGGGAACATGTGAATGGGCCGGGAAACGTCGCGTCACCGGTCTCGTCCCGAAGCTCCCGATTGTTTAGGATGCGGGGGCAGTCGGCGTGCGGTGACCGCTCCCGTGCTCCCCGTGGTCGCCGAGCCGACCTCCGCCACCGCGGCGTCCCGAACAAGGAGGCCAACGCCCATGCCCAGCGGAAAGCGGCTCCCTCCCGCCCGCTACGCCCTGCCGTTGCGCCTGGCCGCCGCGATCCCCCTCGGCACGCTCTTCGTCGGCTCCGGTCTGGTGGGCCCGCCCGGCCCGGCCGCGGCCGCCTCCGACCCCGCTGCGCCGGTGCTCTCCTTCGACCCCGCGTCGGCCGCGGTCGAACCCGGCGAGACCGCCGAGACCGTGCTGCGCATCGAGCCGGGGGACACCGAGGGCACGGTCTGCCTGTACGACCTGGTCCTCAGCCACGCCGGCTTCACGGCTTCGGGCCCCCACAAGGCGACGCCCCCGACCACCGCCGGCATCAGCGGGCGGCCCGAGAAGTCGGCCGAGGTCCGCGCCTCGGTCGCCTACACCGAGGTCGAGGAGGGCGCGCCCTGCCCGGAGGAGCCGAGCGAGCTGCTGAAGTCCAGTACGCAGGACGCGTTCGCGGTGACCGTCGCGGCGGAGTCGCCCGACCCCTCGCCCACCGGATCTCCGGACCCCTCACCCACGGGATCGCCCGATCCCTCACCCACGGGCTCGCCCGACCCCTCACCCACCGGATCCCCCGATCCCTCACCCACGGGCTCGCCCGACCCCTCACCCACCGGATCTCCGGACCCCTCGCCGACCGGCTCCTCCGACCCCTCGCCGAGCCCCACGGGTTCAAGCCCCACCTCCAGCTCGACGGGCGGGAGCGGGAACCCGGGCGCTGACGGCGGCCCGGAGTCGGACTCCGACGGCGAGAGCGACGGCGGCGGCCCCTCCAACGGCGGATCCGGAGGCTCCGGCGGCGGATCCGGAGGCTCCGGCGGCGGATCCGGAGGACGCGGCGACCCCACCGCCCCGCCGCACAGCCCGGTGACCACCGGCGACGGATCCGACTACGGCGCGGGCGGCGGGGCCGACCTGCCGGATCTGCCCACGGGCGCCCCCGACCTGCCCGGGCTCGACTCCCCCTCCCAGGACGGCCCTCTGGCCGACCTGCCCTCGGTCGAACCCGGTGAGCGCGACTCCTCGGGAACCACCGAGGTCGCCGCGCGCGAGCAGGCCGCCACCTCGATGGTCACGCCCGCCGTGCTCGTGCTGTTCCTCGTCCTGCTGCTGCTGTTCTCCACGCCGCTGGCCCCCTCCCGGCGGGTGCGCATCGGCCCCAGCACCTACAAGGGCCGGCGCCGCAAGCACTGACCGCCGCGGGCCGCCGGTCCGGTCGCCCGCTCGGCTGACGCACCGGACCGGCGCCCCCGCCGCCGAGGCGGGCCGCGCGCTCGGGCACCCCGGGGCTAGGCTCGGGCCATGACCCACGTGCGCACCACCGAGTCCCTCTCGCCCGACGAGGCTGCAGCCGTCGTCGCGCTGGCCGAGGCGGCCGGCGCCCACGACGGCGTCGCGCCGCTGTCCGAGCAGACCCTGCTGCGGATCCGGCACGGCGCATCCGCGGGGACCGCGCGCTTTCATCTGGCCGCCGAGGCGCCCTCCACCGCCGACCCGGCGGCCGGCGGCGCCGGCCCCGCCGGGGGACTCGTGGGCTTCGCCTTCGCCGCGCGCGCCGACGGCGAGCCCGACTCCGCGGAGTTCGTGGTCGCGCCCGAGGCGCGGCGCCGCGGGCACGGCGACGCGCTGCTGCGCTCGCTGGCCGACGACGCGCCCCGCGAGGGGCTGCGCGTGTGGGCGCACGGCCGCACGGAGGGCGCCGTGGCGCTGGCCCGCACGGCGGGCTGGACCCAGGTGCGCGGGCTGCTGAAGATGCGGATGCGGCTGCGCGCCGACGAGCGGGGCGTTCCCGCCGAGGCGCAGCAGCACGGCGGCGGCGCGGCGCTGCCGGAACCGGTGCTGCCCGAGGCCGTCGGCCGGCAGGTGGTGATCCGCCCGTTCCGGGCCGGCGACGACGAGCACGAGTGGCTGAGGGCCAACGCCGCCGCGTTCGCCGATCACCCCGAGCAGGGCGGGATGACCCTCGCGGACCTGCGCGAGCGGGAGCAGGAGGACTGGTTCGACCCCGCCGGCTTCTTCCTCGCCGAGGAGACCGCCACGGGGGCCCTGGCAGGGTTCCACTGGACCAAGGTGCACGCCGACGGCGCCGGGCTGGCCGACGAGCCGGTGGGCGAGGTCTACGCGGTCGGGGTCGACCCGGCCTGGCAGCGCACCGGACTGGGGCGCGCGCTGACGCTCGTGGGCCTGCGCCACCTGCACGAGCGCGGGCTGCCGTGGGTCCTGCTCTACGTCGACGAGGAGAACCGGGCCGCCGTCCGGCTCTACGAGTCGCTGGGGTTCTCGGTGTGGGACGCCGATGTGATGTACGCCGCACGATGAGCCGAGCGCGCCGCGCTCACCGCTCCTACCTGCGAGATCACGAACACAGCGTGATATCCCGCCCATCGGCGGTGACGTCTCCTGGTCACACTCGGCGTGTCGGCGTGACATCCGCGTGACCTGAACGCGGTTCACCGCGCAGCCATCAGTGAGCCGCCACTCCTTCCCGCAGTCTCACGCCCCAGTTCACCCTGCGTTCACCCTGCTTGGGACCTCTGGTCACTTCGCGTGCCTACCTTCGCATTTGGCGAGGTCATCGACCGGGCTCGCCCAAAGGTGACGAAGTCCAAAGGAAGGACATCGGGGCTGTGAAGCTCTCCAAGTACAGCCAGTTCGCGGGGATTGCCCTCGCCGGCGCTCTTGCACTCACCGCCTGCGGCAGCGACCAGGCGGTCGACCCCCAGAACCAGCAGGCCGCCGGTGACGTGAACTGCGTCGACGGCGGCGGCACCCTCTCCGGCGCGGGCGCCAGCTCCCAGGAGAACGCGATGGCGGCGTGGAAGGCCGCATGGGAGGGCGCCTGCGCGGACTCGATCGTGCAGTACGACTCCGTAGGCTCCGGCGCCGGCCGCGAGCAGTTCATCAGCGGCGGCGTCTCCTTCGCCGGCTCCGACGCCGCGCTGGACGAGACCGAGACCAAGGACGCCACTGAGCGTTGCAACGGCTCCGAGGTCGTCAACCTGCCCGCGTACATCGCCCCCATCGCGGTGGCGTTCAACCTCGACGGCGTCGACTCGCTGAAAATGAGCCCCGAGGTCATCGCCAAGATCTTCGACCAGAAGATCACCAAGTGGAACGACGAGGAGATCGCCGAGCTCAACCCCGACGCCGACCTGCCCGACCAGGAGATCGTCCCGGTCAACCGCGCCGACGAGTCGGGCACCACCGAGAACTTCGTCGCCTACCTCTCCGAGGCCGCCGGCGACGCCTGGCCGCACGAGGTGAGCGGCAACTGGCCGATCGAGCCGGTCGAGGCCGCCCAGGGCTCCAGCGGCGTCACCCAGGCCGTCGAGGGCGGCCAGGGCACCATCACCTACGTCGACGCATCGCACGTCGGCGAGCTGGGCACCGTGAGCGTCGGCGTCGGTGATGAGTACGTCGAGTACAGCCCCGAGGCCGCCGCCGCCATCGTGGACGCCTCCGACCCCCGCGAGGAGAACACGGAGAACGACCACGCGGTCGAGCTCGACTACACCACCGAGGAGTCCGGCGTCTACCCGATCGTGCTGATCTCCTACCACATCGCCTGCATGGAGTACCAAGAGCAGAAGGACGCCGACCTGGTCAAGAGCTTCCTGAGCTACGTGGTCAGCGAGGAGGGCCAGCAGGCCGCGGCCGAGGAGGCCGGCTCCGCGCCGATCAGCCAGGACACCCGGGACACCCTGGTGGGCACCATCGAGAAGATCTCCGCGGGCTCCTGATCACCCGATCGCAGATCTCCTCCGCCGGGGCGGGGTTCGCACCAGGTGCGAGCCCCGCCGTCGGCGGTTTCGGCATGTCCGGGGCGCGCATACTCCCACGGCGGACTACACCCCACCGTGTGCCGGACCACCCAGCGACGACCAGCACAATGACTTCCGGCGGCGCGCACCGGCACGGCCGGCGTGCGCACCATTCGCCCGGTGGCGATCCATGACCGAATTCGACCGGAGCCTTACATGACAACCACGGACTCGTCTCAGACGGCCGACGCCCCCAGGGGCAAACGCCGACTCGGCGACCTCGTCTTCGCCAATTCCGCTCGCGGGGCGGGGCTGCTGATCCTGGCGATCCTGGCGGGTGTCGCCGTCTTCCTGATCGTGCAGTCCCTCAGCTCCCTCACGGCCAACGAGGCCAACTTCTTCACCAGCACCGAATGGAGCCCCGAGTCCGCCCCGGGCGACGCGGTGCGGTTCGGTGTCGCCTCACTCGCCTTCGGCACCGTCCTCGCGGCGCTCATCGCCCTGGTGCTGGCCACCCCGATCGCCATCGGGATCGCGCTGTTCATCGTCTACTACGCCCCCCGGCGCCTCGCCGCGCTGCTGGGCTACGTGGTGGACCTGCTGGCGGCCATCCCCAGCGTCGTCTACGGCCTGTGGGGCCTGATCTACCTCACCCAGGAACTCCAACCCTTCTACCGGTTCCTGGCCGAGTACCTGGGCTGGATCCCGCTGTTCGCCGGCCCGGTCTCCTCCACCGGCCGGACCATGCTCAGCGCGGGCATGGTCCTCGCGGTGATGATCCTGCCGATCATCACCGCGATGTCGCGCGACGTGTTCGCCCAGGTCCCCCAGGCCCACCGCGAGGCCGCCCTGGCACTGGGGGCCACGCGCTGGGAGATGATCCGCGTCGCGGTCCTGCCCTTCGGCCGGCCCGGCGTCATCGGCGGCGCCATGCTCGGCATGGGCCGGGCGCTGGGCGAGACGATGGCCGTCGCGATGATCCTCTCCCCGTCGCTGGTCATCTCCCCCTACCTGCTGCGGAGCGGCAACCAGACCATCGCCGCGCACATCGCCCTGCAGTACCCGGAGGCGACGGGCACCGGCGTCTCCGCCCTGATCGCCGCCGGCCTGGTCCTCTTCGCGATCACCCTGGCCGTGAACATGGCCGCCCGCTTCGTCGTCTCGCGGCGCAAGGAGTTCACCGAATGACCACCACGGAAAAGCAGACCGCCGCAGGCAGCCCCGGCGACGGGCCGAACCTGAAGGCGGAGGGCCTCTACACCCGGACCCTGCCGACGTACTTCCCGCTCGCCCTGCTCGCGGGCTGTCTGATCGTCGTCGCGGGCGCCTTCTACCTGCTGGGCGCCTTCCACCCGGTCCCGGTCGCGGTGGTCGCGGGAATCGTCTACCTGGCGGCGGTCACGACCGTCTCGGCGACGGTGGAGAACGGGCGCCGGGCGGCGGACCGGTTCGTCACCGGCATCGTCTACTGCTGCTTCATCGTCGCCATGGTGCCGCTGGTCTCGCTGCTGGCGACCGTGGTGGTCTTCGGCATGGAGCGGTTCGACCTGTACTTCCTCAGCGTCTCCATGAACGGCGTCATCCCCAGCATGGACGCCGGCGGCGTCTACCACGCCATCGTGGGCACACTGGTGATCACCGGCCTGGCGACCGTGATCTCGGTGCCGATCGGCCTGATGACGGCCGTCTACGTGGTCGAGTACGGGCGCGGCCGCCTCAAGCAGGCCATCACCTTCTTCGTCGACGTCATGACCGGCATCCCCTCCATCGTCGCGGGCCTCTTCGTGGTCGCCCTGTGGATCCTGCTCTTCGGTCCGGGCAACACCAACGGCCTGGCCGGCGCGATCGCGCTGTCGGTGCTGATGATCCCCGTCGTGGTGCGCTCCAGCGAGGAGATGCTCCGGCTGGTGCCCAACGAGCTGCGCGAGGCCTCCTACGCGCTCGGCGTGCCCAAGTGGCTGACGATCGTGAAGGTGGTGCTGCCCACCGCCGTGGCCGGGCTGACCACGGGAATCATCCTCGCGCTGGCCCGCGTTATCGGGGAGACGGCGCCGTTGATCCTCACCGCGGGCATGGCGTCGACACGGATCCAGGCCAACCCTCTCGACGGCGACATGATGAGTCTGCCGGTCTACATCTACAAGGCGGTCCGCGACATGGGCCTCTCCGGCGAGGCCGGAGTCTATGCCGAGCAGCGTGCGTGGGCTGCGGCGCTGACCCTGATCCTGGTGGTCATGCTGCTGTTCCTCGCGGCCCGCCTGGTGTCGCGCTTCCTGTCCCCCCGATCCCGGTGACGCCGCACCCGACACGACCAGCACGTTCAACCTGACTCACCTGAGGATTCTCCAGTGGCCAAGCGAATCGACGTCTCCGACCTGAACGTCTACTACGGCGACTTCAAGGCGGTCGAGGACGTGACCATGACCGTCGAGCCCCGCTCGGTGACCGCCTTCATCGGCTCGTCGGGCTGCGGCAAGTCGACCTTCCTGCGCACCCTCAACCGGATGCACGAGGTCACCCCCGGTGCCCGCGTCCAAGGCAAGGTGATGCTGGACAACCTGGACGTCTACGACCCGTCCGTCGACCCCGTCGCCGTGCGGCGCGAGATCGGCATGGTGTTCCAGCGCGCCAACCCGTTCCCGACGATGTCCATCTACGACAACGTGATCGCCGGCGCGAAGCTGAACAACCAGCGGATGAACAAGCGCCGCGCCGACGAGATCGTCGAGCGGTCGCTGCGCGACGCCAACCTCTGGGAGGAGGTCAAGGACCGGCTGAACAAGCCGGGAGCGGGCCTCTCCGGCGGTCAGCAGCAGCGGCTGTGCATCGCCCGCGCCACCGCGGTGGAGCCGACGGTGCTGCTCATGGACGAGCCGTGCTCGGCGCTGGACCCGATCTCCACGCTGGCGATCGAGGACCTGATCGCCAAGCTCAAGGAGAACTACACGATCGTGATCGTCACGCACAACATGCAGCAGGCCGCGCGCGTCAGCGACCGCACGGCCTTCTTCAACCTGGCGGGCACCGGCCAGCCGGGCCGGCTGATCGAGATGGGCGACACCAACAAGATCTTCACCAAGCCGGACAAGAAGGAGACCGAGAACTACATCACCGGCCGGTTCGGGTAGCCGCAGCCGGGATCGCCGCCGGCGGAGCCGGAGCTCCGCCGGCGCGCATCCGCCTTCGGCGGCCGGGCGTGCGGCGGCCGGCCCGCCCGGCGCCGCGGGCCCGGTCAGATCGGCAGTGCGGTGCTGAGCAGCACGTAGGCCGCGGCGGCCACCACGGCCGCGCCGGGCACCGTGGCCAGCCAGACGACCACGATGTTGCCCGCCATGCCCCAGCGCACCGCCGACAGGCGCCGCGTGGCGCCCACGCCCACGATCGCCGAGGTGATCAGGTGGGTGTTGGAGACCGGCACCTGCCAGATGAACGAGGTCGCGTAGGAGACGGCGGCCACGGTGCTCTCGGCGGCGAAGCCGCGGGGCGCGTCGAGCTGGATCACCCGCCGGCCCAGGGTCCGCATGATGCGCCAGCCACCGGTCAGCGTGCCCAGCGCCATGGCACCCGCCGCGGCGCACACCGTCCACAGCGGTACGTCGTACGAGTTCTGGTAGCCGGTGGTGACCAGGGCCAGGACCACCACGCCCATGGTCTTCTGCGCGTCCTGCAACCCGTGGCCCAGCGCCATGGCGGCCGCGGAGGCGCTCTGCGCGATCTTGAAGTTGCGGGTGATGCGCCGCACGTTGGTCCTGCGGAACAGCCACAGGATCGCCAGCATCGCGCCGTAGCCGAGCAGCCCGCCGATCAGCGGCGAGACGACCATCGGCAGGGCGAAGTCCGACGCCACGCCGCGCCACTCCACCGTGGTCGCCGAGGCCAGCGCCGCGCCGATCATCCCGCCCACCAAAGCGTGGGAGGACGACGAGGGCATGCCCTTGGACCAGGTGGCCACGTTCCAGGCGATCGCGCCGATCAGCGCCGCCAGCAGCACGGCCGCCCCGCCGGTGCCCTCCGGCGGGTGGATGATGTCGCGGCTGATGGTGCGGGCGACCCCCTCGCCGAGAAAGGCGCCGATCACGTTCATGACCGCCGCCATGATCACGGCGGCGCGCGGGCCCAGCGTCCGCGTCGAGACGGCGGTCGCCAGGGAGTTGGGGGCGTCGTGGAAGCCGTTGGTGTAGGCGAAGACGAGCGCGGCGAACACAACCGCGCCCAGCGTCACGGAGTCGAGTGGCACGTCAGAGCCAAGCGTTCGGTCGGGGCTGTGGCGGGGGGAGTCAGGATTCCTTCACCGCGATGCTCTCGACCGTGTTGGCGACGTGTTCGAATGCATCGGCGGCGGTCTCCAGCTCCTCGATGACGTCCTTCAGCTTGAGCACGGTGAGGGCGTCGTACTCCCCACTGAACAGTTTGGCCAGCAGGCGGCGGTAGATCTGGTCGGCCTGGTTCTCCAGCTGGTTGATCTCGATCCAGTAGCGAGTGAGGTCCTTCATCGAGCGCAGCCGCGGCATCGCCTCGGCGGTCAGCTCGGCCGCGCGCTCCAGCACCTCGATCTGGTCGATGATGCCCTTGGGCAGGCGGTCGAGGCCGTAGAGCCCGACCAGGTCGACGGCGGCGTCCATGGAGTCCATCACGTCGTCCAGAGACGACGCCAGCCGGTAGATGTCCTCGCGGTCGAAGGGGGTCACGAAGCTCTCGTTGAGTCTCCGCATGATCGCGTGGGTGCGGTCGTCGCCGGCGTGCTCGCAGGCGCGCATCTTCTCGGCGATGGCATCGCGGTCAGCGCCCTCGCTGATGAGCTCCACCAGCAGGCGTGCTGCGATGACGAGGTTGTTCGCGGCGTCGGCGAACATCTCGAAGTAGCTGTCATCACGCGGGGTCAGGCGCAGACGCACATCAATCTCCCGAAGTGCGGTGATCGTCCTCAGGGATGTTATGGGCACTCGTCCGGCCGGGGACCGCGGCTGCACCGCGGACGCGACCGCGCGGCGCCCCCGTACCGCGACCCGGGGGCGGCTGGTATCCCTTGTTCAGTTGGACCGCGTCAGCGGCTGCGAAAGCCGACGTAGTGGAGCATTCATCCTATCTTCGCCTCCCCGGCGCACCGCTGAGCGCCGCAGGCGGCCCCGGTCTCGGACACCTCGGGAGAGAACTCCGCGGAAGCGACGCGAATCACATGCGGGCGGACGCCGTGCCCGCCGCCCGGTCCGCCGCGTCACCGCCGCGGAACGGTGTGTTCATGTCCTGGTCCACGTGTTGTCCCTCGACCGACAGTTTCCCTGGGTCCGGGAGATTCGGCAACCTTTCGTGACCAATGCCGCCGCACTTCCGGGACGGGCCGCAACCCGGCCCACCGCGCCGGTTCCCGCGGCCCTCGCGCGGGCGGCCCCGCTCGCACGCCGGCGGTCGCGGCGGCGGGCGGGGCGCGCGTGTTCCGCGCTGCCTATCCTCGGGTGCATGCCCGCCAAGCCCACCGCCGCCCAGCGGCGCCACGCCGCACTGCGCGCGGGCCTGGACGCCCAGCTCGCCGCGCTCGGCGAGGCGCC
Source organism: Streptomonospora halophila (assembly GCF_039542725.1). Lineage (NCBI taxonomy): Bacteria > Bacillati > Actinomycetota > Actinomycetes > Streptosporangiales > Nocardiopsidaceae > Streptomonospora > Streptomonospora halophila. Next base: position 33,702 of record NZ_BAABIK010000009.1, on the reverse strand, counting down.
CTACTCCGGCCGCGACCGCCCCGCGCTCGTGCTCAGCGCCTGCGCCGAGGCCGTTCTGCGCGCCCGCGACGCCGGAGCCGCCCCCGAGCGGCCCGCCGTCAAGGCCGCGGTGCGCGGCACGCTGGCCGAGCTCGCCGAACGCGCGCCCGGCCACAGCCTGGAGGTGCGGGTGCCGCCCTACGGGGCCGTGCAGGTCGTCGAAGGGCCCCGGCACACCCGCGGCACTCCTCCCGGCGTCGTCGAGACCGACCCGCTGACCTGGCTCGCGCTGGCGGTCGGCGCGACCGCATGGCAGGAGGCCGTAGACGCCGGCGCTGTCAGCGCCAGCGGCGTCCGGGCGGACCTCTCGCCGCTGCTCCCGCTGTGGCCTCCCCGCGCCCCGGTGGACGCAGCTCCGGCGGCCGGCGACTAAGCTGGACACCGTGGCGCAACCCGACGGCCGGCTCACCACGGATCTCGACCCGCACGAACGCGCCCCGCAGGACGCATGCGGGGTCTTCGGGGTCTGGGCGCCCGGCGAAGAAGTCAGCAAGCTCACCTATTTCGGCCTCTACGCATTGCAGCACCGCGGGCAGGAGTCCGCGGGCATCGCGCTCAGCGACGGCGAGCGCATCGTCGTCTACAAGGACATGGGCCTGGTGTCCCAGGTCTTCAACGAGGCCACGCTCGACTCCCTGCAGGGCCACCTCGCGATCGGCCACTGCCGCTACTCCACCACCGGGTCGCCGGTGTGGGAGAACGCGCAGCCGACCTTCTACACCGCGCGTGAAGGCGGCCTGGCCCTCGGCCACAACGGCAACCTCATCAACACCCCCGAGCTCGCCGCGATGCTGCCCGACGAGCGCCGCGGCGCCACCACCGACACCGAGGTGCTCACCGGCCTGCTGGCCGACAACCCCGACCGCAGCACCGAGGAGGCGGCCCTGGAGCTGCTGCCCCAGGTGCAGGGCGCGTTCTCGCTGGCGTTCATGGACGAGAGCACCCTCTATGCCGCCCGCGACCCGCAGGGCATCCGCCCGTTCGTGCTGGGCCGGCTGGAGAGCGGCTGGGCCGTGGCCAGCGAGACCGCCGCGCTGGACATCGTCGGCGCCACCTACGAGCGCGAGATCGAGCCCGGCGAGCTGCTGACGATCGACGAGCGGGGCGTGCGCTCTCAGCGCTTCGCGCCCGCCGCCCCCAAGGGCTGCCTGTTCGAGTACGTCTACCTCGCCCGGCCCGACACCACCATCGCCGGGCGCAACGTCAACTCCAGCCGCGTCGAGGTGGGCCGGCGCCTGGCCAAGCAGCACCCGGCCGAGGCCGACCTGGTGATCCCGGTGCCGGAGTCCGGCACCCCCGCAGCGGTGGGCTACGCCGACGGCAGCGGCATCCCCTTCGCCCAGGGCCTGGTGAAGAACTCCTACGTGGGCCGCACGTTCATCGAGCCCAGCCAGACGCTGCGCCAGCTCGGCATCCGGCTCAAGCTGAACCCGTTGCGCGAGGTGATCGAGGGCCGGCGGCTGGTCGTGGTCGACGACTCCATCGTCCGCGGCAACACCCAGCGGGCGCTGGTGCGCATGCTGCGCGAGGCCGGCGCCGCCGAGGTGCACGTCCGCATCTCCAGCCCGCCCGTGATGTGGCCCTGCTACTACGGGGTCGACTTCGCCACCAAGGCCGAGCTGGTCGCCGGAAACCTCTCCACCGAGGAGATCCGCGCCTCGATCGGTGCCGACACGCTGGCCTTCGTCGAGCTGGACGAGCTCGTCGAGGCCACCGAGGTGCCCAAGGACCGGCTCTGCCGCGCCTGCTTCGACGGCGTCTACCCGATCGAGGTCGACGAAGGCGCCCGCGGCAAGTACCTGCTGGAGAAGTCCTGCGGCAACGCCACCGAGCGGCCGCTGGCGAGCGGTCGGCGCTGATCCGGGCCCCCGGCCCGCAGCCGTGCGGGCGCACCGGCCCGCACGGGCCGGGAGGGGACCGCCGACCGGACCACCGCAACGAGTTGAGAGGTTTCGCGTGGCAGAGGGTGCCAACAGCACGCCGGCGTACGCGTCCGCCGGTGTCGACATCGCGGCCGGCGACCGCGCGGTCGCGCTGATGAAGGAGCACGTCGGGCGCGCCCGCCGCCCCGAGCAGGTCGCCGACCCCAGCGGGTTCGCCGGACTCTTCCGGCTCGACACCTCCCGGTACCGCTCACCGCTGCTGGCGACCTCGACCGACGGCGTGGGCACCAAGGTGATGATCGCCCAGCGGTGCGACCGGCACGACACCGTCGGCCTCGACCTGGTCGGCATGGTCGTCGACGACCTGGTCGTCTGCGGCGCCGAGCCGCTGTTCATGACCGACTACATCGCCTGCGGCAGGGTCGTGCCCGAGCGCGTCGCCGAGCTGGTCAAGGGCATCGCCGAAGGCTGCCGCCAGGCCGGGTGCGCGCTCTCCGGCGGCGAGACCGCCGAGCACCCCGACGCCATGCGCCCGGACGAGTACGACCTCGCGGGGGCCGGCACGGGCATCGTGGAGGAGGACGCGGTCCTGGGCCCGCAGCGCGTGCGCGAGGGCGACGCCGTGATCGCGATGGCCTCGTCGGGGCTGCACTCCAACGGGTACTCGCTGGTGCGCCGCGTGGTCGACGAGGCCGCGCTGCGGCTGGACGCTCGCGTGCCCGAGCTCGGCACCGAGCTGGGCGAGGAGCTGCTCAAGCCCACCCGGATCTACGCGCAGGACTGCCTGGCACTGGCCGGGGCGGTCGAGGTGCACGCATTCGCCCACATCACCGGCGGCGGGCTGGCGGCCAACCTGGCGCGGTCGCTGCCCGAGGGGCTCGACGCAGTGGTGGACCGCGCGACCTGGTCGCCGCCGGCGGTGTTCCCGTTCGTCGCCGAGCGCGGCGCCGTGGGGCCGGCCGACATGGAGGCGACGTTCAACATGGGTGTGGGCATGGCCGCCCTGGTGCCGTCCGCATCGGCGCAGCGGGCTCTCGCGCTGCTGGAGGAGCGGGGAGTGCCCGCCTGGCACGCGGGCTCGGTGGTCGCCGGAAGCGGGAAGGCGCGGCTGGAAGGCGCCTATGCGTAGAGCCGCGGAGCGGGTCGGCCCCGAACACAGCCGGTTCGCGCCACCGCGGCGGCGCGAACCGGCTGTGTTTCAGAGCATGTTGTGCGTGTCAGCGGGCTCAGACCCGGTCATGCGGACGTCACCGGCTCCGGAAGCGACTGATCAGCGGAGGCTGTCGGAGCGGTCGGACTCCTCTTCGACCGACTTCCCGCCGCTCGGATCCTCTGCGAGATCCGCATAACGGTCGACCAGGTCGTCGTAAGGGTCTTCGTGAGGCTGGTCCGGCGAATCCGGCGCTGCCCCGTCATCCTCAGCGACACCCAGCTCTGCCCGCAGCTGATCGAGGTCGGTGTGGCCGGAGTTGTACTTCAGCCTCCGAGCGACCTTCTGCTGCTTGGCCTTGGCTCGGCCGCGCCCCATGGCTCGACCCCCTCAACGATTGGGTTCGGACAAACCCCAGATCACTAGCAAAACCGCAATGCCGGGCTGACGGCCGTCACCGCACTGACGACAGGCGCCAGCTTACGTACGGATACAACCGTACCCGGTTTGGGCCCTACCTGCCTACGCCGCCCATGCCTAACAGGCGGCCAGGGGCGGGCACACGAGGCGGACCGTGCGGCCCGGGCGTGTCGGTGCATCCCCGGCGGCGGGTGCCGCCGAGAGCCGCGGATCCGACCCTCCCGGTACCGCGGGCTCCTTGTCCGGTCAACGACGCGGCGCACCGCGGTTGTTCCCCGTATCGCGGGGCACGTCGGCGTATCGGCAGGCAGGTCCGCGCATGCCGGACGCGGCGATCTGTGCCACGATTCCCCGCGTGCTGCCCAACCTGCCCTACGCCGCCTACCTCCGCGTCTATCAGCCGCTCATCGCGTTCTCCAACCGCGAGAAGGCCTATTGGCGGGCCTACGCCGCGTCGTCGCGGCGGCCCCGCCGCAGCGACGCGGTCGCGACCGAGCACGCCGAGAGCCTGCGCCGCCTGGTGTCCGCCCCGCCCGTCCCGGTCCCCGAGCGCGAGAGCGGCGACGCCTACGTCCGGCGCCTGGGCGGCGAGGTGTACGTCTGCCCATGGCAGACCCGGTTGCGGTCCTGGCTAGGCCTGCGCGACTTCCGTACCGAAACCCCGGCGCGGCTGAGCGCGGCCTTCATACCCGAGCCGGTCGCCGAGGCGGCCGAAGCACGCTTCGAGCAGTGGCGCGAGCGCGGCGAGCCGATGCGCACGCAGATCCTGACCAGCACCTGGACGGTGCCGATCGCCTGGTTCTCGCCCTTCGACGCCGAGGAGCGCTGCCTGGTGCTGGGCGGCGAGGAGCAGCAGCCGGCCGACGCGGCCGACCCCGACACCGCCGAGCACGGCCTGCGCGGCGAGCGGGCCCGCCATCCGGCCGGAGGCGCGCGCCCCGCGCCGCGGACGCTGCTGTACGTGGCCAGGATGGCCGAGGCCCGCCGGCGCCTGGAGCGGGCGATCGCCCTGCTGCGCGAGCACGTCGGCGACAGCTCAGCGCTGTCAGAGGCCGAGGGGCTGCAGGACTGGCTGCTGGGGGTCGCCCACCCCCGCGCCCTGCTGGAGCTGGACTACGGCGGCCTGGTGCACCTCGTCGACGACGAGGGCCTGCGCCAGGACCAGTCGGTGGCCGAGGTGGGCGCCGCGCTGACGGGCCTGGAGACCGGCGAGCAGGAGCTCGCGACGGCGATGTACCAGCGGGTCTCGCGGCGGTGGAAGGAGATGGAGGCCCTCAAGCACGCCAACTGAGGGTCACGGCTTCACCACGTGACCGCAGCGGCCGCTCGGCTTTGCCGCCACGCCGAAGCCCAACCTGGCGGCCAGGTTTCTCACCCAACGCGGTCAGCCAAGCGCGTTCTGACAGGCGGATATGTCTGGACGAGCTTCACAGTTGGCATCAACGCCGTCGAAACTGGGCATACTACTCCATACAGATCGACATAGACTGTATCGAACCGGTCACCGACTGCACTCTGCGTAACCGGAAAGCCGGGGCACACCGGGGATGTACGTGACACGGGAGAGGTGTCGATGGGAGAAGACACATACCCCGTTCACACTGCCCGCGCCGATGAAAGGCCAGGCCAGAACCTGAGCGCCGTCACCCGCCGCGTGCGGCGCCCCGGGTTTCAGTCGGGCCGTCTCTAGCACTTCCGGTTCACCGGATCGAGAAAAACAGGGCCGGAGAACGAAGTTTTGACCGAATACGCCACATGCCACTAAACGTGTCGCTAGAATCACTCAGCGTGACGCGACTCATGGGCGACTTTGCGACCTCCCATCCGACAAAGTCGCGTTAAGTGGTCGCGTAATCACCTCGGGTGATGCCAATATAGACACCTACGAGGGCAATATTGGACATCCGGGCCAAGTGCCAGGATAAGGCTCAGGATCGGCACACAGATCCAGGAGGAGAGGCCGTACACATGTCAACTCGCACGCCCGAGGCGGAGCCCCTGTTGACCCCTGCCGAGGTCGCCACCATGTTCCGCGTGGACCCCAAGACCGTCACACGCTGGGCGAAAGCGGGCAAGCTGACCTCGATTCGGACCCTTGGCGGCCACCGCCGCTACCGCGAGACCGAGGTCCGCGCTCTGCTGGCCGGTATCCCCAGCCAGCGCTCGGAGTGATCTCCCCCGGCTTGTGCCGTATCCGGGGGGATCGAGTGGGGAGCGCGCGTCGACTCCCCGACCGCTGAGGGCGGGCCGCACGGCGGCCCGCCCTCCCGCCTGCCGGGGGCCGTCCGCGCCTGTCGTGCCTGCTGCACGGGGCGGGGGCCTTTGCCGCCGAGTCGAGGCTGTCGGTATCTTCACGATGGAGCCGCGCAGCGTCTCGACCCCGCGCCACCGCACCGCGCGCGGACGCCGAACAGAAGACGAAGGCGGGAGGGGAGGCCACATGCGGGACATGCGTGTCGGCCCCACCGGCTTCCACGACGTCCGCGAGACCAACCTGGGCGTTGTACTGCGGGCCGTACGCACGCTGGCCCCCTGCTCCCGCGCCGCGGTGGCCGCCGCGACCGGGCTGAACAAGACGACGGTCTCCAGCCTGGTCGCCGACCTCATCGCGCGCAGCCTGCTCCGCGAGACCGGCGAGTCCGCCGAGCGCCGGGTCGGCCGGCCGGGCGTGATGCTCGCGCTCGACGACCGGACCATCGCCGCCATCGGCGTCGAGGTGAACGTCGACTACCTCTCCGTGGTCGCCGTCGACCTGCTGGAGCGCGACCTCGTCACCCGGCACATCCCCTTCGACGCCCGTTCCGCGGGCCCCGACGCCTGCGCGCATCGCATCGTCTCCGCGGTCTCCGAGGTGGCGGCGGCTCCTGCACTGCGCCGCCGCTCCGTGATCGGGCTGAGCGTGGCGGTGCCCGGCCTGGTCGACTCCCCCAACGGCGTCGTCACCCGCGCGCCCAACCTCGCCTGGCTCGGGACCCCGCTGCGCAGCCGGATCGAGGAGCTGATGGACCGCGCGGGCGCAGCGCCCGTCCCGGTCCTGGTCGACAACGACGCCAACCTGGGCGCCGTCGCCGAGTACCGCGGCGGCCACCTCGCGCACACCGCGGACCTCGTCTACATCACCGGCGAGGTCGGCATCGGGGCCGGTGTGCTGATGAACGGCGAGCTGATGCGCGGCTCCGCCGGCTTCGCCGGCGAGATCGGGCACGTGCGCATGGTCGAGGACGGTCCCGAGTGCGGTTGCGGTCGGCGCGGCTGCCTGGAGGCGCTGGCCGGAATCGAGGCCATCCTGCGCGCAGCGCTGCCCGACCGCTTTCCTGGGGGCGCGCTCAGCCGGGCCGACCTGGCCGACCTGGTCGAAACCGCCGTCGAGCGCGCCGCCGCGGAGGACACCGTCGCCGTCGAGGCCCTGGACACCGCCGGCGCCTGGCTGGGACGGGGCGCCGCGATGCTGGTCAACCTGGTCAACCCCGGTGCGGTGGTGCTCGGCGGGTACTTCGTCCCGCTTGCGCCGTGGCTGCTGCCCGCGTGCCGCGCGGCGGTGCGCGAGCTGGCGTTCGCGCCCGGCGCGGGCGGATGTGCCGTGGAGACCTCCGAGCTGGGACTGACCGCGGCCGCGCGCGGCGGTGCGGTGGCGATGGTCGACGCCATGGAGAGCGGGCGGCTGCCGCTGCCCGCTCCGCCGAAGGACGGCGGCGCGGCGGCGGCCGACGAAGGCGCCTCGTGACGTCCCCGCGGGCGCCGCGCCGCCCGCGTGCACGGTGAGCGGCACGCGGACGGCGCGGACGCCGGCCCGGGCGGCGGAGCGTCACTCGCCCCAGCCGCCCTCCCAGTACTCGCCGTCGCCTTCCTGCCACCAGCCCGCCTCGCCGCCCTGCCAGTGCGAGGTCCCCGCGGCGTCGCCGTAGACGATGCCCCGGCCGTTGGTGCCGACGTAGACCCGGCCGTAGACGTCGGGGTCGCCGGTGATGGCGGCGCCGGTCCAGCCGTACTGGTGCTCGTCGTCGTTGATCCGCGTCCAGTGGGAGCCGCCGTCGTCGGAGCGGTAGATCCCGCGCCGGCCGTCGATCTTCGCGCTGGTATAGACGGCGGGGTAGTCCGAACCGGGCCGGGCCTTGCCGAAACCGACGGTGTCGGCCTGCTCCACGCCGGACACGCGCTCGAACGCCGCGCCGGAGTCGGTGGAGTGCCACAGTCCGTAGGCGCCGTCCTCGGATCCGCCGGCGAGCCACACGTCGCCCTTGCCGCCCGGCACGGCGGCGAAGCGGACGCTGCTCTGCGGCAGCCCCTGGGCGGCGGACTCCCGGAAGGTGGCGCCGCCGTCGGTGCTCACGTAGAACGAGCCGCCGGCGTAGGCGTAGAAGACGTCCGGGTCGACCCTGTCGGCCTGCACCCGTGCGCCCTTGGGGACGCCCGAGGACGCCGACCACGAGGCACCGGAGTCGGTGGAGCGGTGCACCCCGGCGCCGTCGGCGCTCCACACGACGGCGGAGCCGTCGGCGGCCATGGCGGCGGTGCCCGGACCCGTGACACCGGAGGGCTCCTGGCCGGGCTCCCATGTGGCACCGCCGTCGGCGGAGACGGCGATGGAGGGGACGGAGTCGTCGTCGCCGCTGCCGACCCGCACGAAGTGCTCGGGCGCCAGCTCCGCGAAGTCCAGCGACGTCACATTGCCGTGGAAGGGGCCGGTGTGCATGAGGTCGGGCACCCGGTCCAGGTCGTCGTGGCGGAACCCGCCGATGTCGCCCAGCGCCGACACCAGCGGGACGTCGCCGGGCGGTGCGGCCAGGTCGTTGACCGCGGTCTCCTCGATGCCGCGGGCGCTGGGCTCGATGGTGACGGTCTCGCCGCCGTCCCAGTCGGTGAGGTCGCGCGTGCCGTAGAGGGTGGCGCCGGTGCCGTAGAGCATGTGGTCGGAGTCGAACGGGTCGATCTCCATGGCCTGGGTCATCCAGCCGAGCTTGGGCGCGGTCTCGGGCGGATCGGGGTTCTTGCCGAACGTCAGCCACGGCGAGGCCGAGACGTCCATCTCGTAGCGGTTGATCCGCTCCGGGTAGGCCCCGTAGCGCCAGGCCTGGGTCCAGCTCTGTCCGCCGTCGGTGGTGCGGTAGATCTGGATGTCGGGCCACCAGGAGATCTGCGTGCTGACCATGAGGGTCCCGGGGTTCTGCCGGTCGATGGTCAGGCCGCCGTAGCCGAAGTAGTTGTCCTCGGAGCCCGACGGCACCGGGCTGACGTTGCTCCACTCACCGGTGGCGAGGTCGAACTTCCACACGTCGCCGCTGCCGCCGGTGTAGGGACCGCCCGTGTCGCTGGTGGAGATGTAGAGCAGGCCGTTCTCGTGGTCGACCACCCCCTCGATGGCCAGGTGGCCCTCGGGCTGGCCCGGCACCCGCTCCCAGGTCCGGCCGCCGTCGGTGCTGCGGTAGACGGTGTTCTCCTTGTCCATCACGCCTACGTAGACGTCCTGCGTGCGGCGTCCGGGCGAGCCGCTGCCCTTGTCGAAGGCGATCCAGCCGACGCCCTGGTTGTCGCTGGACAGGCCCGATGAGTCGCCGGGGTCCTGCACGTAGTCGCCGGGGTTGGGGAACGCGGTCACCTCGGACCACGTCTCGCCGTAGTCGGTGCTGCGCCACAGTCCGTTGCCGCCGGGTGCGCCCAGGTAGAGCACGCTGTTGTCGTTGGGGTCGATCGAGAGCCGCTCGACGCCGCGGCCGGGCATGTTCCCGCCCAGCTTGAACGGGAGCTCGGTGGCCTCCCAGGTCTCGCCGCGGTCGCGGGAGCGCAGGATCGCGCCGTTGTCCGGGTCCCAGTCGTTGGTGTAGGTGCCTACAGCGGCGTAGACGTTGTCGGGTTCGACGGGGTCGGTGGCCAGCCCGGCGACGCCGGTCCGGCCCCACTCGTCCCAGCCCACCCAGTCGAGCAGCGGCCTCCAGCGCCCTGCGCCGCCGTCCCAGCGGTAGGCGCCGCCGATGTCGGTGCGGGCGTAGGCCAGGCCCGGCTCGGACTGGTTGAACACGACGCCGGGGATGAAGCCGCCGCCTTCGATCTGCGCGTTGCGCCACCGGTAGTCGGGCGCGGCCAGCGCGGGGGCCGCCGATCCGGTCGCGGTGAGGGCGGCCGCGGCAAACACCGCCGCCGCTGCGGCCGCGCCCGGGCGCGCGAGGCGCGGCGCAAGGCGGCGCCCAAGGGATGCGCGGCCGTCGGCCTCCGACGGCCGTGGCGGGATGGGGAAGGGAGGAAATGCCGAGGACACGTCAGGCTCCTTGCAGTGGGGGATGGCCCGCGCTCGGCTCCGGCTGCGCCGCTGCTGCGGCGGCGTTTCGAACCGGTTCGACTATGACGGCTCACGTAAGGGGGATCGAGGGGAGGAGGGTGGTTCCGGGTGAGCGCGGACGGAGCTTCGCGGTCAGTTTGCGGAGAAACCCGGCGACGAGTCAACGGGCGGAAAGCGAACGGATTCGCAGCGTGATCGCCGCGGAGGGCGTTCGGCGACGTCAGGCGGGCCGCCGGACGACCGGAAAATCGGCGAAGCGCTTCGACGCGGCGGCGATCACCGAAGCGCCCGGCCCGACGGCTCGGGCCGGGCGCCTTCAGCGGTACGGGGCGGCTCAGCCGACCACGTGCCCCTGCACGTACTCGTCGCGCCGCTCCCACTCCAGGTAGCGCTCGGACTCGCCCATCAGGCTGGTGGCGAGCCAGACGGCGACGCCGACGTCGTCGGCCAGGCCCAGCACCGGAACGAACAGCTCGGGCACCAGGTCGATCGGCGAGGCGACGTAGACGAGCCCCAGGACGAACATCAGCAGTCGGCTAACGCTGAGCCCGTCGTATCGACCGCGCAGGCGCGACATCAGCATGCGCGGCAGCGCTGCGGCGCGCTCCCCCAGGCCGGGTGCGCCCGGCCGGGCGTTGTGCTGCACGGCCTGCCATGCCGCGGCCCCGGCGGCGGCGCGGTTGCTCTTGCGCATCGACTCCACCTCGACTTCGTGTGGCTCGGGGGTGCGGCCGGAACGGCCGACCTCCGCACTACTCACGATATGACGCGTGCACGGAAGCGAAAGTTCCGTATACCGGCTAGGTTGGTCCCCGCTCCCTCTACCCCCACTCTCCCCGACGCAAGGACGCCGTAGACCATCATGCGTACGAAACCCGCCGCACCGGGGGCGATCCCGCTGATCGCGCCGTTCATGGCGGCGGCCGTCCTCGCCCTGCCCGCCTGCTCGGCGACGAACGGAGACGGCACGCCCGACCCGTCCGCGGCGCCCCCGCCCTCCTCCGGCGGCTCGGGGTCCGCGCCTGCCGACGACCGGGGCTCCGGCAACGGCGAGGGCTCGGCCTCCCCCCAGGGCCCGCTGGCGGGCACGACGGTCGTCGTGGACCCCGGCCACAACGGCGGCAACGCCGACGCCGCCGAGGAGATCGCGGAGCCCGTCGACGCCGGGCACGGAAGCAAGGCCTGCGACACCGTCGGCGCCGAGACCGACGACGGCTACACCGAGCACGCCTTCAACTGGGACGTGGCCAAGCGGCTGCGGGGCGTCCTGGAGGAGGACGGCGCCGAGGTGGTGTTCACCCGCGACGACGACGAGGGTGTCGGCCCCTGCATCACGGAGCGCGCCGAGATCGGCAACGAGGCGGACGCGGACGCGGCGATCTCCATCCACGCCGACGGCGGCCCCGCTAGCGGTCAGGGCTTCCATGTCATCGCCCCGGGCGACCTGGAGGGCTACACCGACGACATCGCCGAGCGCTCGCAGCGGCTGGCCGTGGACGTGCGCGCGGAGTTCGAGGAGAACACCGGGCAGCAGCGCGCCGACTACATCGCCGAGGACGGCCTCGACCACCGCACCGACCTGGGCGGCCTGAACCTCTCCGACGTACCGAAGGTGTTCCTGGAAGCCGGGAACATGAGCAACCCCGAGGACGCCGCCGACCTCTCCGACCCCCAGTGGCGCGGCAAGGCCGCGAAGGCGGTCGCGGCGGGCATCAGCCGCTACCTGCAGGACGAGCAGAGCGGCGAGGGCGAGTAGGCCGCCCGGCGCGCGCTTCGACCTATCGCCGGCCCGAGCGCGAACCGGCCGACCGATTGCGGTCTCGGGCGGCCGGCCTGCGGAAACGTTCGGCGGGCGCGGATGCGGCCGGAAGCGGAAGCGCGGGCGGGTGTCGCAGGCGCCACGCCTTACCCGATAATCGCGTAATGACCGATTCATCCCCCGAATTCCGGCCACCGGCACCGTCGAAACCGGCGGCGGACGTGCCCCTGGAGTTCGACGTCGTGCTGCGCGGCTACGACCGCCGGCAGGTCCTGACCCTGTTGGAGACACTGCAGCGGAGCGTCGACGACCCCGCGGCCCCCGGGACCGTGACGCCCCGGGAGGCGCGCGACCGCGCCGCGTTCGACCTGGTCCTGCGCGGTTTCGACCGCGCGCAGGTGGACGCCGCCTTCGAGCGGCTGATGGAGTCGCTGACCGCCGTCCGCGGCGAGGAGACGGGGGCCGCTCCGGAGGGCGAGGGGCGTGCCGAGCTACCGGTGGCCGAGTTCGACCGGGTCCTGCGCGGCTACGACCCCATCGCGACTGCGGAGCTGGTCGACGCGGGCGCCGAGGCGCTGCGGGCGCTGCGCGGCGGCGAGAGCGACGCCGCCGCCGCGCGTGCGGCGGCCGCCGCCCTCCGCGACCGGCGCGACGCGCTGCCCCGGACCCTGCGCGGCTCCGACCGGCAGCAGGTCGACAGCGCCGTCGACGCGATCTGCGCGGAGTTGGAGAGCGGCCCGGACGACCCGGACGGCACGCGCGGCTCCGGCGCCTGATGGGACGTGCCGAGTCGGAAAGACTCGGTGCCGCAGCCGCCGGCAGGTGAGCGCTTCCGACACCGGAATCCTTCGGCTTCTGTTCTCCGACCGTGCCCCTGCCGGCCGGCCGGGAGGCCAGACCGCTGATGGGCGGCGTGCCCGCCCGAAGGGCGTGAGCGCTGGATCCGTCGGGCCGCGCGCCGTGTCTTCCGCAGGCTGCATGGAAGCGTCTGAGAGGCCCGGAGCGGCGGCGCCCGCGCGGATCGGCAGCCGCGCCCGCGAGCGGGGACCGGACGGCGCCTCCGGAGCCGGCCCCGCGCCGACCCCGCGCGGCCGGTTTCGGCAGCGCCGAGCGGAGTGGTCTTCGCCCACGTTCGGCCGAGGAATCGGCACAATGTAGCCATGCCTCTGACACCGGCTGACATCCGCAGCAAGCAGTTCAACACGGTGCGCTTGCGCCCGGGATACAACGAGGAGGACGTCGACGCCTTCCTCGATCGGGTGGAAGCCACGCTCGCGGGCCTTCACGGAGGTCCGCGCAACGCGCCGCCCATGACCGCAGAGGAGGTGGACGGCGCGAAGTTCCGGACCACGCGGCTGAGCCCCGGCTACGACGAGGACGAGGTGGACGCCTTCCTCGACGTCATCTCGGCCGAGCTTCGGAGGCACGGCCTCGTTCGCGCCTCCGAGACGGCGTGGCCCGGGCCCGCGGGGCCGTACGGACAGGGGCCGCAGCAGGGCCCCTACCCGCCGCACGGGCCGGGCCGGCACGGCCCCGGACCCCAGCACGGCGCGGGGCCCGGGGGCGGCCCCGTTCCGCCGCCTCCGGGCCCCGATCCGATGGCGCCTCCGCCCGGCGGCGCGCCGCCCACCGGACCGCCTCCCTCGGCGCAGGGCGGACGGCCGCCGATACGTCCGGAGGACATCCGCAACCAGCAGTTCTCCACAACCCGGCTCACCACCGGCTACAACGAGGAGGAGGTCGACGCCTTCCTGGACAGCGCCGAGGCGACGCTGGAGGCCCTGATGCACGGCCGCCGCGAACGTGCACCGCTGACCGCCGCGCAGGTGGACCGCGTCAAGTTCTCCACCACACGCGCCCGACCCGGTTACGACCCCGCCCAGGTCGACGCGTTCCTGGACTTCCTCGCCCAGGAGTTCCGCCACTACGAGGGCACTCAGTAGCCCGGGCGAGGGCGCGCGGCACCGGCTCCCGGCCGTGCCCGCGCCGCTCCGTGCGCCCTGCGCCCCGCGCGGATCCGCTCCGCCGAAAAACCTCGCTCTCCGGACACGCTCGAATTGCCGAGCCTTCCATCCGATACAGAAAGTAATATGCGATAACTTGACGCACACGCGCGTGTCGCGACCGGCACGGCGATCCGGAGGAGGGCAGCACCATGACGCAAACGGCGGCCTCCGGCGACGGTCAGCGCCGCCTCCCACCGCGGCGCTCCGCCGCTCGTACCCGCGCGCCGCGCGCGGCCGCCGCCCGCGCTCCCGCGCAGCTCGTCCGGCGGGACCCGCAGCTGCGGCCAGCGCGGGCGGGCGCGGGGTCCGGGCACGCGCCCGCACACACGCCGGTGCGGCCCGCTCCGGTGCCGGCCGGTTTCGGTCCCCGTGCCGGTGATGCGGCGCCGAACGAGCCGCTGGCCGTCTCCCGGCACCCCTGGGAGGTACCGCTGACGCTCGCGGCCGTCCTGGTCACCTGCTGCGTGATCGGCGCTGCCGTCCACACGCTGTGGACGGGTGAAGGCGCGGCCCTCTGGGCGGCCGGGCTCGTGCTCGCGGGCATCCCCGGCGGCTGCTGGGCGGCGGCCGGCCTGCGGCACGCGCGCCGCCGGGCGCAGTCGGTCCGCATCTCGCCCACCCAGTTCCCCGACGCCGACCACGCCATCCGCCGGCTGAGCGCCGGCATGGGGCTGGCCGGCGCGCCCGACGCCTACATCTACCCGGCCGCGAGCGCCGGTTCGCGGGCCTGGGGCATCGGACACGGCAGGCGCGGCTACATCGTGGTGCCCGGCGACCTGTTCGACTCCGACGGCCGGTTGCGCGACCCCGACGCCCTGCGCTTCGTCGCCGCCCACCAACTGGGCCACATCGCCGCCGGCCACGCGTCGTTCCACCTGCGGGCCGTGACGGCGCCCGCCCGGCTGGTGCCCGTGCTCGGCGCCGCGCTGTCGCGCGCCATGGAGTACACGGCGGACAACCACGCGCACGCGTACTGCCCCGAGGGAGTGCACGCGGTCCGGCTGCCGGCGGGGGGAGCCCGCCTGTACACGCAGGTGAACATGAGCGAGATGGCCGAGCGCGCGCGCACCGACCGGGGGCCGTTCGTGTTCCTCTACAACCTGCTCTCCAGCCGGCCCGCCAACACCAAGCGGATGGCCGCCCTGCGCGACCGCTCCCGCCCGGGGCGCCTCTTCTTCTGACGGTCCACGCCCCGGTGGCCGGGGATCGCGGCCGTCCACGAAGGCGGGGTACCTCCGGACCGGGGGGCACGCCTGCCCGTTCAGGCGCCCGAGCCGGGCCCGGCCGGGCGGAGCTCGGCCAGAAGGAGCTCGGCGAAGTAGGCGCCGACCTGCGAGCCGGTCAGCTCGCCACCTGCGCGGTACCAGGTGCTGAGGTGGTGCACGGCGCCGAAGTACTGGGTGACGGCGATGTCGGCGGGCACGTCGGTGCGGAACACGCCTTCGCGCTGGCCCTCTTCGATCATGCCGCGGAAGCACTCGTGGTACCGGCGCCGCTCTTTGCGCACGGCCGTCAGCCGGTCGTCGGAGAGCATGTGCAGCGACCGGAAGAAGATCCGGGTGTCGTCGAGGTTGTCCACAGTGGTGTGCACGACGTCGGCCGCGGCCTTGCGCAGGCGCTCGCTGACCGGGCCCTCGGCGCCGGCGAACCTGGTGAGCCGCTCCGTCTGCATGGAGAGCACGCGCTGGTAGATCGCGTAGAGCAGGTCCTCCTTGGACGCGAAGTAGTGGTACATCGCCCCCTTGGTCACTCCGGCGGCCGACACCAGCTCCTGCACGGAGGTGCGCTCGAAGCCCTGATCGGCGAAGAGCCGGGTGGCCACCGAGAGCAGCCGCTCGGGAACCGCGCCTCCGCGGTCGGGTGCGGTCGCCGACCGCTCGGAGCCGTCCGTGTTGTGCATGCGCCTTCCCGTCTGCCGAGTCCTGCGCACCGTGGCGCACGTTCCAGCATAGGCATACCATCCGGTCGGTCTCTGGACGCCCGGCCGACCGCCCCGCGAGGAGCGGTCGGGCCGCAACCGCTTCCGCGACACGGCAGGGGGCACGCCCTCGCCGACGCCCGGGAGCCCTTCGCGGCCCCTCGCGGACCGCCGGCGACCCTCGGCCCGCGGCGCGACACGCCGAAGCGCGGGCGCCGACCGGCCACCCAAGCGACGGTGTATCAGCCGGTCGCCGGGGGTCGTGCGCATCACCGAACCGGCGGTCGACAGCGCGCCGCCCGGCGGCGGACCCCGATGCGGCCCTAAGGTGGTGGCCCGCCGCGACACGCCTCCGGCGGCTGTCGACTCGAACGCATGTTCGATACACTGGCCGGGTGAGTCTTTACAACGAACGGATCGACGTCAGATCGACCACCGGCGGTCACCCGGCGTTCTTCGCCTGGCGCGACCGCACCTACCGTGTCCGGCGCGTCATCGGCGCCTGGGGATCGCCGGACGAACGCGCCGCGCGCAGCGCCAAGGCCGCGGCCGCCGACATGCGGCTGGTGCGCGTCGCCGCCGAGTCCCCTGACGGCGAGCTGAGCATCGCCGACATCAGCTGCGACAACACCACCGGCGACTGGACGATGCGCCGCCTGTGGGGCTGATCGGCCACGCGCCCGGCCGCCTCGCGTACAGCGGCCGGGCGGCACGGCCGCGGGCGGCCGCGCTCGGACGGCCCGCGTCACACCTCCAGTTCGGTCTGCCCCCGGCCCGCCCGGGTGGAGCGGCGCCCGCCGGCCCGCCTGAGGCAGCGGCGGCAGGTCACCGGGCTCTCGGTCGGCCGCAGGCGCAACGGGTCGGCGGCGGCGCGGCACACGACCGCCGGGACCCGCACGCCCACCCACGTCGTCTCCTCGACCGCGTGGACCACCGAGGAGGCGCCGATCGTCGCCCTGCCTCCCGACAGCTCGCGCCTGCGCCGGGCCAGGACTGCGGCGAGATGCTCGACGTCCGCCCCGGAGGTCTCGGGATCGTCCTTCGCCGGTCCGCTCATGGCCCCAGCATCGCGCACCGTGCCGACAGCCGGAGCGCGTCCCGCCGCGCGGGTCGCGGCTACCCGAACCGCCGACCGGCGCGGGTGGCTGCGGCAGGGACCGGTGCCGCCCGCGCACGGCCGGGGAAGGAGTCGGGGCGACTCCCTGCCGGCGGACGAGAAGCGGCAAGAGTGGTGCGGGGGCGCCGCGCAGGAGGGCAGCGACCGGGCGAACACACACCGCGCTTGTTTCCACCCTGGTCGGACGTGGTGCTCCCGCAGGCCGACGGCGCGTTCGACGGTCTTTCCCACGTCACGGCGCGGTGCCCGGCCCCGGTTCGTCGATCCCCGAGGAGGCCCGGCACCCGCAACCAGGGGCGGGGCGCACCGGCGGGACAGGCCGCCCTCGCGCGGATGCTGCGAAACCCCTGCCGCACCCGCGCCGGACTCGACCGCCCCGGCTGCCCGGGGCCGCCCCCAGGGGGCGGCTCAGGTCCTCGACTGCGGGGCGGGCCGAGCGAAGCCGGGTGTGCAGGCTAAGGCGCGGTGTAGTACGCGGGTCCCTCTTCGCGGGCGTGGGCGATGCGGCGCATGATCCGCTCGTTCATCGGGGGCAGCCGGTCGGGGGCGAACCAGCCGACCTCCAGCGACTCCTCCTCGTCGGGGCGCGCGCTCCCGCCCACCGGGCGGCACCGGAAGGTGACGTCCATGAACTGCACCCGGTCGCCGTTTCCGTAGGTGAACGGCGGCTCGGTGACGACGCTGGCGATCCGCTCGCAGACCACGTCGACGCCGGTCTCCTCGGCAACCTCGCGCACGAGGGCGGCGGCCGGCTGCTCGCCGGGCTCCAGGATGCCGCCGGGTGTGCTCCAGGCCCCGTCGTCGGCGCGCCGGTGCAGCAGGATCTCCCCCGACTCCGCGATGACCACGGCGGTCACGCCCGTCAGCCAGAGCAGCTCGTGTCCCACGTGCTTGCGCAGGCGGAGGATGAAATCGGGTGTGGGCATGGCATCGAGGCTACCCAGCGGCGGCGCCGGCCGGCGCCGTGCTCACCCGGCGAGCGGACGCCGGTAGACGAGCGAGTAGCGCCAGAAGAGCAGGCGCCGCACGCGGGCTCCGGGCAGGTGGCGCCGGGCCGCGAGGCGGACCCCGCGCAGGCTCATCCGGGGCTCGCGCATCGGAACGGGCGCCTCGGCCGCAGGGCTGGGGACACCGGTGACGGTGCGGGCGGCGAGCAGGCCGGCGCCGATCGCCCACTGCGGAGCCAGGGCGGCGGCCCCGGCGGCGTGGTCGGCCGCGGTCTCCTCGCGGTAGAGCCCGAGGACGGCGAGCACGCCGCCCGGCGCGAGCCCGTGGGCCATCGCCCGCACCGACTCGGCGAAGTCCATGTGGTGGAGGCTGGCGACGGCGGAGACGAAGTCGTAGGCGCCGGCCGCGATGCCGTAGTCCGCCAGGGCCGTGTTGGTGTACTGCACGCCGAGCCGCCGCGGTGTGCGCTCACGGGCCTCGGCGATCATGGCGGGGTCGGGATCGACGGCCTCGACGCGGGCGCATCGGGCGGTGAGGCGGCGGGCGAAGCGCCCCGTCCCGCAGCCGACGTCGAGCGCGCGCACGCAGTGGCCGGGCACCTGGCGCAGCAGATACTCGTGGTAGTGGACGTTGTGGTCCCACGGGAAGGGCAAGGAGACTCCGAGTACGGCGCGGGCCCGTCGGCCGCACGGCACGGCGGCGGCCCCGGAGTCCCGGGGCGCCGCGCGCCGCGGCGCGGCCGTCCATGGCGGTGCGGGGGGTTCAGCCCGCCTGCTGCTTGCTCTCCAGCAGCTCCATGGCGTTGACGGCCGCCGAAACGGAGTTGTGGACCGGAACCTGCCGGTGCAGGCCGACGAGGCGGACGACCTTGGTCACCCGTTCGTTCGGCGCGGCCAGCGCAAGGCTGCCACCGTGCTCCTTCACAGCCCGGTAGGCGTTGATGACGACGTTCAGGCCGCTGGAGTCCATGAACTCCAGCCCCGTCAGGTCGAGGATCAACCACGGACCGTGCTTGTCGATCGCGGACAGGACATGTTCGTGGAGGTCGTCGGCGGTCGCGATGTCGAGGTCGCCCTCGACGCTCACGATCACGCTGTGGTTGTCGACCCGGGTGCTCAGCCCAAGCCTGTGCACGTTCACTCCTCCCAGCCCCACGTGTCGATGAGGGGTCCCCTTGCTCACCCTACGGAAAACAGCGGATTTCGGTAGGGGTCCATCCGCGTTCTGTTGCGGCGGCGGCCTTGAGCGGGAGGGTTCGCGACCCGGCCGACGCCGATGAACAGGACCGCCGGAGAACGGCCCCTGCTCCCGTAAACCTTCGACCACATACGGTATTAGGCCTACCGCCCTGCGGGAATGCCGTCTCGCAAGTATTTTCTCCACAACCGGGACGTTCCAGACCCGGGGCCATTGTGGCGTGTTTCACTCCCCACACACAACGCCGCGTTCACGGGCTAAGCGGAGGATGTGATGAATCATGCCCTTCGTCCGATTCGTCCCCGCACCCCGACGCGGCATCCCCCTGTCCCGCTGCGCCTCCGGCGCCGAAGTCGGCGAGGATCCGCTCGGCCGCCAGCGTGGGGGTGAGCTCGCCGGCGCGCACGCCGGACTCCAGGCGCGGAGCGTCCTCGCGCACCCGCGGATGCGCGAGCAGGCTGTCCATCAGGCGGTCGCGCACCTGCGCCCACATCCAGTCGACCTGCTGGCGGCTGCGGCGCCCCTCGAGTTCCCCGGCCTCCTCCAGCGCCGCACGGTGGTCGAGGACCGTCCCCCAGAAGTCGTCGAGTCCGTCGCCGGTCAGGCCACTGCAGGTCAGAACGGGCGGACGCCAAGCCGGGTGCACCGGTTGGAGCATGCGGAGCGCGCGGGAGAGCTCGCGTGCGGCCCTGCGGGCGTCGGCCTCGTGGGGGCCGTCCGCCTTGTTCACCGCCGCCAGGTCGACGAGCTCCAGCACGCCCTTCTTGATCCCCTGCAACTGGTCGCCGGTGCGCGCCAGGGTCAGAAAGCAGAAGCAGTCGACCATGTTGGCCACCGCGACCTCGGACTGGCCCACTCCCACGGTCTCGACCAGCACGACGTCGAAGCCCGCGGCCTCCATCAGCACCATGGTCTCGCGGGTGGCGCGGGCCACCCCGCCGAGCGTGCCCGCCGTCGGCGACGGCCGCACGAACGCCTGCGGGTCGACCGAGAGCCGGCCCATGCGGGTCTTGTCGCCGAGGATGCTGCCGCCCGATCGGGTGGAGGATGGGTCCACCGCCAGCACCGCGACCCGGTGCCCCTGTGCGGTCAGCCGCGTGCCCAGGGTGTCGATGAACGTGGACTTGCCCACGCCGGGCACCCCGGAGATGCCGACCCGGTGGGCCGTGCCGGTGTGCGGCAGGAGCCGCACCAGGAGCCGCTGGGCGAGCTCGGCGTGGTCGGGCCGGCGCGACTCGACCAGCGTGATGGCGCGCGCAAGCGTGGGGCGGTGACCGGCCAGGACCCCCTCGGCGTAAGCGTCGACGTCGACGGCGCGGCTCATCCGGGCTCCTCGGCGGGCACCCCCCGTGCCCGGCTCACGGCCGGTGGCCCAGCTCGGACTCCAGGGTCTCCAGCAGGCCCACCGCCGCCTCGGCGATGACCGTGCCCGGCGGGAAGATCGCCGCCGCGCCGGCCTCGTACAGGGCGCCGTGGTCGGCCGGGGGGATCACGCCGCCCACCGCGACCTTGATGTCGGGCCGGCCCAGGGACTCCAGCTCGGTGCGCAGCGCCGGCACCAGGGTGAGGTGGCCGGCGGCCAGCGACGAGACGCCGACGATGTGCACGTCGGACTCGGCGGCCTGGGCCGCGACCTCGGCCGGTGTCTGGAACAGCGGACCCACGTCCACGTCGAAGCCGAGGTCGGCGAACGCCGTGGCGATCACCTTCTGGCCGCGGTCGTGGCCGTCCTGGCCCATCTTGGCGACCAGGATGCGCGGGCGGCGGCCCTCGTTCTCCTCGAACGCGCGCACGCGCTCGGCGACCTCGGCCATCGCGGACTCGGCGTCGGCGGACGAGCCGGCTTCCTCGCGGTACACACCCTGGATGGTACGGACCTGCCCGGCGTGGCGGCCGAAGACCCGCTCCATCGCCGCGGAGATCTCGCCGACGGTGGCCTTGGCGCGCGCGGCGTCGACCGCGGCGGCGAGCAGGTTGTTCTCCAGGCTCGCGCCGCCGGACTCGGCGGCGGCAGCGGCGCTGAGGCGGTCCAGCGCCGCGTTCACCTCGGCGTCGTCGCGCTCGGCGCGCAGCCGCTCCAGCTTCTCCACCTGCTCGGCGCGCACGCGGGAGTTGTCGACGCGCAGCACGTCGATCTCGTCGTGGGTGTCGGGCCGGTACTTGTTGACGCCGACCACCGGCTGGCGGCCGGAGTCGATGCGCGCCTGGGTGCGGGCCGCGGCCTCCTCGATGCGCATCTTGGGGATGCCGGCGTCGATGGCGGCGGCCATGCCCCCGGCCCGTTCGATCTCGTCGATGTGGGCCATGGCGCGTTCGGCCAGCTGGGCGGTGAGGCGCTCGACGTAGTGGCTGCCGCCCCAGGGGTCGATGACCCGCGTCGTGCCCGACTCCTGCTGCAGCACCAGTTGTGTGTTGCGGGCGATCCGCGCGGAGAAGTCCGAGGGCAGCGCCAGCGCCTCGTCCAGCGCGTTGGTGTGCAGCGACTGGGTGTGGCCCTGGGTCGCGGCCATCGCCTCGACACAGGTGCGCACCACGTTGTTGAACACGTCCTGGGCGGTCAGCGACCACCCGGAGGTCTGGGAGTGCGTGCGCAGCGACAGCGACTTGGGGTCGTCCGGGCCGAAGGAGCCCACCAGTCGCGCCCACATCCGCCGCGCGGCCCGCAGCTTCGCGACCTCCATGAAGAAGTTCATGCCGATCGCCCAGAAGAACGACAGGCGCGGCGCGAACGCGTCGACGTCCAGACCCGCCCGCCGGCCGGCGCGGATGTACTCGATGCCGTCGGCCAGCGTGTAGGCGAGCTCCAGGTCGGCGGTGGCCCCGGCCTCCTGCATGTGGTACCCGGAGATCGAGATGGAGTTGAAGCGCGGCATGCGCTTCGACGTGTAGGCGAAGATGTCGGAGATGATCCGCATCGACGGCTGCGGCGGATAGATGTAGGTGTTGCGGACCATGAACTCCTTGAGGATGTCGTTCTGGATGGTGCCCGCCAGCCGCTCGGGCGCCACCCCCTGCTCCTCGGCGGCCACGATGTAGAGCGCCATCACCGGCAGCACCGCGCCGTTCATGGTCATCGACACGCTCATGCGGTCCAGCGGGATGCCGTCGAAGAGCCGGCGCATGTCGTAGACGGAGTCGATCGCCACGCCCGCCATTCCGACGTCGCCGGTCACCCGCGGGTGGTCGGAGTCGTAGCCGCGGTGGGTGGCGAGGTCGAAGGCCACCGACAGCCCCTTCTGCCCGGCGGCGAGGTTGCGCCGGTAGAAGGCGTTGGACTCCTGCGCGGTGGAGAACCCCGCATACTGGCGGACGGTCCAGGGCTGGTTGACGTACATGGTCGGGTAGGGCCCGCGCAGGAACGGCGGCACGCCCGGGTACTCGCCCGCCAGGCCCAGGCCTTCGCGGTCGGCCGCGGTGTAGAGCGGCTTGACGCCGATGCCCTCGGGTGTGTCCCAGGTCAGCGACTCCGGGCTCTTGCCGGCGGCCTCCTCGAACGCGCGCGCCCACGCCGCGGCGGCGTCCGCGCCGCCGGCACCGGCGGTCCGCTCGGCCGCGGCACCGGGACCGATGCGGCTGAAATCGGGAATCATCGGGCCACCCCCAGGGCGTCGTGCAGGTCTGCCAGCAGGCTGAGCGCGTCGAATCCGGCGAAGCAGAAGCCGTCGACGGCGGCGCCCGCCGGCGCGGCCGAAGCGGGCCCCGCAAGCAGGACCTGCTCGGCGCCCGCCTCCTTCAGCGCGGCGGCGGCCGCCGCGGCGTGCTCGGCGTAGAGCGGGTCGCTACCGCACAGGCAGGCGATACGCGCGCCGCTCTCGCGGAACGCGGCCGCGGCCTCGTCGGCCCCGCCCGTGGAACCGCCGCCCACGGTCTCGATCCCGCCCGAGCGCAGCAGGTTGCCGGCGAACGCGGCCCGTGCGGTGTGCTCGGCGACCGGACCGAGCGTGGCGAGGAAGACGCGGGGCCGCGCGCCGGTGGCGGCCAGATGGGCGTCGCTGCGGTCGCGCAGGTCCTCGAACTCCTGGGAGTAGCGCCGCGCGGGCAGCACGGCGGCCCCCGGCCGTTCGGGCGCGGCGGTCCGGGGCGGCGGCTCGCGCTCCACGGCGGGTTCGGCGAGGTCGGGGAACTCGCTGACGCCGATGATCGGGTCGCGCCGGCGGGCGATGGCGTCGCGCCGGCGCTGCCACACCTCGTCGACGCGCTCGGCGACAAGCCCGCTGGACAGCGCCGCGGCCATGCCGCCCGCGGCCTCCAGTTCCTGGAAGAACGCCCAGCCGGCGCCGAAGAGGTCGGCGCTCAGGCGCTCGACGTAGAACGAGCCGCCGGCGGGATCGACGACCCGGGTCAGGTGGGACTCCTCGGCCAGGAGGGTCTGGGTGTTGCGGGCGATGCGCCGGGCGAACCCGTCGGGCAGGCCCAGAGCGGAGTCGAACGGAAGCACGGTCACGGCGTCGGCGCCGGCCGTCCCCGCAGCGAAGCACGCCAGCGTCGAGCGGACCATGTTGACGTGGGGGTCGCGGCGGGTGGCCATGGCGGCGGACGCAGCGGCGTGCTGGTACATGGCGGGGCGCTCGGCGGCGTCCAGGCCGCAGGCCTCCAGCACGCGGTCCCACATCGCGCGCGCCGCCCGCAGCTTGGCGATGGTGCCGAACTGGTCGGCGCTCGCGGCGAACCGGAACTCCAGCCGCCGCGCGGCGTCGGCGAGGCCGAGCCCGGCGCCGGTCAGCGCCCGCAGGTAGGCCACGCCGGCGGCCGTGGCGGCGCCCAGCTCCTGGGCCTGCGAACCGCCGGCCTCGTGGTAGGGCGTGGCGTCGGCCGTGGCCAGCCGCAATCGGGGATGGCGCGCGGCGAACGCGGCGGCGGTGCGCGCGGCGGCGTCGAGGTCGGCGGGCGCGCCGGTGCGGGCCGCCAGGCTCAGCGGGTCGATGCCCAGCCCGCCGGACAGGGAGCTCTCGGGCAGCCCGCGGTCGGTCCAGGCGCGCACCAGCCCGTGCGCCGCGGACTCGTAGTCGGCCCCGGCGTCCAGCGTGACGGGGCAGAGGTCGAGGTGCACGTCGGCCAGGACCTCGCCGACCGCGTCGACGGGAATGCCGCCCTCGCCGCACACCAGCCACAGCGCGCCGACGCCGTTCTCCAGGTCGGCCAGGACCGCGGTGCGGGTCCGGTCGGGGCGGGGGTCGCGGTGCTGCTGGCGGACCTGCCAGCCCTCGGTGACGGCGCCGTGCGGACGGGAACCGCGGGTGAAGGGCGCGAGCCCCGGGTAGCCGGAGCCGGGGTCGTCGCCGGCCGTGTACAGCGGCCGGACGGTGATCCCGTCGTAGGTGGCGGTGGCCAGTGCCGCCTCCGGCTCCGCGGCGTCGGGAACGGCCGCGGGGTCGGTCTTCAGCAGCACCTTCTCGACCAGCTCGCGCCACTGCTGGCGGGTGGCCTCGGGGAAGTCCGTCGGCGCCAGGCCGGCGGCGCCCTCCCCGTGCGCGGTCCGGTGACCGCTCTCCGGCGTTTCCATACTCCGGATGTTAGGCAACCGGGCTCCGGCCCCGCCAAAGCGGGGGCGGGGGCTGTGGAAAAGCCGGGCCGCGGAGGGGGCGCAGCGGCCCCGGAACAGCGGGGTGGCGCGCCGCGGCGGGCGCGGGCCCGCCGCTGCGGCGGCCCGCTATCCGGTGGGGGCCGTGTGCTCGGCGCCGGGGCCCTCCGCGGGCGGGAAGACGAAGCGCTGTCGGTCGCTGACGACGATGCTGTACCCCTCCTCGGTGACCGCCTCCACGTAGGCCCCGAGCCCTTCGGCGACAACGTCCTTGTCCATCGCGTCCAGCACGACCTGGGTGCCCGCGCCGTCGCCGCCGCCCGCGTCCCCGTAGACGTAGCCGCCCATGGCCAGCGCGGGCGAGATGGACTGCTCGAACTCGTCCTCGAACTCCCAGCGGATCGCGCCGGCGGCCAGGTCGACGGCGATCAGCGGGGTCTCGCCGGTGGCCTGCGGAAGCAGCACCGTACTCGTTTGCGGCTCGTAGAGGGCGCCCGGCAGCGGAGGCGGTGCGAAGGCGTCGCTCGACGGGTTCGCTCCCGGCTCGGAGAGGCTCCACAGCAGCTCTCCGGTGTGCAGGTCGTGCAGCGACAGCACGGACGGCTCCTCGGGCGCCGTCCAGCGCACCAGGACGGCGGTGCGGGTGGGCGCCTCGCCGGTCCCCCCGCCGCCGTCCGCCGATCCGGACCCCGTCGGGGACGGGGAGTCCCGGCCGTCCGACGGGGACGGCGCGTCGGGCGAGTCCGCATCCGGGGACTCCTCCGTACCGCCGGCGCCGCCCGGCTCGGCGGGGATCTCGTAGCCGCCGACGACCTGGGGGCGGGGGCGCTGGACGTCGGTGCCGCCGGCGAGGGCGGGGTCGTCGCCGGCGATGCTCCACAGCAGTTCGCCCGCGTCGTCCTCGGTGATCCCGCGCGCCTGCAGCAGCCCGGCGCCGTCGTCGAGCAGCAGCACGCCGTCGCGGGAGGCGACCGGTACCCCGTAGCGGTCGGGGTCGGGCTCGGGGGCGGCGGAGGTCTCGTCCTCGGCGTTCCCGGAGCCGGTGCCGCCCTCGTCCGCACCGTCGCCGCCGCCGTCCTCGGGCGGGGCCTCGAAGGCGAACTCCCACAGCTCCCCCTCGCCGGGGGCGGAGACCGTGTAGTCGCCGTAGGGCTCGTCGGCGCTCCACCCGGCGGGGCGGCGCACCACGGAGCCGCCGACGAAGGTGTCGCGGCCGCCCGACCCTCGCCACACGGACTCGCCGTCGTCGCCGATGACCTCGGTACCGCCGTCGCGCGCCTCGACGACCAGCACCGGCGACCCGTCGGAGTCCGCGCCGAACCGCTGGATGTGGCGCTCGCCCTGCCACAGGGTCTCGCCGCCCTCGGCGTCCAGCAGCACGTGGCGCTCCTCGCTGTTGGAGCTGATGAGGAACGCGTCGCCGACCGAGGAGATGCGCACGCCCATCTCGTCGTCGAGGACGGACGGCCCTTCGGCGCCGGGACCGTGCAGGCGGCGCAGCGGTTCGTCGCCGACCCCGGGGGGAAGCTCGCCCTCGAAGGCGGTGGGCAGCGGGCGCGGCGAGTCGTCGGGCCGGTCCGGCTCGTCCTCGGCCGTGCAGGCGGTCCCCGCGACGAGCAGCGCGACACCGGCGGCCGCTGCCAGCGGCGCCCGTCGCCAGGTGCGCATGAGCGGTCACTCCCTACGACGACATCATGTACCGGAATCCTAGACCGCTGACGGCGGGCCGACACACCCGAATACCGCGCCCCCTCCGCCGGGGCGGGCCCCGGCCGCCGACCGGAGGCGGTCACCGCTCCGGCGCGACCTCGACGGTCGTGCTGCCGCTCACCTCGTAGCCGGCCCGCCCGCCGGTGGCCTCGGCCAGCCACGCGCCGAACCCGGCGAGGGCGGGGTCGGCCACCGCGACGTCGAAGTCCACACCCGCCCCGTAGCGCACGTCCAGGAGGCGGTAGCCCGAGTCGCGCAGCCCGCTCTCCAGCCTGCCCGCCAGCAGGTAGTCGGCGCTGACGGTGACCACCCGCAGCGTGCGCCGCTCCAGGAGCCCGACCTCGTCGAGCGCGGCGGCCACCGCGCCGCCGTAGGCGCGGATCAGCCCGCCCGCGCCCAGCTTCACTCCGCCGAAGTAGCGGGTGACCACCGCGGCGGCGTCGGTGACGGCGCGGTGGCGCAGCACCTCCAGCATCGGCACCCCCGCCGTGCCCGAGGGCTCGCCGTCGTCGCTGGAACGCTGGACGCCGCCGTCGGCGCCGAGCACGTAGGCCGTGCAGTTGTGCGCCGCGTTCCAGTGCGCCCGCCGCCGCTCGGCGATGAACGCGCGCGCCTCGTCCTCGTCCGCCACCCGCGCCAGGGCGCAGATGAAGCGGGACCTCTTGATGTGCAGCTCGTACTCGCCGCCACCGCTGATCGTCCGCATGTCCGTCTCGATCGTAAAGGGAGCGCGCGGCGGGCCGGGGGGCCGGAGACCCGCTTACAGGCGGTGCCGGGCGCCCCGTCCTCCCTTCGGGGCGCCCGGCACCGGTCCGGGAGGGGCGGGGGTTACCCGCCCAGTGAGAACACCCAGTACGCGACGCCGTACATCGTCGCCATGATCAGCACCAGGGCACAGATGTTCAGCCAGACGCCCGCACGCACCATCTGGTCGATGCGGATGTAGCCGGAGCCGAACGCGATCGCGTTGGGCGGGGTGGCGACCGGGAGCATGAAGGCCAGCGACGCGGCGAGCGCGGCGGGCACCACGAGCAGCAGGACGTCCAGGTTCATGCCCACCGCCACGCCCGCCAGCACCGGCAGGAAGATGGTGGCCGTCGCGGTGTTGCTGGTCAGCTCGGTCAGCAGCAGGACCAGGGCGGCCACGATCAGCACCACCACCCACGCGGGCACGGCGCTGAGCAGGCCCACCCGCTCGCCGATCCAACTGCTCAGCCCCGACTCCTCGAACTGCACCGACAGGGAGATTCCGCCGCCGAAGAGCAACAGGATGCCCCAGGGCAGCTGGAGCGCGGTCGGCCAGTCGAGTGCGGCGACGCCCTCGCGCGGCCTGACGGGGATGACGAAGAGGGCGACGGCCACGGCCATCGCGATGCCCGCGTCGGAGATGTCGGCGAGCCACGGCAGGGCGTCGGCGATCGCCGCGGTGTCGGCCAGCAGGGGGACGGCGACCCAGGAGACGGCCGCGAAGACGAAGACCGCCAGCACCGTCCACTCGCCGCGCGACATCGGCCCCATCTCGTGGAGCTGGTCGCGGATGAGCTGCCGCCCGCCGGGCAGCGTGCGGATCTTCGGCGGGTAGATCACCCGGGTCAGCAGGAGCCAGGCCACCACCAGGAAGACCGCGGCCAGCGGCAGTCCGACCATCATCCACTGGCCGAAGCCGATGTCGATGTCGTGGTTCTGCGAGAGGTAGCCGGCCATGAACGCGTTGGGCGGGGTGCCGATGAGGGTGGACACCGACCCGATCGACGCCGAGTAGGCGATGCCGAGCATCAGCGAGGTGGCGAAGTTCGCGTCGCCCTTGCCGTCGCCGAGCTGGTTGACCAGGCCCAGCACCGACAGTCCGATCGGCAGCATCATCACGGTCGTGGCCGTGTTGCTGACCCACATCGTGATGAAGCCGGTGGCCAGCATGAACCCGGCGATGAGCATGACGGGGCTGGTGCCCACGGCGGCGACCACCGTCAGCGCGATGCGGCGGTGCAGGTTCCACCGCTGCATCGCCATCGCCAGCATGAACCCGCCCATGAACAAGAAGATCACGTCGTCGGCGTAGGGCGCCGCCACCTCGGCTATGTCGGCACCGAGCAGCACCGGGAACAGCACGAGCGGCAGCAGCGCCGTCGCGGGCAGCGGGATGGCCTCGGTCATCCACCACACCGCCATCAGCGTCGCGACGCCCGCTGTCACCTTGCCGGCGTGCTCCAGCGAATCGGGCAGGAGGAGGTACACCGCCAGCGCCAGCACGACCCCGGCCGCCAGGCCGATCCTCTTGCGCGGCAGGCCGCTCTCGGCCTCGGCGGCGTCACCGGGGGAGGTGAGCGAGTCGCCGCCGGCCGGCTCTCCGGCGGTGGCCGGTTTCGAGCCGGGTTCAGTCGGTTTCTCCATGATTTTCCTCGGATCCCTTACGCACGTGTCGCGTATCACACGGTTTTTACCTTCACCTCGGCCGGTGAACCCCGGATCCGGTATCGAAGCGGCAACGAAGCGCACGCACCGGCCCGCGCGAACCGCCGCCGCCCTCGGCGACCGGGCGGACCGCACCGGCGGCCGAGCGCACCGGCCTGTGGACGGACGCGGCCCGCTGCCCGGCGCGGTCGCACAATGGGGGCATGACCGGAACCGGTATCGACGCGCTGAGCGTCCTCGCCGAACCGCTGCGCCGCAGGCTCTACGAGTACGTCGCCGACCACGGGGGCGAGGTCAGCCGCGCCCAGGCGGCCGAGGCCGTCGGCGCGCGGCGCACCCTCGCGGCGTTCCACCTGGACAAGCTGGTCGAGGCGGGGCTGCTGGAGGTCGAGCGGCGCAAGGTCTCCGGGCGCGAGGGCCCCGGCTCGGGCCGCCCCGCGAAGCTCTACCGGCGCTCCCGCCGCGAACACGCGCTCCACCTGCCGCCGCGCGACTACGGCACCGCGGCCGCGCTGCTGGCCGAGGCCGTGGACCGCGCGGGGGCCGAGGAGGCCCTCCACGCGGCCGCGCGCGAGGAGGGCGAGCGCCGCGGCGCCGCGCACGCCGCCGACGGCGGGCCGGTTTCGTCCGCCGACCTCGCGGGCTGGCTGGAGCGGCACGGCTACGAGCCGGTCTGCGCCGAGGGCCCCGGCGCCGGTCCCGCCGCACCGCAGGAGACCACCGCGCCCGGGTCCGGTCGTCCCTCGCCCCCGGCAGAGCCCACCGCCGGGTGCCCGGCGCTGCGGCTGCGCAACTGCCCGTTCGACGCGCTGGCGCGCAGCCACCCGCCGGTGGCCTGCGGAATGAACCTGGAACTGCTGCGCGGCCTCCTGCACGGGGCCGGCGCGGGCTCCTTCCAAGCGGACATCGCACCGGCGGCCGAGGGGTGCTGCGTGGTCATCTCATCGGAACCGGATTCTAAAAACAACTCTCATTGACATAGAAGTATGTCCAGTCCATGCTGACCCCATGAGCGACCACCACCTGGCCCAGATCAACGTCGGTGTCCTCAAGGCGCCCATCGACGCCCCCTCCATGGCGGAGTTCGCCGCTCTCCTCGACCCCGTCAACGCCCTCGCCGACTCCAGCCCCGGCTTCGTCTGGCGCTACACCGACGAGGGATCCAACGACGCCACCGCCGCCCGCCCCTTCGGCGACGACATCCTGGTGAACTTCTCGGTCTGGCGGGACCGCGAGTCGCTGTGGAACTTCACCTACCGCACCGACCACCTCGACACGCTGCGCCGACGGCGCGAGTGGTTCCACCGGCTGGAGGACATGCACCTGGCCATGTGGTGGATCCCGGCCGGCCGCATCCCCACGCTCGACGAGGGCCGGACACGCCTGGAGCTCCTGCGCGCCGAGGGCCCTTCGCCCGAGGCATTCACGTTCGCCGCACCCTTCCCGCCGCCCGCCGCGGACGAACCGGCCGCAACCGCCGCCGGCTGAGCCGCAGCCCGTCCCGGCCGCGCCCGGCCCGTCGCGCGGCGGCACGCGCGTGCCGCCGCGCGACGGGCACCGGCGGATCGCCGCGAACCCACGTGATGCGGCGGTCGCTTTGGGTAGCGTCGCCCTGACAACGACCGCGGAGATACGGGGGGTTCAGACGTGTCGGTGACCCGAGCCATCTTCGGCCTGGCGGCCGCATCACTGCTGATCGCGGGGTGCGGAGCACAGGAGGGCGACGACGAGGGCGCCGCCGACCCCTCGCCCTCCGCCGACCAGACGGCCGAAGCCGGCGGCCCCGACCTCGCTCGCGTCAACGGCGAGTTCAAGACGTACTCGCCCGGAGCCACGGCGGTCACCTACGACAAGCAGGCCGTGCCGACGGGCTCCACCGCGAGCGTCAGCGTCACCCACGACGCGGCCGAGACCGACTTCACGCTCGCGGTGAGCGGCCTGAAGCCCGAGGAGACCTACGGCGCCCACCTGCACACGCAGGCCTGCGGCGAGAAGCCCGCCGACGCCGGCCCGCACTACCAGGACGAGCCCGCGCCCTCGAAGAACTCGCACGACCCGGAGTACGTCAACGACGACAACGAGGTCTGGCTGGACTTCACCACCGACGGCGACGGCGCCGCCAGCACCGACGCCGACGTCGACTGGCAGCCCCGCAAGGGCGAGGCCAACTCCATCGTGATCCACTCCGAGCACACCGAGACGGCCCCGGGCAAGGCCGGCAAGGCGGGAACCCGCCTGGCCTGCGTGAACGTGCCGCTGTAGGGGCGGCCGCCGGCACCGGTCCGCGGCCCTCGCGGGGGCGGGCCGCACCGAACGGCGCCGCCCGGCCTTGGTCAGCAGAGGGGGCGGCGGGCGCACCCGCCGCCCCGCCCCTTCACCCCGAGACGAGTCGCCGCAGCACCAGCCGCTCGGCCACGGTCCAGACGGTCGTCGTCGCCAGGTACAGCCCGGCCGCCAGCGGCACGAAGGCGGCCGCCGCCACTGTGGCGAACGGCAGGAACGACATCATCCGCGCCCCCGGCAGCGTCGGCGAGCCCGACTCGGCGGCCGCGTCCATCGCCGGAAGGGTCAGCCACCGGCGCGACGCCCACGCGGCCGCGGCGACGACGCCCAGCAGCACCGCGAAGACCGCCCACCCGGAACCGGCGCCGCCGGCGATCACGTCGCCCAGCGCCGAGCCGAGCGGTACGCCGCCGAGCGTGTGGCCCAGCAGCTCGTTTCCCCCGCCGCCGGCCGCAGGGCTCACGAACACCCCGTAGAGCACGGCGAACACCGGCAGCTGAGCCAGCGCGGGCAGGCACCCGGCCAGCGGCGAGGCCCCCTCGTCCGCATAGGCCTTGCGCTGCTCGGTGACGAGCCGCTGCGGGTCCTTGCGGTGGCGGCGCTGCAGCTCCCGCATGCGCGGCGCGAGCCGGGCACGCGTCTTCTCGGCGCGCACCTGGGAGACGCTCAGGGGCATCAGCGCCAGCCGGACGAGCCCGGTCAGGGCGATGACGGCGAGGGCCGCGGCGGCGGGACCCGCGACGGGCGAGAGCACCCCGGTGAGCGCCGTGACGGCGGTATAGGCCACCCCGACGGCGGCGGCGATGGGCGGAAGCGTGTACATGGTGCAACCTCGGTTCCGTGTCGCGAAGGTCGACGGCGTTGCGGGCTGAAAAGCAGGACCCGGCCGCCGCGCCTCCGCGCGTCACCGGTCGCCGGCCCGGGAGGCGAACGGCGCCGCGCACCCACGCGCGCCGGTGCGGGCGAGCGCCGGTCCGGGTGCGAGCCGGCCGCGGGAGCGCCGCGGCGCCGGGCGCGCGAGCCGATGGCGGCACCCGAGCAGCGGCGCGGGTGGGACGGCACTTCGGCGGGAGGGCACGAGCGCGGCGGGGGTCGCGACTCGGTGCGGAGGCCGAGCCCTGCACGGCGCCGACCGGATGCGGTTCGGCGCCGTGTTCTCAGCGGCGATCGGCGATGGAGGCCGGCGCGGTGCGCACAGCCACTGAAGCGGACTCCCCGGCGTGCCGGCGCTTTCGCCCGCGGCGGCGCGAC
Organism: Streptomonospora halophila; assembly: GCF_039542725.1. Lineage (NCBI taxonomy): Bacteria > Bacillati > Actinomycetota > Actinomycetes > Streptosporangiales > Nocardiopsidaceae > Streptomonospora > Streptomonospora halophila. The sequence continues at coordinate 1,814 of NZ_BAABIK010000009.1, read as the reverse complement.
GGCGGCCGACGCGCGCGTGGCGCGCCCGCGCCCGCACCACCCGCTGTCAGCCCACCCGGCCGGTCACAGTCGGGGCGGAGCGCGGCGCGGTCGGTGGGCCTGCGGAGAGAGCCGCGAGCCGGACGGGCCCGCTCACGCCGGTCGGATCCGGCACGCGGACATACGCATCAGGTGCAGCGGAAGGTGGGAGCAGCGGAGAACGAGGAGAGGCCGCCCGTCTCGCGGGCGACTGCGGAATCGCAGTCGGCGGCGCGGACGTCAGCCGATCGCCGCGGCGAGTCCCGGCGCCCTCGGGAGCGGCTTGCCCGGAGCATCAGGCGCGCGGACCGGCGGTTCGGACGCCCGTTGCGCAACGCGCAGCAGATGGTCGCAACGGCTGTCCTCTGCCGTGTCCGACATCGCCTGCGCACCTGCGCGGCACACCGCCCGCACCAGCGCGGCGGCCAGAACGACGATCGCCAGTGCGGCGAACGCGCCGAGCGCGGCGCCGGCGACCGGGAGTTGCGGCCAGCCGATGTCCGGGCCGAAGTGGAGCGCATGCCCGAGCGCGTAGTCGAGGCGCATCGGCACTCCTTCCTCCGCCATCGGACCTCCGCCAGAGGGCCTCCGCCATAGGGGCGGGTGAGGCGGGCGGGCTCCCGCCCGCTGTGTCCGCCTTCGTCCCCGCAGCTTATACGGCGCACCAAGCACATCCGGTGGCGTCTCGGCCGAATACGGCGACACACCGCACGGAATCCATGATCGTCACTTTCCGCTTTGATTAGTTACACCTAGTGAGCATCGTCGAGTGAGCATTATTCGTTCCCCCTCAGGGACCCGAGGAAGCGAGAGCCCCGCCGTGCCGATCCGCCCTGCCAACCTCGCCACCATGTCCGCCACCATCGCCGGGGCCCGATCGGGAATGCGCTCCGAGAGGGACGAAGCCGTCAAGCCCGTCACCGTGACCTTCGAGTCCGGCCACCGCCAGGTGGTCGACAGCGGCGGCTGCCGCGCCCTGGAGTCCGAGCAGGGCGGAGTCATCGCCATCGAGACCGACGACGACGCCCGCTACGCGCTCTTCGCCGGAACCTCCTGCCAGGGAGGCCGAGCCATCACATCGGGCCGCGGATCGACGACCTTCAGCCAGCCGGTCCTGGCAGGCGCGATCGTCCTCGGATGATGGCGACTGAGCACGCCTGATACCGACGACCCGGGTAGGAGGGAGGGGGCGGCGGGTGGCTCAGCCCCCGCCCACCGGACCGGATGCCCGCCGGCTAGGCCTGCGACAAGGGCAGCAAAGGCAGCGGACGGTTCAGCCCGCGATCACCGGACCGGATGCCCGCCGATTGAACCTGCGACGAGGCAGCAAAGGCAGCGGACGGCCCAGCCCCCGCCCACCGGACCGGATGCCCGCCGATTGAACCTGCGACGAGGCAGCAAAGGCAGCGGACGGTTCAGCCCGCGATCACCGCTCCCGGTCCCCGCCGGTTGCGCACCCGACGACGGGCAGCGACGGCGGCGGGTGCCTCAGCCTGCGGTCACCGGTTCGGGTGCTCGCCGATTGAGCCTGCGACGGGGGCGCCGAAGGCAGCGGAGGGTTCAGCCCCCGCCCATCGGTCCGGGTGCCCGCCGGTTGAGCCTGCGACAAGGGGCAGCGAGGGCGGCGGGGGGTTAAGCCCCCGCCCATCGGTCCGGGTGCCCGCCGGTTGAGCCTGCGACGAGGCAGCAAAGGCAGCGGTCGGTTCGGCCTGTGATCACCGCTTCCGGCCGCCGGTGGTTTCGCACCCGGCGGGGCGGCGAGGGCGGCGGGTCGGGCCCTCGGGCCGCCGGTCCGC
>NZ_BAABIK010000008.1:0-178027 GCF_039542725.1 Streptomonospora halophila | reverse complement strand
GTGCCCCGCCCCGGAGCGCGGCGGGCGGCGCGGCGCCGTCCGGCTCGTCGGCGGGCGCGAGGACGCGGGTGCGGCGCCGCGGGAACGCGAGCTGCGGCAGCGCCCATGGAGTCGGCCGCCGCCCTACGGTGCCGCGCTCCGGCGGGTCGCCCGGCTCGCGCGGGACACGGGGCGGCATATGGGGCCGGCCGCCGGTCGGCTGCCGTCGCACCGCTCGTCCTCCACCGTCGCACAGGCGCCTGGCGCACCGGAGCGCCCGCGGTGGACACGGGCCTATCGCGGAGGAAGCCGCTCCGGCCGCCTGGGATGCACCGAATATGCCATTCGGGGCGGCTTCGCGCCAGGGCGGTTCAGTCGATTCCGCGAGCGGTGAGTGCTTCGCCCAGCGCGTCCGCGGAGCGCAGCAGGCCCACGATGACCGGGACCACCATCACGTGGGGGCGGCCGCGCAGGCCGCGGGCGACGTAGGCCTCGCGGGAGGTCCGCCAGGCCGAGGCGACCAGCGGGATGCAGCGGACGGTCAGCGCGAGCACCAGCGCCACCCGCCGGGGGTTGGCGCCGAAGCGGGCCAGCGGGCGCGCCAGGCGCTCGAACAGGTCGAGCATCTCGCTGACCCGCGTCGAGGCGGTCACCAGGCCCGCGAGCAGCGCCGCCGCGACCAGTTGACCGCACACCCGCGCCGCCGACGGCCAGTCCCCCGCCAGCCACTGGAACAGCGCGATCGCGGCCAGGAAGGGCGCCAGGGCGCGCAGGGTGCGCAGTGCCGGGCGCACGCCCACCCCGCACAGCGGGTGCAGCAGGGCGGCGGACGCGGCCGCCGCCAGCGCGACGGCGGCGTTCGCGGCGGCCACCACGGCGCCCACGGCCAGCACCAGGCCGAGCAGCTTGGCGCCGGCCGGCAGCCGGTGCAGCACCGCCCGGCGCGAGCGCGGCGGGACGTAGAGCCCGGCCGTGCTCATCGCCGGAGCCCGCCTCCCGGAGCCGGCGGAGGCGTGCCCGCGCCTCCCTCGGCGCCCGCAGCGCCGTCCCCGGGGCGGCTGCCGCGGGCCTCCGGCCGCATCAGCGAGGTGTAGTGGGCCACGGCCTCGGCCGGGGCGCCGTCGAACACCACGCGCCCCTCGTCCATCACCAGCACCCGGTCGAACCCGGCCAGGCTGTCGAGGTTGTGGGTGAGCAGCACGACCTGCTGCGGCAGAGCGCCGAGCGTCTCCTCGATGACCGCCGTGTTGCGCAGGTCCAGCAGCGTGGTCGGCTCGTCGCACACCAGCACCTGCGGCTCGGTGACCAGCACCGACGCGAGTGCGAGCATCTGGCGTTGGCCGCCGGAGAGCAGGTGCGCGGGGTGGTCGCGGTGGCCGGCCAGGCCGTGGCGCTGCAGGACCGCCTCCACCCGCGCGCTGCGCTCGGCCGCGCTCAGCCCGCTGCGGCGCAGGCCGATGGCGACGTCCTCGGCCACCGTGGGCATGACGATCTGCGCGGAGGCGTCGGAGAAGACGAAGCCCACCCGGCGCCGGATCTCGCGGGCGTGGCGGCGGGTGTCCAGCCCGTCGACCAGCACGCGGCCGGAGTCGGGCAGCACCAAGCCGTTGAGCGTGCGGGCCAGGGTCGACTTCCCGGAGCCGTTGGCGCCGATGACGCCGATCCGGTGCTCGCTCAGCTCCAGGTCGACGCCGCGCAGCACCGCGCGCCCGTCGTAGGCGTGGGAGACCCGCTCCAGCCGCAGTGTCATTCCGCGCGGTCCCGCGGGTCGCCGGAGTCGGGGGCGGCGGAGTCGGAGGCGTCCGCGCCACTCGCATCGGCGTCCTCGCCGGCGCCGGCCGTGACCGGCCGTCCGGCCGGCGGCACCGGGTAGGCCCGGTGCACGGCCGCGGCGATGCCCGCCGCCAGCGCGGCCTTGGCCAGGTCCCCGGGCAGGAACACGCCCGCTCCCGTGATCAGCCCCAGCAGCTCGTCGCCGAGGGCGACCGCGCTCCAGGGCACGCCGACCAGGTAGACCACGCCGATACCGCCGACGATGTTGATGCCCAGGCCGCGCCAGAACCGGTAGCGCGGCAGCATCAGGTTCACCAGCAGGCCGATGACCAGGGCGCCGAACACCCAGCCGAGCATGTAGCCGCCCGTGGGGCCCAGGAACGGCGCCGGCCCGCCGCGCCCGCCGGGCAGCAGCGGCAGCCCGGCCACGACCAGGGCCAGGAAGGTCAGCACCACCAGCGTCCCGCGCTTGGCGCCGAGCAGGCTGGGGGCGAGCATCACCCCGAGCGTCTGCAGCGTGATCGGCACCGGGCCGACCGGAATGGCCACGGGCATGCTGAGCACGGCCAGCAGCGCCGCGAACACGCCGATGAGGGCGATGTCGCGCGCGGTCAGACCGCGGTGGCGGACCCGGTTCTTCGGGGCCTCGGACATGGGGGTCCCGTCCTCTCGTGCGTGTTGGCGGGGAGCTGCCCTCCCCATTGTCGGTTATGCCGAACGATGCACGCCGCTCCGCCCGGCCCCTGGCTAGGCCGGCAGCACGCAGGCCGGGTCGCTGACGGTGAGGCGGTGGCCGGTGTCCGCCGGGATGCCCCGGGCGTCGAGGCGCAGTGTCGACAGCTCGGCCGACTTCTGGTTGGCGACGACGATGTGGCCGTCGGTGATCGCGAAGTGCCGCGGCCAGGCACCGCCGCACGGCGTCTCGGCGATGCGGCGCAGGCCCGTACCGCCCCCGGTGATCTCGAAGGTCGCGATGGTGTCGGCGCCGCGGTTGGACACGTAGACCAGTCGGCCGTCGCCCGACAGCGCGACCTCGCCCGGGTGGTTGGGGCCGTCGTGGCCGCTGGCGGCGGCGTCGGCGACGGGCACCGCCCGCGCCCGCTCCGGGTCCCAGGACAGGACGTGCACGCGCGAGTCCAGCTCCCCGGCCACGTACAGGTGCCCGTTGGGGTGGACGGCCATGTGGCGCGGCCCCGCTCCCGGCACGAGGCGGGCGGCCACCGTCAGCGGGCCCACCGGATCGGCCGCCCGCGGGTCGAAGGCGTAGCAGCGCAGCTCGTCGGTGCCGAGGTCGGCGACCAGCAGGTGCCGGCCTCCGGGCGCGATCGCCGCGGAGTGGGCGTGCGGCTGCTCCTGGCGCGCGGGGTTGGGGCCGTGTCCGGTGTGCTCCAGCACCGCGACGGCCGCCCGGGGCGCCCCCTCCTCGTCCAGCGGATGGACGCTGACGCGCCCGTCGGCGTAGTTGGCGGCCACGACGTGGCGCCCCTCGGGGTGGACCAGGACGTGGCAGGGCGAGGCCCCGCCCGTCGAGACGCTTGCGATCCCGGTCAGCGCGGGAGCGCCGCCGGTGCCGGCTTGCCCGCCGACGGCGAACGCGCCGACCGCGCCCCGGTCGCACTCGCTGACGGCGTAGAGCACGCCGCCGCCGGGGTGCGCGGCAAGGAAGGAGGGCCCGGTGGTGCGGACGGCCGCCTCGCCTCCGCTCAGCGCACCGGTGGCGGGGTCCAGCCGGGCGCGGTGGATGCCGGCCCCGGCGGCCTCGGGATCGGCGTCGGGGGTGTAGGTCCCGATCCACAGCAGGCGGGATGCGGTCATGGATGCCCTTTCGGTCGGTTCGGATGCCGGTGCGGGTCGCCGGAGGGGCGACCGGTGCGGGCGGCCGGGCTCCGGCACCCCGGTGCACGCCCGGCCGGCGCCCGCCTGGCCTTCCGCCCGATTATCCGGTTTCCACCGTCTCGGCCGAGCGCGGAGGCGCGCCGCCGGCGGCCGGAGCGCGCCCTCTCCGTCAGCTCCGGGCCGCCTCGATCGCCTTGAGGATCCGCTTCTCCGACACCGGGTAGGCGGCGCCCACCTCCTGCGCGAAGAGACTCACCCGGAACTCCTCCAGCATCCAGCCGATCTCGCGGACGTCGGCGTCCTGGCCGCGGCCCGGCGGGAGCTCGCCGAGCAGCTTGTCGCGGGCCTGGCGCATCTGCTCGACCTTGGACATGTTGACCTGGTCGCGGCGCGGGTTCTCGGGCATCTTCGCCAGCCGGTACTCGACGGCCTTGAGGTAGCGGTGCACGTGCGGCAGCCGCGCCAGCCCGGCCTCGGTGACGAAGCCGGGGCGTACGAGCCCGGCGATCTGGCCCTGGATGTCGTTCAGCGACGGCAGCACGGCCAGGCTGGTGGTGCCCTTGAGCCTGCGCCCGAGGTCGTGCGCGGTCTGCAGCACTCGCGCCGCGCCCGACACCGCTTCGTCGAGGGTGTCGGCGAGCTCGGCGCGCACGTACTCGCGCAGGGCGGCGAAGGCCGCGGGGTCCCATTCGCCGCCGTCCGCGGAGGTGAGCGCCTCCAGCCCGCCGCGGGCGGCCATCAGCGCGTCGGCCGCGCACTCCAGGCAGTCCGCGAACAGGGCGGGCACGCCGCCGTGCGGGTTGTGGCTGAGGGCCAGCTTGGTGCGGTTGTCCAGGCCGCGCTGGACCACCGCCGCCGGCGAGGGCACCTGCAGGAGGAGCAGCCGCCGCACGCCGCGCCACATGGCCTGGCGCTGCTCGGCCGCCGAGTCCAACAGGCGGACGGCGACGGTCTCGCCCTCGTCCACCAGCGCGGGATACCCCTTGACGGTGGGACCGGCCGAGCGGCGCTCGAACACCCGCTGCAGCGGGCCGAAGTCCCAGTCGTCCAGGCCGGAGCGCTCGATGTCGCGCGCCTCGGCCGAGATGGCCTTCTGCAGCCGGGGCTTGAGCCGTGCCCGCAGCGCCGCCAGGTCCTTCTCCTCGGCCAGGGTCTGCTGGCCCTCGCCGACGGCGCGGAAGGTGATGCGCAGGTGGTCGGGCACCTTCTCCCAGTCGAAGTCGCCGGGGCCGATCCGCTCGCCGCTCATCGTGCTCAGCTCGCGGGCCAGCGCCTGCGCGAGCGGCTCGGAGTAGGGCGTCAGCCGGCCCAGCACCGCGCGTGCGGTGTCGGGCACGGGCACGAAGTTGCGCCGCAGCGGCTTGGGCAGCGACCGGATCAGCGCGGTGACGAGGTCCTCGCGCAGGCCGGGGATCTGCCAGTCGAAGCCCTCCTCGGCCACCTGGTTGAGCACGGTCAGCGGCACGACCGCGGTGACGCCGTCGGCGTCGGTGCCGGGCTCGAACTGGTAGCCGAGCTCGAACGCGAGCTCGCCCTGGCGCCACCGGTCGGGGTAGTCCTGTTCGCTGACCCGGGCGGTGCCCTCGTTGATCAGCATCGACTTCTCGAAGTTGAGCAGGTCGGGCTGCCGTCGCCGGACGCGCTTCCACCAGGTGTCGAAGTGGGCGGCCGAAACGGCCTCGGCGCCCACCCGCTCGTCGTAGAACTGGAACAGCGTCTCGTCGTCGACCAGGATGTCGCGCCGGCGGGCGCGGTGCTCCAGGTCCTCGACCTCCTCCAGCAGCTTCCGGTTCTGGTGGAAGAAGCCGTGCTGGGTGTTCCAGTCGCCCTCGACCAGCGCGTTGCGGATGAACAGCTCGCGCGAGACTCCGGGGTCGATCGAGCCGTAGGCGACCTTGCGCTGGGCCACCAGCGGCACCCCGTAGAGGGTGACCCGCTCGTAGGCCATGACCGCGCCGCGGTTCTTCTCCCAGTGCGGCTCGCTGTAGCTGCGTTTGACCAGGTGGGAGCCGAGCCGCTCGGCCCACTCGGGCTCGATGCGCGCGACCATGCGCGCCCACAGCCGCGAGGTCTCGACCAGCTCGGCCGCCATGACGTAGCGGGGCTGCTTCTTGAACAGCGAGGAGCCGGGGAAGATCGCGAAGCGGGCGCCGCGCCCGCCCAGGTACTCGTGCTTGTCGGGGTCCTTGAGGCCGACGTGGGACAGCAGCCCCGCCAGCAGCGACACGTGGATCTCGCGCGGCGCGGGAGCGGAGGTGTTCAGCGTGGCGCCGTCGGCCTTGACGACCTGCTTGAGCTGGCTGTAGATGTCCTGCCATTCGCGGACGCGCAGGTAGTTCAGGTACTCGTCGCGGCACATGCGCCGGAACCGGTTGCCCGACAGCACGCGCTGCTGCTCCTGCAGGTAGTCCCACAGGTTCACGAAGGCCAGGAAGTCCGACTCCTTGTCGGCGAAGCGGGCGTGCTGCTCGTCGGCGGCCTGCTGCTTGTCGGCGGGGCGCTCGCGCGGGTCCTGGATCGACAGCGCCGCCGCGATGATCATGACCTCGCGCAGGCAGCCGTTGTCCTCGGCCTCCAGCACCATGCGGCCCAGCCGGGGGTCGACCGGCAGCTGGGAGAGGCGGCGCCCGATCGGGGTGAGGCTCTTGCCGGGGTCGGGCTCGCCGGGGTCGAGTGCGCCCAGCTCCTGCAGCAGGTGCACGCCGTCCTTGATCTGGCGGCGGTCGGGGCCGTCGACGAACGGGAAGGCGGCGACGTCGCCCAGGCCCAGCGCGGCCATCTGCAGGATGACCGAGGCGAGGTTGGTGCGCAGGATCTCGGGGTCGGTGAACTCCGGCCGGGCGAGGAAGTCGTCCTCGGAGTAGAGCCGGATGCAGATGCCCTCGGCGACGCGGCCGCAGCGGCCCTTGCGCTGGTTCGCCGAGGCCTGGGAGACCGGTTCGATCGGCAGCCGCTGCACCTTGGTGCGGTGGCTGTAGCGCGAGATGCGGGCGGTGCCCGGATCGATGACGTAGCGGATGCCCGGCACCGTCAGCGAGGTCTCGGCGACGTTGGTGGCCAGGACGATGCGGCGCCCGCTGTGCGGGGCGAAGACCCGGTGCTGCTCGGCGGCGGAGAGGCGGGCGAACAGGGGCACGATCTCGGTGTCGCGCAGCCTCCGCTTGTGCAGCGCGTCGGCGGTGTCGCGGATCTCGCGCTCGCCGCTGAGGAACACGAGGACGTCGCCGGGCCCCTCGGCCTGCAGCTCGTCGACCGCAGAGCAGATCGCCTGGGTCTGGTCCTCCTGCTCGGACTCCTCCTCGACGGGGTTGTAGCGGACCTCGACGGGATAGGTGCGCCCGGACACCTCGACGATCGGGGCGTCGCCGAAGTGGCGCGAGAAGCGCTCGGGGTCGATGGTCGCCGAGGTGATGATCACCTTCAGCTCGGGGCGGCGCGGCAGCAGCTGCTTGATGTAGCCGAGGAGGAAGTCGATGTTCAGGCTGCGCTCGTGCGCCTCGTCGATGATCAGCGTGTCGTAGCGGCGCAGCATCCGGTCCTGCTGGATCTCGGCCAGCAGGATGCCGTCGGTCATCAGCTTGACCAGCGTGTCGTCGCCGGAACGGTCGGTGAAGCGCACCTTGTAGCCCACGGCCTCGCCGAGCCGGGTGTCGAGCTCCTCGGCGATCCGCTCGGCGACGGTGCGCGCGGCCAGCCGGCGCGGCTGGGTGTGGCCGATGGCGCCGTGCACGCCGCGCCCCAGCTCCATGCAGATCTTGGGCAGCTGGGTGGTCTTTCCGGAGCCGGTCTCGCCGGCGACGATGACGACCTGGTTGTCGCGCACGGCCGCCGCGATGTCGTCGCGGCGCGCGCTGACCGGCAGCGCCTCGGGGTAGTCGATCGCGGGCACGGCGGAGGCGCGGCGGTCGACACGGGCCTGGGCGGAGTCGATCTCGGCCGCGATCTCGGCGGCGATGCCGGCGCGCTTGCTCTCGGTGCGAACCTTCTGCAGCCCGTCGATACGGCGGCGCAGGCGGTGCCGGTCGGCGAGCATCAGCGGGGCCAGGCGCCGGCGGAGATCGCGGAGCTCAGGGTGGTCGATGCCGGAACGGGAGCCGGAGGGAGCCGCAGACGACGTTTTCATACCGCAGTCCAGGATAAGCGGCCGCGCAAAAGGTTTTCCCGCCTCGCGGCCGCAGCCTGCACCGCGGCCCCTCCGCAGGCCCCCGCGCCGCCCCGGCGGCGCCCGCAGACGCGGGGCCGCCCTCCGCGGGCCTCAGGCCGGGAACTTCGCCTGCCCGCGGGCCTCGCGTGCCGCATCGGCGACCGCGGACAGCTCGCCGCCCGTCGCCGCGGTCACCGCCGCGGAGACCGCGCCTTCGACGAAGGGGGCGTCCACGACCACCACGTCCTCGCGCGGCTCGTCCTCCAGCACCAGCCGCGCCGTGAGCACGGCGCTGCCGATGTCGGGCAGCACCACCACGCCCGCGCCCGAGTCGGCCTCGGCGATGGCCGCGCTCACCCGCTCGTAGGAGGTTCCGAGCCCTCCCTCGTCCGTGCCGCCGGCGCAGAAGACACGCCCGCCCGCCGAGCCGAGCTGGTCGATCAGCTCGCGCAGTCCTTCGGCGAGTTTCCCGCTGTGCGACACGAGCACGATCCCGACAGTGGAGCCGCTGTTTTCCATGGGGATCTAGGCTACTCATCTGGAAGCGCGCTGCGGCGCATATCACCGCCGAGGCCATCGCGGGAGCGAGTCGTATGAAGAAGTTCCTCAACACCGCCGACACCTACCTGACCGACGCGCTGGCCGGATTCGCGGCCGCCCACCCCGACCTGTCCGTGAACCTGGAGTCCCGCGTGGTCACACGCGCCCGCGGCGCGGTGCCGGGCAAGGTCGGCCTCGTCTCGGGCGGGGGCTCCGGCCACGAGCCGCTGCACACCGGCTTCGTCGGCGAGGGCATGCTGGACGCCGCATGTCCCGGGGAGATCTTCACCTCACCGGTTCCCGACCAGGTCGTCGAGGCGGTGCGCGCCGCCGACAGCGGCGAGGGCACCGTGCTGATCGTCAAGAACTACACCGGCGACGTGATGAACTTCGAGATGGCCGCGGAACTGGCCGGCGAGGAGGGCCGGCGGGTCGAGACCGTGCTGGTCGACGACGACGTGGCGGTGGAGGACTCCACCTTCACCGCGGGCCGGCGCGGCACGGGGGCCACGCTGCTGGTGGAGAAGATCGCCGGAGCGGCGGCGGCGCGCGGGGACGCCCTGGAGGAGGTGGCCGCGATCGGCCGCCGCGTCGATGCCGCGTCGCGCTCCTTCGCGGTGGCGCTGACCGCCTGCACCACGCCCTCGGCGGGCCGCCCGGGCTTCGACCTGCCCGAGGACGAGGTCGAGGTGGGCGTGGGCATCCACGGTGAGCCGGGCCGGCGCCGCGAGAAGCTGCGCTCGGCGAGCGAGATCGTCTCGGACATGGTCGACGCGGTCCTCGACGACCGCCCGCTGGAGTCGGGCGCGGAGGCGATCGTCGTGGTCAACGGGATGGGCGGCACGCCGCTCAGCGAGCTGTACCTGGTCTACGGCGAGGTCGCGGCGCTGCTGGAGGAACGCGGGGTCTCCATCGTCCGCAACGCCGTCGGCGACTACGTGACCAGCCTGGACATGGCCGGCTGCTCCATCACGGTGTGCGAGGCCGAGGAGGGCTTCACGGACCTGTGGGACGCCCCCGTGAGCACACCGGGGCTGCGGTGGGGGATCTGAGGGGCCTCTCGCCGAACGCGGACGCCCCGGGCGGCGCAGGCGCGGGCCGCCGCCCGGAGTGCGCCGAGGCCCGGCCGGGGCGCGCTCCGGCGCCGCGGCCTGCGACGCCCGGCGGGTGGCACCGCCGCCGCGGCGGGGCATGCTGTGTGGGGTAGGCGACGACACACATGACGAGGGTTGGGAGACGCCGGTGGACATCGAACTCGCGCGCGCCTGGGTGCGGGCGATCGGGGCGGCCGTCGAGCGCGACCGGGAGCGGCTGGGCGAACTGGACGCCGCCATCGGGGACGGCGACCACGGGGCGAACATGCAGCGCGGCTTCGCGGCGGCCGTCGACGCCGTGGGCGCCATGAGCCCCGAGTCGGTCGGCGCCGTGCTGACCAAGACCGGCACCACCCTGGTATCGAAGGTCGGCGGCGCCTCGGGGCCGCTGTACGGCTCGGCCTTCCGCGCCGCGGGCAAGCGGCTGGCCGCCGAGCGCGCCGAAACCGAGGAGGTCGGCGCCGCGCTGTCGGCCGCACTCGAGGAGGTGCGCCGGCTGGGCGGCGCGCAGGCCGGCGACAAGACGATGGTCGACGCGTTCGCGCCGGCCGTGGACGCGTTCACGCGGGTCGCAGGCTCCGGCGGCCGGCTGGACGAGGCCGCCCGGGCGGCGGCGGACGCGGCCGACGAGGGCCTGCGCGCGACCGAGCCCCTGCAGGCGCGCAAGGGCCGCGCGTCCTACCTCGGCGAGCGCAGCGTCGGCCATCTGGACCCGGGTGCGGCCTCCACTGCACTGGTCTTCCGCGCCCTGGCCGAGGCGGCCGGGGCCTGAGCGGGGGCGCAGGCGCCTCCGTCGGGTTCCGGCGCGCTCCCGCCGGTCCCGCCCGGGCCGGGCGCGCCGCCGGTCTCAGCCCAGCCGCTCGGCGTCGTTGGCCAGGCCGTGCTTGTCGATGTAGGCCTGCAGCCGGTCCTCCTCCAGCGCTTCGAAGAGCCCGTCGTTGACGGATTCGTCCAGGCGCAGCACGTTCCGGCCGTCGATCCACGCGGGCTCGGTGACCGCCAGGGTCGCGAAGGTCATCCGCTCGGGCCCGGTGTCGAGCAGCCGCAGCGCGGCGGCCCGCAGCGTCGCGGCGTCGGCCTGGTCGTCGACGGCCATGGACTCGCTGGCGGCCGTCAGCAGGCGGTCGAGCCGCTGCGGGTCGGAGGCCAGGTCGGACTCCGCGGCCTTCTCGGCCATCGCGTTGAGGAACACCTGCTGGCGCTCGACACGGTCGATGTCGCTGCCGGAGAGGCCCTTGCGCTCGCGGACGAAGCGCAGCGCCTCCTCGCCGTCCATGTGGTTCTCGCCCGCCGGCCAGTGCCAGCCGTTGGTGGGGTCGTGGATCGCGTGCGGCAGGTCCAGCGTGACACCGCCGAGCGCGTCGACCATCCGCTCGAACCCGTGGAAGTCCAGGGCGGCGAAGTGGTCGATCGCGACGCCGCTGAGCTCCTCGACCGTGCGCACGAGCAGTCGGGGACCGCCCTGCCGATAGGCGTCGTTGATCTTGGCATTGCCGTGGCCGGGCACCTCGACCCACGCGTCGCGCGGAAAGGAGACGGCGAAGGCGCGCTCGGAGTCCTCGGGCATGTGCAGCAGGATGATCACGTCGGAGCCCGACTCGCCGCTGCGCCACTTGCCGACCGTCGCATCGCCGCGCAGGTCCGAGCCCACCAGCAGCCAGTTCTCACCGGGGTCGGCCTCGGCCGAGGCGCGGTTCGACGGCAGGGCGCCGACGATGCGCTCGATGTTGTCGTCGTAGGTCTCCGTGCGCCACAGCGCCACTCCGCCGGTGGCCGCCACCAGAACGACCACGGCCGCGAGCGCGGAGAGCGCTACACTGCGCGCGCGGTGCCGCCTGCGGTGCCTGCTGCGGGACTCGCCCATACCGCCGCCTCGATCGGATCGCTACGCAGGACCTCGATTGGCCTCGGTTGTCAGCATTCCCGGTGTTGTGCGGCTCTCACCCGATTTCACCCGTTTCAGGGGCGAGCCGGATTGCGACTTTGCGGACCGCCACTTCAGCGCTCCACCGCGCTCGCCCCGGCGCCTCGGGTGCGCCGCACCGCGCGCTCCGCGGCGGCGGCCGCGGCCGCCGCCGCGGAGCGCCAGCGCGGCCCGCACCGCTTCAGCTCGCCAATCGGGCCGGCTCGCGTCCCAGGCGGCCCCACAGGACGCGGGAGAGGTTCTCGTCGAGTTCGCGGACGGTCGCGGCGGCCGGGGCATCGACCGGTCCCCGGACGCGCGAGTCGGCCGCCACCCGGGCCACGGCGGTGCGCAGGCGCTCCAGCCGGGGGGCGATCCCGGCCGGGTCGCCGCCGAGGGCCTCCTCGTAGCCCTTCAGCGCGTGCAGCAGGTCGAGCAGCCGCAGGTGGGCGGCATCGGTCGTGGCGCCGCGCAGCGCGTACTCGACGGCGGCGCGGGTCTTTCGAAGCGTGTTCGTCGTCGCGGACACGGGTCTCCTTTCGTCGCGGCGGCACTCTTGCCGCTGCCGGAAAGCTCTCGGACGCCGCTCGGCCGGCGCGGACGCGTCAGGCGGGACCGGTCGGGCGAACCTCCGGCCCCGCCTTCGCGGTCTGCCCCGCGGGTGTCAGGCGCTGATCCGGCGCGCCTGGTCGCCTCCGCTGACGTTGATCTTGCGGGGCTTCGCCTGTTCGGCGACGGGGACGCGCAGCGTGAGCACACCGTCCGCGTAGTCGGCGGCGATGTTGTCCGCGTCCAGGGTCTCCCCGAGGAACAGCTGCCGGGAGAAGGTGCCCGACGGCCGCTCGGCCGCGACCATCTCCCGTCCCTGCTGTGCGGTGTCGGCCCGTTCGGCCCTGACGGTCAGCACGTTGCGCTCGATCTCCAGGTCGATCGAGTCGGGCCGGACTCCGGGAAGGTCGAAGTGGATCACGAAGTGGTCGCCGTCCCGGTAGGCGTCCATGGGCATCGCCGCCGGACGGGCGGTGTCGCCGAGCAGGCGCTGGGTGATGCGGTCGAAGTCGCGGAAGGGGTCCGTACGCATCAGCATCATGGTCACCTCCACTGTCGAATGCATAACCTGATGCGAAGAGACGCAGGTTTTATACCACGGCTGGTGGAGAATAAACACCTCGAACGCAAAAGAGAGTTCAACTCGGGGAGGGAAGGAACATGTCCTCTTCGGAGGACCCCTACACGGTTCTGGGGGTGGACCGCACGGCGAGCCGGGAGGAGATCTCCCGCGCCTTCCGCGCGCTGGCCCGGAGCCGCCACCCCGACTCCCCGACCGGCGACCGCGACTCCTACGCCCGTATCCGCGACGCCTACGAGGCGCTGTCCCGGGGCCGCGCGGACGCAGACGGCGAGGCCGGCGCAGGACCGGAGCGGGGCGTGTCGATCCCGGTGCGGGTGCGCCGGCCCCGTCCCCGGCGCGGGCGCGACGCACACGCCGAACTGCGCGTCGAGCTGGCGCAGGCCGTCTACGGCGGTACGGCCTCCCTGCACGCGGCCGGCGGCGCCCGCCTGGAGGTCGCCGTGCCGCCCGGCACCGGCGACGGCGCGCGACTGCGGCTGCGCGGTCGCGGATCGGCCGGCGCGCACGGCGGGCCGCCCGGCGACCTGGTGGCGACCGTGCGGGTGGCCGCGCACCCCGTGTTCCGCCGCGACGGCGACGACCTGCGTGCGCCCTTGGTGCTCGGCTACGCCGAGATGGTGCTCGGCACCGAGGCGCGGGTTGCGGCGCTGGACGGATCGGAGATCACCGTGGCCGTGTGCCCGGGTACGATGCCGGGCAGCACCGTGCGCGTACCCGGCCGGGGTGTGCCCGCCCGCGCCCCCGGCGCCTCGGCCGGCGCCCTGCTGCTGGAGGTGACCCTGGACGTGCCCGCCGGGCCCCTGACCGGTGACCAGCGTGCCGCGCTCCACCGGCTCAGCGGTCTGCTCCCCCCACCGCGAAAGGCCCCCCGCCGATGACCGCCGACGGCCGCCCCGGTCCCGACCGGGCCCTCTACACCATCTCGGTCGCCGCCGACCTCGCCGGGATCGCTCCCCAGTCGCTGCGGCTGTACGAGCAGCGCGGACTGCTCTCCCCCGCGCGCACCGACG
This sequence comes from Streptomonospora halophila, assembly GCF_039542725.1. NCBI lineage: Bacteria > Bacillati > Actinomycetota > Actinomycetes > Streptosporangiales > Nocardiopsidaceae > Streptomonospora > Streptomonospora halophila. Next base: position 164,616 of record NZ_BAABIK010000008.1, on the reverse strand, counting down.
GAGGCACGCGCCTGTACAGCGACAACGACATCGCCCGGCTCCGCCGCATCGCCGAACTGGCCGAGGAGGGGGTCAACCTCGCCGGCATCGCCCGCATCCTCGACCTGCAGGAGGAGAACACCCGCCTGCGCGGCGCCGGCGGCGGAGCCGGCTGAGCGCGCCCGCCCTCAGGGGACCAGGCCGACGTGGGCCAGCGCCTGGCGCAGCAGCACGCCCTGCCCCCCGCTCATCTCCTGCTGCACGCCCTCGCCGGCCGCCTCCTCCGGCGAGAACCACACCAGGTCGAGCGCGTCCTGGCGCGGCCGGCAGTCCCCGGTGACCGGCACGACGTAGGCGAGTGAGACCGCGTGCTGCCGGGGGTCGTGGAAGGGGGTGATACCCGGGGTGGGGAAGTACTCGGCCACGGTGAACGGCTGCGGCGAGGCGGGCACGTGCGGCAGCGCCACCGGCCCGAGGTCCTTCTCCAGGTGGCGCAGCAGGGCGTCTCTGAGCCGCTCGTGGTAGAGCACCCGGCCCGAGACCAGAGCGCGGCTGATGGAACCGTCGGGCGCTACTCCCAGGAGGAGGCCGACGCTCGCCACCGAACCGGACTCGTCGACGCGGACGGGCACCGCGTTGACGTAGACGATGGGCAGCCGTCCGCGCGCATCCTCGATATCGGTGCGGGAGAGCCAACCGGGCGAGGTGTCCGTCGTTTCTGTCATGGCAACCTTCCTACCCTGTCGGCCCCGCGGGCACCGACGGGTGCCCCGGCTCACACCCGCACCGTGGCTCCCGCCTGCAACCGGCCGGCGGGCCGCGCCCTCGGCGCGGCCGGGCGCGGCCGGCCGGAAGTCGGCGCCGGCCGGGAAAACGGACCGGGGGCGCGGATCTCCTCCTCCGCACGGGTGGTAGACGCGGTGGCGCCGACTGGCCACCATGGCCTCAGGGAGGTGCGGGGCGCGGGGTCCCGCAGCGCTCGCCCGCTGCCTCGGCGGCGAAGCACGGCATCAGGGCAAGGCGGCAACGAAAGAGGGCATGGCCGGATGACGCAGGAAGTGCGCGGAGTCGTCGCGCGGACCAAGGACGCACCCGTCGAGATGGAGACCATCCTCGTTCCCGATCCCGGCCCCGGAGAGGCCGTGGTACGCGTGCAGGCGTGCGGGGTGTGCCACACCGACCTGCACTACAAGCTGGGCGGCATCAGCGACGAGTTCCCCTTCCTGCTCGGCCACGAGGCCGCGGGCCTGGTGGAGGCGGTCGGCGACGGGGTCACCGAGGTCGCGCCGGGCGACTTCGTGGTGCTCAACTGGCGCGCGGTCTGCGGGCAGTGCCGTGCCTGCAAGCGCGGCCGCCCCTGGTACTGCTTCGACACCCACAACGCCGCCCAGCCGATGACGCTGACCGACGGTACGCCCCTCTCCCCCGCCCTCGGCATCGGCGCCTTCTGCGACAAGACGCTGGTGGCCGCGGGCCAGTGCACCAAGGTCGACCCCGAGGCCCCGCCCGGCGTCGCCGGGCTGCTCGGGTGCGGGGTGATGGCCGGCATCGGAGCGGCGATCAACACCGGTGCCGTGGGACGCGGCGACAGCGTCGCCGTCATCGGGTGCGGCGGTGTCGGCGCGGCGGCGGTCGCCGGAGCCCGCCTGGCCGGTGCCGCCCGCATCATCGCCGTCGACCTCGACCGGCGCAAGCTGGAGTCCGCCGCCGGACTCGGCGCCACCCACACCGTGGACGCCGGCGAGCAGGACCCCGTCGAGACGGTGCGCAAGCTGACCGGCGGGTTCGGCGCCGACGTGGTCATCGAGGCCGTAGGCCGCCCCGAGACCTACCGGCAGGCGTTCTACGCCCGCGACCTGGCCGGCACCCTGGTCCTGGTGGGAGTGCCCACGCCGGACATGACGCTGGAGCTGCCGATGCTGGACGTGTTCGGCCGCGGCGGCTCCCTGAAGTCGTCCTGGTACGGCGACTGCCTTCCCAGCCGCGACTTCCCGATGCTGATCGACCTCTACCTGCAGGGCCGGCTCGACCTGGACGCGTTCGTCTCCGAGACCATCCCGCTGGAGGGCGTCGAGGACGCCTTCACCCGCATGCACCACGGCGACGTGCTGCGCTCGGTCGTCCAGCTCTGAGGCGGTGCCGCGCCCCCGTCCGCGCGGGGGCGCGGCAGCGCCGCGCGGGCCCGGGCGCTCAGCCGGAGCGTTCGGCGCCCGGGCCCGCGACCGCGGCGATTTCGGACACCAGCCGACGCAGGATGGGCCGGGGCGTGGCGAAGTTGAGCCGGGCGAACCCGCGCCCGGGCGCACCGCAGTCGGGGCCGTCGACCAGTACGACCCCGGCGCGCTCGTGCAGGACGCGGCCCGGGTGGTCGCCCAGCCCGAGCCCGCGGAAGTCCAGCCAGGCCAGGTAGGTGCCCTCCGGCGGGGTGTAGTCCACCCCGGGCAGGTGCTCGGCCAGCAGATCGGCCAGTTCGCGCCGGTTTCCGTCGAGGTAGTCCACCACCCCCTCCAGCCACGGCCCGCCCGCGGTGTAAGCGGCGGTGGCGGCGGCCACGCCGAAGTTGCCCGCGCCGTGGGCGAGCACGGGTCCGATCTCCGCCATGACAGCGGCGTCGCCGGGGTTGCTCACGATCAGCTGCGCGCACTTGAGACCGGGCACGTTCCAGGCCTTGGATGCGGAGGTCGCGGTCAGCGCGTGCCGGGCGGCCGCCGGCGAGACCGACGCGTAGGGCACGTGGCGGTGCCCGGGGTAGGTCAGCGGCGCGTGGATCTCGTCGGCGAAGACGCGGCCGCCGTGCCGTTCGACGACCTCGGCCACCTCCGCGAGCTCTTCGGCGGTGAAGACCCGGCCGAGGGGGTTGTAGGGGTTGCACAGGGTGAGCAGGTGGCCGCCCGCGCGGAAGGCGCGGTCGATCGCGTCGAGGTCGAAGACGTGGCGGCGGCCGTCATGGGCCATGGGGACCTCGATGATCTCGCGGCCCAGGCTCTGCGGAACGGTGAGGAACGGCATGTAGGCCGGGGTGGGCAGGATGACGGGGCTGCCCGGGCGGGAGAACCGCTCGACGGCGGTCTCGAAGCCCTTGACCACGTCGGCGGTCGGGTGCACGTCGGCGGGGTCGACGCTCCAGCCGTAGCGGTCGTGCTGCCAGTCGGCACAGGCGGCGCGCATGGCCGCCACGGCGCGCGGCGGCAGGTAGCCGAACTCCATGCGCTCGACCGCGGCGTGCAGCGCCTCGGTGATCGGCGGCGCGGTGCCGAAGTCCATCTCGGCGATGAACGCGCCGAGCGTGTCCTCGCCGTGCAGCGTCCACTTGATGCCGCCGCGGGAGCGGAGGCCGTCGACCGTCACCGCGTCGAACTCGCTCGCCAGGGTCACAAGGCGTCCTTTCCGGCCGGGGGCTGCCCGCGGACGCCGGGGGGCGGACCCGCGAGGAGGCGGACACGGCAGAGGGCGGCCCTCAACGAGTGCCGCCCGTCGCCTCGGCCCACTGTAGGCCGCCCCAACCGAGCCGTCGCGGGCCGGTCCCGTGCCGTCTGCGCCATCCCGGTTCAGCGCAGGCGGAGCGGAGCCGCTCCGCGGTCACGCCGCGGGGGTGGCGCCCTTCCCGGAGGTGCGCACCAGGTCGGTGAACAGCTCCTCCCACATCGTGTGCACCGACTCCGGCGCGTAGTTCTGCGCCGTCTTGAGCGCCTCAGCGCCCATGCTCGCCCGCAGGTCCCGGTCGTCCATCATCTTCGAGATCGCATCGGCCAGCGCGTCGACGTCCTTGGGCGGCACGAGGATGCCGTCCTTGCCGTCGGTGATGACGTCGGCGGGGCCGGTGGGGCAGTCGAAGCTGACGACCGGCAGCGCGTGGGTCATCGCCTCGATGACCACCATCGGCAGGCCCTCGAACCGCGAACTGAGGATGTAGAACGCCGACTTGGTGAGCTCGCCCTCCATGTCGTCGGTGTGGCCCATCAGCAGGACGTGGTTGTACAGGTGGTGCTCGTCGATGAGCTCCCGCAGCTCGGCCTTCTTCTTGCCCGTGCCGAAGATCCGCAGCTGCCAGTCGGGGTGGCGTTCGGTGACCTTCTTGAACGCCGGGATCAGCATGTCGAAGCCCTTCTGCGGCGCCAGGCGGCCCGCGGCGAGGGCGATCTTGTTGCTGTGGTCGGAGAGCTCCTGATCCATCGAGTGCACCGCGTTGGGTATCCGCACGAGCCGGGTGCCCGGCATGAGCTTCTCGTAGTCCTCGCGGTCGCGGTGGGTGAGTACCGCGACGGCGTCGAAGCGCGGATAGTACTTCTTGATGGCCCGCTGCACGTCCTTGCGGTGCGTGGCCAGGTTCATGTGCTCCTGGGCGACGCGGATCAGGTTCGGGTCGGCGAACTGCGCGGAGAGAATGTTCAGCGCGGGCCGGGTGGTCACCAGAATGCCGTCGTGCACGCCCTTGATGTAGCGGACGATCTCGCGCTCGACGTAGCGGGTGAACGTGTCGGCGGCGAACTCGCCCGCGGGGACGTGCACCGCGCGGAGCCGCTTCAGGCGTTCGCGCTCCCATGCGCGAAAGCGCGCGACGGGGCCCGGCTTGGGCTCGTCCTCCTTCGCGGGGCGCTGGTCGATGATGGCGCTCAGCTTCACCCGCTCGTCGAGGTCGAAGTGCGGGTCGTCCCGGTGCCGGATGACACTGACGATCTCGACAGTGTGGCCCAGCCCGGCCATCGTTTTGGCCTGCGTGAACACGGTGCGGATGGTTCCGCCGGTGCCGTACGCGTTGAGCAGGAGGTACCGGATCCTCATGGGTTTTCCTTGTCGGAAGGGCCGGGCAGGCATTCGACCGAGAGATTGTTGTAGAGCGTGTAGAAGGGCCGCACCGACACCCCGGTCCCGCTTTCGGCGGACGTCTGGGCGGGAAAGACCATCACCTTCTTCTTGTCGGCGATGTCGTCGAGGTGGCGGCCGAGGCGCAGCCACTTCTCGGCCGGCTCCTCCAACCGGTCCTCGGGTGCGCAGTAGAGGTCCCACTTCACCCCTTCTTGGGGCAGACCGTCGCCGGCGTTACCGAACTCCTCCACGGGAACCGAGACGTCGAAGCGCCCGTCCTCCACGCGGAGCTCGTAGGACCTGCGGGTGTCGGTGTCGCGCAGCACGGCCTGCAGGAACCAGCGTCCGGAATCGGGGGCGGCGCCTCCGAGGAGGTCGCCGACGATGCGGACGGCTCCGTCACGCGGCCAGATCTCGGCGACCTCCGCCTGGGGGGTCTCGGTCTTGGCGTTCACGAGGCCGCTACCCCTTCGCGCTCGTCGGTGCCCGACTCGTCGGCGCCGCCGGACTCGTCGAGGTATCCCCACTTCCGGGTGATCCCGCGCAGCGCCTCGGGGACCTCCGAGGCCTTGGGCAGCTCGCGGCCGCGCTGGACGCTGCCGGAGCGGACCTTGTCCTTCCAGTCGCCCAGGCCCTTGGTGAAGTCGCCCTGGACGCTGTCGCCGTACTCCAGCATCGCGGGCTCGTAGTCGATGCCCAGGTACTCGCAGATGCGGCCCAGCTCGCCGGCCGGGTCGGCGGTCAGCTCCTCGTAACGCACGGTGTGGGTGTCGGACAGGCCCTCACGCGCCCGCTGGACCGCGTTCATGTAGCGCAGCGCGTCCTCGGCCGCCTCGTCGTAGGTGCGCTTGACCGGGTCGGCCTCGTGCCAGGACTTGGCGATGGAGACGGGGTGGCGCAGCAGGCAGATGAATCGGGCGTCGGGCCAGCAGGCCGCGATGCGATCCCACACGAAGGCGTTGCTCGGGGTCTTCTCGACGACGAAGTCCTTGCCGGAGCGGGCCAGCTCCCGATGGAGCACGCGGTCCCACAGCAGGTGCTCGATGTCGCCGCGCTCCAGGCCGCAGGCCTCCATCGCCCGCTCGGAGAGCTTGGTGCGGAAGTGCACCTCCAGGCGGCGGATGTGCAGCTCGTGGGGGGCGTGCAGGCGCGAGTGCGCGTTCAGCAGCAGGCGCAGCAGCGTCGATCCCGACCGCACCGGCGAGATGACGAACACCGGGCGGTCGAGCAGGCGGTCCAGCTCGGGGTTCTCCGGCGGCCGGAAGGGGACCTTCTCCTTGGGCTTCTTCGCGGCGGCGGGCTTGGGCGCGGGCTTGGCCGCCGCCGGCGCCTGCTTCTTGCGGGCCCTCCGGAGCTCGACACCCAGGGTCGCGCTGAGCGCCGAGTTGATTTTGCGTGGAAGATCCATGCTCATGGAACTTATGGCTCTTTTCGACTGGGAGCAAAGGAAACGGATAGTTGTCGTTCACACCGCGGCCGACCGCCGTCCACCGCGAAGCCGCCCGGTACCAGGAGGCTTCCCGGAGGGCGGTGCGCTCCGCGCCGACGACGCGGCGGCGAGGCCGCACACCCGAGGGGGACGCGCACGCCGATACCGCCCGGCGTCCGATCGCACGGCGGCCGAAGCCGAGGAAGGACGCGTGTACCGGACCGGCGGGAAAGCGGGGCCGCGCCGTGTCCGGCCGTATCGGCGCCCGTCGGAATCCGCCGGGCCGTGAGGCCGATGACGCGGCCAATGCCACGATAACCGCCCCCGCATAGCCGTTCGCGCATGCGCGGGCTCCCGGGCCACCGGCGGATCGGCCGATGAAGAGCTTCGGTCATGCACTTATGTCAGACTCACATAGAACTCACAGGTTCGCACGCCTCATGCCCGGCGAGTCGCGCACTCGGGCACGGGCTACCGGCCGCGGAACGGGCCGATGCCGGCCATCAGGACAACCGAACCGGAGGACAAACGTCGCAATCAGCTCGTTCTCTGCCATACAGCCACCTGAATCCCCCTCCTGCCGAAGGGTGCGCCCCCCGGCGCCCCCGGCGCCCCCCGGCGACCCTCGCGGCACCCGGGGCCGGAACGCACACCTCCGAGGGGCATGCGCCACGAACGCATCGGCGCTCCGCCCCGCTGTCGACGACACGCCGGCGCCGCGCAGGCTCAGTCCACCCAGCGCACGTCCGCCGGAAGCGGATGACCCTCCTCGCGCAGGCCGCGCAGGCAGTCCAGGAAGCTGCGGGCCGGCGGGGGCACCCGGCGGTCGCGCGGCAGGACCACGCTCAGGCGCCGGTCCAGCGCCGGGCGCACCAGGGGCACGCGGGCGTAGTCGGCGAAGCTCATCAGCACCTCGACCAGCGCCGGCATCGCTGAGACTCCCAGCCCCGCGGCCAGCAGGCCGCCCACCGTGGACACGTTTCCCGCCTCCGTGACGCCCGCCGGGCGCACGGCCGCCTCGGCGAAGGCGCGGTCGGTGCCGGCCCGCACGCTGGAGTCGGCGCCGACGGCGATGAACTGCTCGCCGCTGAAGTCGCCCCAGCCCAGCTCGGCGGCCCCCGCCAGCGGATGGGCGGGCGGCAGCACCGCGAAGAAGCGGTCCTCGGCCAGCGGTTGGGCCCGCAGGCCGTCGGGCAGTCCATCGGCGAAGGTGATGGCCAGGTCGGCCGCGCCCGAGGCGAGCCGCTCCAGCGCGGCCTCGGACATCCCGTCGAGGATGCGCACCGCGGTCTGCGGCCGCTGCTCGCGGAAGCGCGCGATGACCGGCGGCAGCAGCGCCGCGGCCACCGAGGGCAGCGTCGCGATGGTCACCACGCCGCGCTCGCCCGCGAGGTAGCGCTGCAGACCGGCCATCTCCGCGCGGTGGGCGGCCAGGACGCGTTCAGCCGCCTCCAGCAGCTCCCGGCCCTCCGGTGTCCGGCGGATCCGCCGCGTGGTGCGGTCGAACAGGCGCACGCCCAGCTGCCGCTCCAGCTCCAGGACGGTGCGGCTGAGCGACGACTGCGCCACGTGCAGCTCCGCGGCGGCGGCGGTGAAGCTCTCCGCGCGGGCCACGGCCGCGTAGACGCGGAGCTGGCGCAAAGACAAGTCCATGCAACCGAAGCATAGATCCTTGCCCGATTGATGTTGGACGCGCAACCGCCCACCTTGCAAGCATGAGTGGCCAGCCCCACGTGAGGCACATCACTCCCCCGGTCGCCTTCGCAAAGGATCGTCGACATGCTCACAGCAATGGGTTTCGCGGCCATCGCGACCGTTCTGGCACTTCTGCTGTCCAACCGGGTCTCGGCCGTCGTCGCGCTCGTCGGTGCGCCGGTGGCGGCCGCCCTGATCGCCGGGTTCTCCCCCGCCGAGATCGGCGAGTTCGCCGAAACCGGGATCTCCGACGTGGCCGGCACCACGGCGATGTTCGTCTTCGCCATCCTCTACTTCGGCGTGATGCGCGACGCGGGGCTCTTCGACCCCGTCGTCCGGCGCGTGCTGGGATTCGCGGGCCGCAACCCGGTGACCATTGCGCTGGCGACCGTGGTGCTGGCCATGCTCACCCACCTCGACGGCGCCGGAGCGACCACCTTCCTGATCACGATCCCCGCGATGCTTCCCCTCTACGACGCCCTGGGGATGCGCCGGCTGGTGCTGGCCGCCCTGACCGGGCTGGGCGCGGGGATCATGAACATGGTCCCCTGGGGCGGGCCCACCGCCCGCGCGGCGTCGGCGACCGGGATCGACGCCAACGCCCTGTGGGCTCCGCTGATCCCGGCCCAGCTCGTGGGGATCGCCGCCTGCCTGGCCATCGCCTACCTGCTGGGGCGCCGCGAGAGGGTCCGCCTTGCCGCCGCCGCGCCCGCCGCCCGGACCGCGAAGGCGCCCGCCGGCGGCCCGGCCGGGGAGGCCGCCGGCAGCCGGGGCGAGGAGGCCGCCGAGGACCCCCGGGGCGCCGAGGGGCCGGCGCCCGCCGGCGACGGCGAACTCTCCGCCGAGGAGGCGGCTCTGCGGCGCCCGCGGCTGTTCTGGCTCAACGCCGCCCTCACCGCGGCCACGGTCGCCGTGCTGATCTCCGGCCTGCTCTCGCCCGAGCTCGTGTTCATGGTCGCCCTGGTCGTCGCGCTGCCGCTGAACTACACGGGCCTCAAGGCCCAGACCGACCGCATCAACGCCCACGCGCAGGGCGCCGTGCTGATGGCCAGCACCTTGCTCGCCGCAGGGGTCTTCCTCGGCGTCATGAGCGAGAGCGGGATGATCGACGCCATGGCCGAGGCGCTCACCGGCGCCATGCCCGGCGCCGTCGGTCCGGCCCTGCCGCTGCTGGTGGGTGTGCTCGCCGTCCCGCTCAGCCTGCTATTCGGCCCCGACGCCTACTACTTCGCGGTGATGCCGGTGCTCACCGCCGTCGGCGACACGTTCGGCGTGCCCGCGAGCGCCATCGCCCAGGCCTCGATCACGGGCGAGGAGACGGTCGGCTTCCCGATCAGCCCGCTCACCGGCTCCTTCTATCTCCTCACCGGCCTGGCGGGAGTCTCGATCGGCCGCCACATCCGCTTCCTGCTGCCCTGGGCCTGGCTGGTCGGCCTCGTCGTGCTGGCCGCCGCCGCTCTCACCGGCGCGATCCCGCTGTGGACGGGGTGACGCCGGCACCCGACCACCATTGCGACCGACGGGGGATCAGAGACACGTGAGCAGCAACCAAGCCCGGATCGGCTGCGGCGCGGGCTTCGCCGCCGACCGGATCGAACCGGCCGTCGACCTGGTCGAGAAGGGGGGACTGGACGTCGTGGCCCTGGAGTGCCTGGGCGAGCGCACCGTCTCGCTGGCCGCGCTGCGCAGGCTCGCGGACCCGCGGGCCGGCTACGACCCGATGCTGCGCAAGCGCATGGCCGCACTGCTGGGACCGCTCGCCCGGACGGGAACCCGGTTGGTGACCAACGCCGGCGCCGCGGACCCGGTCGGGGCCGCGCGCATGGTGCGGGACCTGGGCGCGGAACTGGGCGCGCCGACGACGGTGGCGGCGGTCACCGGCGACGACGTCCTGGACCGCATCGACCTCTCGGCTCCTGCCTGGGAGGACGGCGCGCCGCTGGAGTCGCACGGGGAGATCGTCTCGGCCAACGCCTACATCGGCGCCGACGCACTGCTTCCGGCGCTGCGGGGGCCGGCGCCGGTGGTGATCGCCGGGCGGGCGGCGGACCCCTCCCTGTTCCTCGCGCCCCTGGCCCACCTGCTGGGCTGGGAGGCGGGGGACTGGGCGCGCATGGCCGCGGGCACGCTGGTCGGCCACCTGCTGGAGTGCGCCGGGCAGGTGACCGGCGGCTACTTCGCCGACCCGGCGCGCAAGCCGGTACCCGGCCTGGCCCGGCTGGGCTACCCGATCGCCGAGGTCGGCGCCGACGGCGACGCGGTGATCACCAAGCCGCCCGGCACCGGCGGCCGGGTCGACCGGCTGACCGTGGTCGAACAGCTCACCTACGAGGTCACCGACCCCCGCGCCTATCTGACGCCCGACGTCTCACTGGACATGTCCGGGGTGGACGTACGCGACCGCGGCGGCGACCGGGTGGCCGTGCGCGGCGCGCGCGGGCGCGCCCGCCCCGAGGAGCTGAAGGTCAGCGTCGGCTACCGGGCGGGGTTCCGCGGCGAAGGCGAGATCTCCTACGCCGGGCGCGGCGCGCTCGACCGGGCGCGGCTCGCCGCCGAGGTCGTGCGCGAGCGGCTCGCGGGCGCGCTGCCGCGGCTGCGGGCCGACGTCGTCGGGCACAGCGCGCTGCACGGCGAGGCGCTGGCCGCGGGGGCCGAGCCCTACGAGTGCCGGCTGCGGGTGGCTGGACTGGCCGGGACCCGGGAGGCGGCCGAGGCGGTGGGCGAGGAGGTCAGCGCCCTGTACACGTCCGGCCCGGCGGGGGGCGGGGGCCTGCGGGTGGGCACCTCCGAGGTCGTGGGCGTCCTGTCCACGACCGTCCCCCGCGAGCGGGTCGCGACCGAGGTCGTCGTCTTCGAGGGGGCCGAATGAGCATCCTGCTGTACGACATCGCCCACGCGCGCGCCGGGGACAAGGGCAACCTGATCACCGTCTCGGTGATCCCCTACGACCCCGCCCGGTACCCGCTGCTGTGCGCGGCGCTGACCCCGGAGCGGGTCGCCGAGCACCTGGCCGAGCGGGTCTCGGGCGACGTGGTGCGCCACCGCTTGGACAACCTGCCCGCGCTGATTTTCGTGTGCCCGCGTGCGGCCGACGACACGGTCACCACCTCGCTGTTCCTGGACTCCCACGGCAAGAGCCTGAGCTCGGCGCTGTTGGAACTGGAGCTGGACGCGCCGGGCTCGTGAAGGCGACGCGTCGTCGCAGTCGCTCCGGCACCCGACGCTCCCTCTCGCGCTGCGCGAGGGAGCCCGCGAAGCACCGGCCGTGTCCCGGCTCGCCGCGGCGGGATCGGCCGCGAATCCGTCTAGCATGGTGACCGTGGGGGACAAGCGGCGCGCGCGGGCGGGGGCTCCGGCACAGCGGGTCTACCGCGAGGCCGTCGTGCTGGGCGCGGCCGCCTACGCGATCCTGCTGCAGATCGCCCATCCGGGAGTCGGGCAGGGCGTCGCCGACCACAGCGACTTCGCCCAGCGGCCGGTGGACCGGCTGCGCGGCACGCTCGTCTTCGTCTACGGGCTGGTGTACGGCACCGAGGAGGAGGCCGACCGCGTCGCGCGGATCGTGCGTGCGATCCACAAGCGCGTCACGGGGCCCGGCTACAGCGCCCGGGACCCGGAGCTGCAGGTGTGGGTCGCGGCCACGCTCTACGCCTGCAACATGCACGTCTACGAGCTGGTCTTCGGCCCGTTGGCGCCGGAGGACAAGGACGAGGTCTACCGGCACTCCGCGGTGTTCGCCACCTCGCTGGGCTGTCCGCCCGACCGCTGGCCCGCCACCCGCGCCGACTTCGACCGCTACTGGGCCGACATGATCGGTGCCATCGAGGTGAACGACACCGCGCGCGCCATCGCGCGCGACCTGTTCCACCCGGCCAACCCGGTGGTGCGGGCACTGGTGCGGGTGCAGCGCTTCCTGGCCTCCGGGCTGCTGCCCGAACACGTCCGCGCGGGTTTCGGTCTGGAATGGGGGCCGATCCACCAGCGCCGGTTCGACCGGCTCGTCGCCGCCGTGCGCACGGTCTACCCGCGTCTACCGCTGACCGTGCGCACCCTGCCGCGCGACTACTACCTGCACGACATGCGCAGGCGGGCCGCGCGCGGCGGCCGGGACCGCACCGAACGGCGCGGCCCCGGCCGGGTTCTGCCCGGACGCCGGTAGCGGGCGGACGACCCCGCTGACGGGCCTCCGCGGGCCCGCGACCCGGCGGGTCCGCGGAGGGCGGTCAGGCCGAACTCGCCGACGCTCGCAGCCACGCCGGGTCGATTCCGGTCGGCTCCGGCGCACCCATATCCTCGACCGCATAGCCGTCGGGGTATCCGGGGTAGGTCCGGTTCCGCCGGTCCGCGGACAGCCGCGAGACGCGCCGCGGCGGCAGCTGGGTGACCACGCGCGCCCGCACCCGCAGCGCCGTACGCACGACCTTCCCCAGCCACCGCGGGGCGGGCGCGAAGCCGAACGCCTCCAGCATCGGATCGTCGAGCAGCGCCCGCACGCCCGAGTCGGCGGCGGGGCGCAGCGGGGCCGGGAACCATGCGCGGAAGACGTCCAGCGTGGCGCGGCCGACGCGGGCGTTGGTGTCGGTGTAGCGGAAGTGCTCGCGCTCGTAGCCGGTCTTGAACTCGCGGAAGGAGTCGAGGTCGGCGGGGATGTCGCGGATGTTCATGCGCCGGCCCACCTCGGTGTAGTGGCGCAGCGCCGCCTCGCGCTCGGCGGCGGTCAGCGGCCGCCACCCGTAGCGGGCGATCCAGTCGATGGGCTCGAAGACGAAGGTCGACAGCACGTAGAGCATGTCGCCGTTGGAGATCGCGTACCGGTTGTGCATCCGGTTCACCGTGCGCAGACTCGCGCGGCCGCGGTCGGAGTCGACGCCGTGCTCGACCATCTCGCCCATCAGCAGCGACGTGTCGTCGTAGCGCTTCTGGCCGCGGCGGCCGAACTCGCCGGTGGCGTCCAGCAATGCCGAGATCGAGGGCACGCAGTAGGTGCGGTACAGCGCCAGCTCCAGCGCACGGGTGTAGTCCCACGGGAACTCGTAGCCCGCGGAGATGCGGTAGATCTCGTGGAAGTCGGTCTCGGGGTCCAGTTGCGCGATGCGGCGCAGCCAGTGGAGGCGGTCGCGGCGGGGTCCGGGCGGTGCCAAGGGCGGGCGGGGCATGGTGCTGCTCCTTCGCAGGGGGGACCGGTGGGCGGCCGGGAGGCCGCCGGGACGGCGCTTTCGCGGATCGGCGGCGGCCCGGCGGCCGCCTCGGTCGCGGTCGCGCCCGACTGTAGAACGGCGCCCGCCGAGCCGCCTATCCGCAGCCCGGCGATTCCGTCCGTTCGGCACGACCGAATATAGCGGAGCCAGCCGGCGTCCGAATTACACCAGCAGCGTGTCCGGAATTCGAGACGCACCTCGGGCACGCCCCCATTCGGCCCTGCCGCCGCGGGTCCGGAAAAACCCGCGTACCTGCGGTTCTGCCCGCCCGACCGGACGCTTTCGCACCCCCGGACCCGCCGCGCTCCCGTGCGGGGGGCGGGCGCCCGCATCGCCCACTGCGTCGGGGATCCGGCGCGCCGCACCGCCCGGGGGCACCCGCGATCCCGACGGTGCCCGAGCGCGCAGGCACCCAAACGCCGATTCATCGGATTCTACGCAGGATAAACCAGTGACGGATGTGAAGCCGATCCGTCCGGGTTTCCGACACTTCAGGGACGTTGCGCCTGGCCCGTCGCGAATGACTTCCCTAGTCTGGGACGAGTCGATCTTCGTCCCCCCTCATTAGTGAGGCGCAGACATGACCAAAGTCCCGGACACTCCCGGTATCCCCGATATCCTCTCCGCGGAGTTCAACGCCGATCCGTATTCCGCCTACCGGATCATGCGCAGCGAGGCGCCCCTCATCTGGCACGAGCCGATGCAGAGCTACATCGTCTCCCGCTACGAGGACGTCCAGCGGGCGTTCAAGGACGAAGTGTTCACCACCGCCAACTACGACTGGCAGCTGGAACCGGTGCACGGGCGCACGATCCTCCAGCTCAGCGGGCGGGAACACGCTGTTCGCCGCGCCCTGGTGGCACCCGCCTTCCGCGGCAGCGAGCTGCGCGACAAGTTCCGCCCCGTGATCGAGCGCAACGCGCGCGAGCTGATCGACGAGTTCCGCGGCGCCGGCTCGGTCGACCTGGTCTCGCAGTTCGCCACGCACTTCCCCATCAACGTCATCGTGGACATGCTGGGCCTGGACAAGGGCGACCACGACCGGTTCCACAAGTGGTACACGAGCATCATCGCGTTCCTGGGCAACCTCTCCCAGGACCCCGACATCGCCGCCGACGGTCTGCGCACCCGCGAGGAGTTCGCGGAGTATATGATCCCGATCATCCGCGAGCGCCGCGACGACCAGGGCGACGACCTGCTGTCGGTGCTGTGCCGGGCCGAGATCGACGGCACCTCGATGAGCGACGAGGACATCAAGGCCTTCTGCAGCCTGCTGCTGGCCGCGGGCGGGGAGACCACGGACAAGGCGATCGCCGCGATGTTCGCCAACCTGCTGGCCCACCCCGACCAGATGGAGGCGGTGCGCGAGGACCGCTCGATGATCCCCAAGGCCTTCGCCGAGACGCTGCGCTACACCCCGCCGGTGCACATGATCATGCGCCAGCCCGCCGAGGACGTCGTCTTCAGCGGCGGCGAGGTTCCGGCGGGCAGCACGGTGACCTGCCTGATCGGTGCCGCCAACCGCGACCCCGAGCGCTACGCCGACCCCGACTCGTTCAACGTCTTCCGCGACGAGCTGGACGCCTCCACGGCGTTCACCGCCGCCGCGGGCCACCTCGCGTTCGCGCTGGGGCGGCACTTCTGCGTCGGCGCGCTGCTGGCCGAGAACGAGGTGGAGATCGCCGCCAACATGCTGCTCGACGCGATGCCCGACGCCCGGCTGGCCGACGACTACGTGGCCGAGGACAAGGGCGTGTTCACCCGCGGCCCGGCCCGGGTACCGGTGGTGTTCACGCCGCGCACCACGGTCTCCGCCGGGGCCTGAGCGCGCCCCTCCCCCGCGGCCCCGGCCGCGCGTGCGGCCGGGACCGCGCGGGGTGCGGGACCGCGCGGGGTGCGGCCCGGCGGCAGGCGAAGGTCCTGCCACCGGGACCGGAAGGGCTCCTACAGGGCCCGCTCGTCGGTGGGGATCGCCGGTGTGAACTCCACCGGCAGCGCGTACAGTCCGCGCATCCACACCGACGGCCGCCACTCCAGCTTCTCGGCCGGCAGGCTCAGCTCGACGTCGGGCAGCCGGTCCAGCAGCACCTCGACGGCGTTGCGGGCGATGACCTCGGCCAGTTCCGGTGCGGGGAACGGGCATCCGTGCTCGCCGTGGCCGAAGGACATGTGCGCGCGGTTGGCGCCGGAGTCCAGCTGCTCCTCGGGCTGCACCCGCGGGTCGGCGTTGGCCGCCGCCAGCCCCAGCACCAGCATGTCGCCGCGCTGGATGCGCCGACCGCCCAGCTCGCAGGCCTGCACGGCGAAGCGGCCGATGAAGTTCTGCGTCGGGGTGTCGCGCCACAGCACCTCGTTGAGCGCCTGCGCCGCACTGCTGCGCCCGCCCTGGAGGCTGACGGAGAAGCGGTCGTCGACGAACATGTGCCGCAGCGTGTTGGCGATCCAGTTGCCGGTCGGCGCCTGCGCGGCCGCCATGACGACGAGCAGGTCGATGACGATCTCGTCGTCGGTGAGCTTGGCGGGGTGCTCCAGCAGCCGCGTGGGCACGTCCTGGCCGGGGCGCGCGTGGGCGTCGGCGACCACCTGCTGCATGCGCTCCTGCACCCGCTGGTGGGCTTCGACGGCGTTGCCCTTGACGTCCAGGGAGTCGAGGATGTCGCGCACCAGCACGGGCACGTCGGCCGGCGGCAGCCCGAACAGCTCGGCGATGACCCGGGCCGGAATCTGGTGGGCGTACTGGGCCACGAGGTCGGCCTCGCCGTCGCCGCTGAACCCGTCGATCAGCTCGTCGGCGACGCGCTGGCAGATCAGCGCGAGCTCGGTGCGGTCCACGGCGTCGAGCGCGTCGCCCAGGGCGCCGGCGCGGCGCTGGTGCTCGTTCGCCTCGGCGAACATCACCGAAGGCGTCCAGCCCACGTAGGGCATCAGCGGCCAGTCCCCCGGGACGTGGTCCCACACGTTCCACCGGCGGCAGTCGCGCGCGAACCACTGCGGGTTGCTGGTGACGTAGTGGACCTCGCGGTATCCCATGACGAACCAGGCCGGGATGTCGCCGTCCAGCAGGATCGGTGCGACGGGGCCGTAGCGCCACCGCATGTCGCGGTAGAGGGTGCCGGGGTCCACGGCGATCTGCGGACCGTAGAAGCGCACCGCCTGGTCGTGGTCGGGGTAGCCGGCCAGCGGGGAGTCCGCCGCCGGCGCGAACCCTGCGGAGTGGTGGTCGTCGGTCACGGCGTGCCCTCCCGGGCGGGCGAGAGTGCGTACAGGTGGTTGAGGTGGCGGACGAGGGAGATCAGCACCGTCTTGCAGTCGTCCCTGCTCCGCGCGTCGCATTCGACGAGCGGTACCTCGTCGGGCAGCGAGAGCGCGTCGCGCAGGGCGGCGAGGCCCGGGCCCGGCTCGAACCGGTTGATCGCCACGACGAACGGCATGCCGTGGGCCTCCAGCCGGTCGACGGCGTACCAGGAGTCCTCCAGGCGCCGGGGGTCGACGAGCACGACGGCGCCCAGGCTGCCGGCGAAGAGCTGGTCCCACAGGAACCAGAACCGCTCCTGGCCGGGCGCGCCGAACAGGTAGAGGATCTTGTCGTCGGTGACGGTGATGCGGCCGAAGTCGAAGGCCGCGGTTGTCGTGGTCTTGCTGCGTACGGTCGACGGGTCGTCGATGCCGACCCCGGCTTCGGTCATGACCTCTTCGGTGCTGAGCGGCCGGATCTCGCTGACCGCTCCCACCATGGTCGTCTTGCCCACGCCGAACCCGCCGACGACGACGATCTTCAGCGCGTCCTGCGCGTCTGCGGACAGCGGGGCCGGGGTCTGGTACGCGGGGGCTTCAGAGGCGTTGGAGTGCATCGAGCACCTGCTTCAGGGTCTCGGAGGAGGGGGAGTGCGCGTTGGCGGCCGTGGACGCCGAGGACGGGTGGCGGACGGTGATCTGGCCGGTGTCCATCAGGTCGCGCAGCAGGATCTTCACCACGCTCACCGGCATCCCCAGGGCGGCCGAGAGCTCCACGACCGCCGTCGGCCGCTCGCACGTCCGCAGAATCCGCACGTGCTCGGACTGCATCCCCGCCTTGGGCTCGCACTCGGCGACGACGAGCGTGACGCTGTCGAAGGTGCTCTCCTCGGCGCGGCTGCGACCGCCGGTGACGGTGTAGAGGCGGTCCGGGTCCTCGCGGTCGATCCGCTTGGGGTTCATGGCGTCGGGTCACCGCTGTATTGGGGTGTCCTGGGGTCGGCGGTGAGGTAGGAGCCGAGCTGCTCGACGAGCTCGTTCATGTTGTGGCCCACGATGCCGACGTCGGTGTCCTCCTCGGCGAGCACAGCCAGGTGGGCGCCCGCACCGGCGGGCACGATCAGCAGAATCCCGCCGGCGAACTCCACCATCGCCTGGCCCGAGGTGATGCTGCCGTCGCCGAACTCGGCGGAGGCGCTCAGCGACAGGCTCTGGATGCCGGCGGCGATGGCGGCGAGCTGGTCGGCGCGGTCGCCGTCGAGCTGGGCGGAGAAGACCATCTTGAGCCCGTCCCTGGACAGGACCAGCGCGTGCTGGGCTCCGGGGGTCTTCGCGAGCAGGTTCTCAAGCAACCAGTCAAGGCCGCGGTCTGCGGTGCTCATGGGATCTGTGCCACTCCTCGTTCGAGTCATGCGGGCGGTGCGGTGCCCGGAGTATGCGCTGGGTGCCCGGCGACCACCCGGGGCCCTGCAACGGGCAGGCGTCGACCGGCACCGGATCTCACCGGGTGGTGTCGTCCGAAGCGCCGTCGCGCCCGCGGGCGGTCTTGCGGAAGGCGGCGAAGCGGGTGCCCGGGTCGCCGAATTCGCGCTTGCGCTCGGTGCGCGGCTGGGAATGCTGGCTCTCGGCCTCGGCCAGGGTCTGGCCGCGGCGCCGCTTGGGCAGAGCGTGCTCGCCGGTCTCGCCTGCGCCGCCCCCGCCGATCGCCGGAGCGGGCGCCGAGGACGCGGCGACGGGGGCGGGCTCGGCGGTGCGCGGCGGCGGGGGCGGGGCGGCGGGCGCGTCGAGCGCCTGGCGCGGGCGGGTGATGAGGTGCTGCGGTACGAGGACGACGGCGCCGGTGCCGCCGCGCGAGGACGGCCGGAAGTTGACCGTCAGCCCGTACTTGGCGGCGACGCGGCCGACGACGGCCAGGCCCATGCGGCTGCCGGGCAGGTTCGTCAGGTCGTGGGGCTGGGACACCAGCTGGTCGGCGCGGCGCCGCTCGCGCGGGCGCATGCCCAGGCCGCTGTCCTCGATCGTGACCATGACGCCGGTGTCCTCCTCCTCCACGTAGACGTGCACCTCGGTGTTGTGCGCGGAGAAGTTGGCGGCGTTGTCCATCAGCTCGGCCAGGGCCTGCATCACGCCCTCGGCGGCGTAGCCGACGACGGCCGCGCTGCTGGTGGAGTGGATGCGCACGCGGCGGAAGGCGTAGATGCGCCCCATCGCGCCGCGGAGGATGCTCTCCATGACGATGGGCTTGGTCCAGCGGCGCCCGGAGCGGCCGCCGCTGAGCAGCGCGAAGCTGTCGGCGAGCCGGCCCATCTGCGAGACCTGGTGGTCGAGCTCCAGCAGGTCGCCGAACACGCCGTCCTGGTCGCCGTAGCGGTCCTCCAGCTCGCGCAGCTGGGCGAGGAGGTTGGTGACCTGCGCCTGCACACGCGCGGCGGCGCCGGCGCAGGCCGCCATGGCCGCGGCGCCGCGCCGCTCAGCCTGCCCGAGGGTCTGGCCCAGCTGGACGAGCAGCGTGCGCAGCGCCTCCTGGTTGGGCTGGGCGGACTCGGCGATGGCGGCGTCGGTGGTGGCCCCTTGACGGATGCGGCGGCGCAGGTCGGGGACCCCGTCATGGGCGAACTGGCGCAGCTCCTGCTCAAGCCCGGCGGTCTTGTGCTCGGCTTGGGCGACGCGCTCCTCCGCCCGAGCGGCCCGCTCGCGGCTCATGGCGGCGGCAGCAGCGTGGTAGGTGGCGACGGCGATGGCGCCGGCCAGCAGCACACCCATGACCGAGCCGACCGTGATCATAAGCACACGCACGTCGCCGGGCACGGCCGAGACCACCCAGTACCAGGCCGCGGCCAGAACGACGCCCGCGGCGCAGAATGCGAGTACGGCTTGCAGGCCCGGCGAGTTCGGCGAGCGCTGCGACTGATTTCTTTCGGATACACGTGCTGACATCGATCAGGTCCTCGTCGGCGATTGGAAGCAGGCGGAACCCGGCCCGCGTCGGACCCTGATCCGTTGCACGGCTGCACGGCAGGACGATCGGGCCCGGAGACAGCCTGTGCGACGGCCAGTGGGGGTGATCCGGAACTTACCGTAGCCCACTCCAGACATGCGGGGTCAATCGAGCCTCAAATCCTCAATCGGCGCTGATTCCTTCGTTTTAAATCCGACAATCCTCGCCTTTGAGACATTGGATGCGGACATTCAGCACATCCGGGAGGTGTTGCGCTGGGCAAGGTTGCGGATCGAAAACCGGCCGAGCGGAATGCGGGTACGGGTGCCCCCGATCGCCCACGCGAGGCACAGGACGGGGCAGCGTGGGGCAGTAAGGGGAGGGGCAGGACGGGGCAGCGCGGGGAGGGGCAGGACGGGGCAGCGCGGGGCAGTAAGGGGAGGGGCACCAAGGGCGGCGAAGGCGACGAAGATGGTGGGCGGTTGAGCCTGCGGTGATCGGCCGAGGACCCTCTCGGTTGCGCATGCGACGAAGCAGCAAGGGCACCGGGCGGTCGAGCCCGCGACCAACGGTCGGGGCGCCCGCCGGTTCCCCACGCAACGAAGCAGCGAAGGCGGCGGACGGTCGAGCCCGCGACCATCGGCCGAGGCGCCCGCCGGCTGCCCACGCGACGAGGGCAGCGACGACCGCGGGCAGCCAAGCCCGCGACCACCGGTCCGGGCGCCCGCCGGTTCCCCACGCGACCCAACCAACGAGCACAGGAGCACGATTCACACAAACCGGTCATATGAGACCTGGTCGTGGCCGAGAAGGGCGACGAATCCGCCGCGAGCCGCACCGCAGCATCCCGGCGATCCGCAGTGGCCCTCAATGCAAGGCGATTGATGCACGAATGCCCGTATTGCACCCCAATAAAGCAGACCTTCCAGGCGCCAGCGGCGACGAACCACTCCTAATGCACCTCTCAGGGGCTATTGAGCGCCGGCTTGGGCACACTCGTCGCCACACGGCACCTCACAGCACCTTATAAACACGGCAAATCGGTCAAAACACTTCAATAACTTCCGCATCGCGGAATTTTGAGGTGCCGTGGATGCCGCGCCACTGGTTGAGCGCCACTCGTGGCCTTACCAACTCGATGGGCACGCCCAAATCCCGAAATGTCGCCAGCGATGGGAGGCACGGCGCCGTCCTGAACCATGACACCGGCGCGCACCCGAACCGATCCGCGCGGGCTCAACCACCCGCCGCCCTCGCCGCCCCGCCGCGCGCGCCACCACCGAACACCCGAACCGATCCGCGCAGGCTCAACCACCCACCGCCCTCGCCGCCCCGCCGCACGCGCCACCACCGAACACCCGAACCGATCCGCGCAGGCTCAACCACCCACCGCCCTCGCCGCCCCGCCGCGACAGCCACCGGCGCGCACCCGAACCGATGGGCTCGGGCTCCGCCATCCTCACTGCCCCCTGAGGCGCGACCAGCGACTACCCGAACCGGTGGGCCGGGGGCGACCGGGCGGCCGCATCCTCAAACCAGCCAACCCGGCCGCATCCTTCCGCCGACCGACCGGCCGACCGGCCCGACGCAGCCGGCCGACGGGGCGGCCGCATTCATATGAAGCGGTCGGATCCGTCAACCAGCTGGCCGATCAAGCGGCTGGCCGATCAACCGGCCGCACCCTTCCTACGAGCCGGCCCCGTCAAGCGCCCCGTTCACCCGTCATCCCTCAACCCGTCCATGGCTTCGATGTCCATATACACGACCTCCCACAAATGCCCGTCGGGGTCCTGGAAACTCCGCCCGTACATTCCAGGCCCTTCCATGGGTTCGTTGGAGGCGCTCCCACCCGAGGCCAGGGCCTTGTCCACCAGGTCGTCGACATCCTCCCGGCTGTCGGCGGAGACGGCGATGATCGTCTCCGTGGACGCCCGGGCGTCGGTGATCTCCTTCTTGGTGAAACCTTGGAAGAATCCCTTGACCAGCAGCATCACGACGGCGTTCTCTCCGACGGTAATGGCGGTGGCGTTCTCGTCGGTGAACTTCGGGTCGAACTCGAAACCGAGTGCGGTGAAGAAGTCGACGGAGGTCTTCAGGTCGGCTACCGGCAGATTCACGAACATCATTCTCGACATGCTGTGAAGCTAGCAACGCCCGACGACAATTCGGATCTAGCCGCGCCCGGGGCGCCTTCTTCCCCTTTATCTCACCTTCCATACCGCTTGCCCGTGTTTCAGGCCCGTTTCCCGGTTTTCAACCCCGAGTCCGTGTATCCCGCCCCGGCGCCACCGCCCGCTCACCGGCGACCCGCTCGGCAACCGCCCGCTCAGCGGCCACCCGGTCGGCGGCCCATTGGCGGAAGGTGCGCGGGGGCGCGCCCGTCACGCGCTCCAGGGTGTCGGTCGCGGGCTCCGGATGCGCCACCATCCGGGCGTGCGCCTCCAGGATCTGCCGGGCCATCTCCTCCGGCAGCCCGCTCTCGGTCAGCTCGCGCACGGCCTCGTCGTCGGTCATGGCCTCGACCCGGACCGGCGCCCCCAGCTCCTCGCCGATGATCCGTGCCTGCTCGGCCTGGGTGATGCCCGCGGGCCCGGTGATCTCGTAGGCCGCGCCGGCGTGTCCGCTCTCCGTCAGGGCGCGCACCGCGACCTCGGCGATGTCGGCCTCGTGGATCAGCGGGCGCGCGAGGTTCGGGTACGCCATGCGGATCACTCCCGTCTCGCGGATGCGCGGGATCCAGTCGCGCAGGTTCGCCGCGAACCCGCCGGCGCGCACGAAGGTCCAGCTCATCCCGGACTCCTTGATCAACCGCTCCAGCATCGCGTGCGAACCGAGAATCCCGCCCTCCCGCTCCGAGCGCTCGGGGTCGATGCCCATCGTCGACAGGTACGCGATCCGCTCGACGCCGGCGGCCATGGCCTGGACGGTCTCGGCCGCCGCCGCGTCGGCCTGGACGCTCGGCCACACGAGGAACGCGGTGTCGACGCCCTCCAGGGCAGGCCCCAGGCTCCCGGGATCGGCGAGGTCGCCCTGGACCGCCTCGACGCCGGCGGGCAGATCGGCCTTCGCCGGGTCGCGCGTCAGCGCGCGGACGGCACGCCCCTCGTCCGACAGTCGGCGCACCACGTGTCGACCGACGTTTCCGGTCGCTCCGGTGACCAGGATCGGGCTCTGCGCTGCCATAGGACGCCTCCGTAGTCGTCTCGCCTGCGGCGGGCACCGGCCGGCGCCCGTTCCGCACCCTCACGTCCACGACTCTGCAGCCTCAACCAAAGTTGAGGTCAACCGGCCCGGCAGGCGGTCTCGGCACGGCACCGAGGACGACACCGAGGTAGGGCTCCCGTCCGCCGGACGTGCGCACCCCGGTGACGACCAGGTCGGAGAAGCCGTCGCCGTCGCCGTCGAGCGGGGGTTCGGTTCCGGTGCCCGGCCGCATCGCCGGCGTCCAATGCCGCGGAGCAGGCGCCGCTCCGCCGCAGGCGCTGAGCCCAGCCGGTACGAGGGCCGCTGCTGCGGCGGCGGAGCGGCGGTAGGAGCCGGATCGGCGGTCGATGAGGGCCTCCTCAGTCGGTGGGACCCCGGAGCGACGTTCACCCGGCTCCTCGTCGGCACGGACGTGCCGGAGCCGCCGACGACGTCCGCTCGGCTCGGCGGAGTACGCCGCACCGGCCGCCGCGACGGGGTGGGCCACCTCCGATAGGTTGAGGCTATCGACCGGCGGCTCCCACCGGCTCTGCTTGGAATACCGAACACGGGATGTCGTATGGACACGCGCCAACTCGAGTACTTCGTCGCCATCGTCGACCACAACGGGTTCAGCAAGGCGGCGGCGCGCATGCACGTCGCTCAGCCGTCGCTCTCCCAGGCGATCCAGCGCCTGGAGCGCGAGCTGGGCACGGCGCTGTTCCACCGCGTGGGGCGGCGCGTGCAGCTCACCGCGGCGGGCCGGGCCATGGTCGAGCCCGCGCGCCAGGTGCTGCGCGGCCTCGACACCACGCGGGCCAGCGTGGAGTCGATCAAGGGCATGCTCTCCGGCCGGGTCGACATCGCGGTAATGCCCTCCCAGGCCGTCGAGCCGCTGACCACGATCGTCACGCGGTTCGCCGAGCGCTTCCCCGGCGTCACGGTGAACGTGGCGGCGGTGTTCACGCCTCCCGAGGCGATCGAGAAGGTACGGGAGGGCGCCTGCGAACTGGCCCTGGTGGGCTCGGGCGAGCCGCTGCGGCCGGTGGGCGTGCAGGAGCACCCGGTCGAAATGCAGAAGTTCATTTTGGTGGCACCGCCGGACCACCCCTTCGGCGACGCCACGCGCGCACACTGGTCCGACCTTGCCGGTCACCGGGTGATCACCTACCCGGCGGGCAGCCGCGGCCGCCACCTCGTCGACCGCATTCGCGCCGAGGGCGTGGACCTGCACATCGCCGTCGAAGCCGGCCACCGCGAGGCGATCCTGCCGCTGGTGCTCAACGGCGCCGGCGTCGCGGTCCTGACGGAGTCCTGGACCCGCACCGCCCGCAGCGGCGGCGCCCAGGTACTCGACCTGGACCCGCCCACCTGGATCCGGATCTCGCTGCTCAACCGCGACGCCCCGCTGACGCCCGCCGCGGGCGCGTTCCGCGAGATCGCCCTCTCCTCCGCGCACAACACCCACCGCTGACGGCACCCGGGCGGCTCCGGGCAGCCCGTCCCCGAACTGCGGCCCGTAAAGTTCTCGACCAGCGGTGCGGGGGCGCCGTGACCGGCGCGCCCGCACCGTTCACGACCGGCCCGGCAGGGTGCGGGCGCCGCGGCCCTCCCCCGCTCCGCCGCCCGCCGATGCCCCGGTAGAGCGCGGAGGCCGAGTGCTCCCTCGCCCGGTCCGCGCCGCCCGCGGAGCGGTCGATCCTCAGCGGGGCGGCGGCGCCGTCGCCGTCCTCGCCGCGCAGGACCCGGTGAAGACCGCGCCGTCCTCGCCCGCGCCCGGTACGGGCGGCTCCAAGTCGACCGTGGTCGTGCCGGCGGCGCACGCCGCCGAGTCCGAAGCGACCGTCACGCGCCACTCGTCCTCTCGCAGCTTGGGGCCGACGACCGCGTCGGCGTAGCCGTCGCCCTGTACATCGGCGGCCGCGACGAGGTCCCCGAAGCCGTCGTCGGCCATCGGCTCCGGCGAGCCCGGCCCGATTCGGGATGGGCGTTGACCTGCGCGGCCGGCGGGCTTGGCAGGCCCGGCACGCCGGCGGCCTACCGCCCGAGCGGTCCGCTGCGCCGCCTCCGGCCCGGTCCCGCCCGCGGCCCCTTCCTGCCCCGCCCTTTCCCCCGCACCCTTTTCCGCCCCTGCTGACCGGCCACGGCCCTGGCACCGGCCCCGCACCCGCACCCGCACCCGCATCGCCGAAGAATCCGCATCGCGGAATTGAACCCGCCGTATTCATCCCCGGACATTCGGAAGGCGATTCCCCACCCGGTTTCACCTCGGAAGCACAACCGATAGGCGGAGCCTATAGGTCACATCGCCAATGACAGTTGGACTTTCGACGCATTCCTGGAATTAGATGTCCAGCGTGTGAACCACGGCATTTTTCGGGGATGCGGGGCCGGCACGGCCGGTCCGGCCGCAGGCCCGCAGCCGCCGCGCAGGCACACCATCGTGGAATCTGTGCGCCCGGGCCCAGAGGTCCGCGGCGAGTAGGGGAGTCGGTGTGGAACGCTTCGAAATCGCGGTCATTCCCGGTGACGGGATCGGCAACGAGGTGATGCCCGAGGCCCTGCGGGTCCTTGAGGCGGCCGGATCCCGCTACGGCGTCGAATTCGCCTTCCGCGAGTTCGACTGGAGCTGCGAGCGCTACAAGCGGACCGGCCGGATGATGCCCGAGGACGGCATCGAGCAGCTGCGCGGCCACGATGCGATCCTGCTCGGCGCCGTGGGCTACCCCGGCGTGCCCGACCACGTCTCGCTGTGGGGCCTGCTGATCCCCATCCGCCGGGAGTTCGACCAGTACGTCAACCTGCGTCCGGTGCGCCTGCTGCCGGGCCTGACGCCGCCGGTGCGCGACGTCTCGCCCGGCGACATCGACTTCTGGGTGGTCCGCGAGAACAGCGAGGGCGAGTACTCCATGCTCGGCGGACGGCAGGGCGAGGGCACGCCCGGCGAGATGGTCATGCAGGCCTCCGTGTTCACCCGGCGCGGCACCGACCGCATCCTGCGCTACGCCTTCGAGTTCGCCCGCCGCAACCGGCGGTCGCTGGTCACCTCGGCGACCAAGTCCAACGGCATCTACCACTCGATGCCCTACTGGGACGAGCGTTTCCGCGCGATCGCCGAGGAGTACCCCGACCTCTCCGCCGAGCAGGAGCACATCGACATCCTCACCGCCAAGTTCGTGCTCCGGCCGCGGCACTTCGACGTCGTCGTGGGCAGCAACCTGTTCGGCGACATCCTCTCCGACCTGGGACCGGGCGTGACCGGCACGATCGGCGTGGCCCCCTCGGCCAACATCGACCCCGAGCGCCGCCACCCCTCCATGTTCGAGCCCGTGCACGGCTCGGCCCCCGACATCGCGGGCCGGGGCGTGGCCAACCCGGTCGGGCAGATCTGGTCGGCGGCGATGATGCTCGACCACCTGGGCGCCCCCGAGGCCGGCGCCGGCGTGCTCGCCGCCGTGGAATCGGTGCTCGCCTCTACCGCCGCACCGCTCACCCCCGATCTGGGCGGTACGGCCCGCACCGGGGACCTGGGCGGGGCGATCGCCGCCGCAGTGGCCGACGGGTAGCGCTCCGCCGCGCCGACCTCCCCCTCACCACCGCCCCGCACCACCGGCCCCCGCCCGCGCCCTCTGCCCCTGCCTCCCCGCGCCCGAACCGCCCGGCACCCGCCACAGCGGTCCGACGCCGCCCGAGGCCGTCTCCAATCCGCCCGTGAACGCCGTGAGAACGCGAGAAGGAGTCCCGCCATCAGCGCCCAGCACCGCTTCACCATCGCCGCCATCCCCGCCGACGGCGTGGGCACCGAGGTCGTCGACGCGACCCGCACCGCGCTGGCCGAGCTCGCCCGGCGCGGCCCCCAACCCTTCGAGATCACCTGGCGCGAGTTCGACTGGGGCTCGCACTACTACGCCGAGCACGGCCGCATGATGCCCGAGGACGGGCTGGACCGGCTGCGCGAGATGGACGCGATCTTCTTCGGCGCCGTCGGCTGGCCGACCGTGCCCGACCACGTCAGCCTCTGGGGCCTGCGCCTGGCCATCTGCCAGGGGTTCGACCAGTGGGCCAACATCCGCCCCGTACGCTTCCTGCCCGGTGTGCGCAGCCCGCTGCGCGGCACCCAGGGCGCGCAGGGCCGGGCGCTGGACTGGGTGGTGATCCGGGAGAACAGCGAGGGCGAGTACGCCGGGCTGGGCGGGCGCAACCTCTCCGGGCGCGGGCCCGGCCACGAGGTCGCCGTGCAGTCGGCGCTGTTCACCGAGACCGGCTGCGAGCGGATCGCACGCTACGCGTTCGACCTCGCCCGCACGCGCGAACGCCCGAAGGTCACCGGCGTCACGAAGTCCAACGCCCAGCAGTACGGGATGGTGCTGTGGGACGAGGTCTTCGACCGGGTCGCCGAGGAATACCCCGACGTCGAGGCCGAGCGGGTGCTGGTCGACGCGATGGCGGCGCGCTTCGTGCTCCAGCCGGAGAGCCTGTCCGTCGTGGTGGCCTCCAACCTGCACGCCGACATCCTCTCCGACCTCGGCAGCGCGCTCGCGGGCAGCCTGGGCGTGGCGGCCAGCGCCAATCTCAATCCCGAACGCCGCCACCCCTCCATGTTCGAGCCCGTGCACGGCTCGGCCCCCGACATCGCCGGGCAGGGCGTGGCCGACCCGATCGGGGCGTTCGGCAGCGCCGCGCTGATGCTGGAGCACCTCGGCCTGCCCGCGGCGGCGGCCGCGCTGGAGGCGGCCATCGCCGAGACCACCGGAGCGGGGGTGCTCACGCCCGACCTCGGCGGGACCGCGACCACCGACGAGGTGACCAAGGCGCTGCTCGACCGGCTCTGACCCCGTCTCCTCTTCGATCCGGACTGGACCACCAATGCGCATCACGAAGATCACGCACAGCGAGGCGCCGATCGCCTCGCGCATCAGCAACGCGGTCATCGACTTCTCCCGCATGACGGTGTCGGTCGTCGCGGTGCACACCGACGCCGTCGTCGACGGCGAGCCGGTGGTGGGCTACGGCTTCCACTCCAACGGCCGCTACGCCCAGACGGGCATCCTCGCCACCCGGGTCCTGCCGCGCGTGGAGGAGGCTCCGGCCGAGGCGATCACCGACCCCGCGACCGGGATCATCGACCCCGTCGCCGTGCACCGCGTGGCCATGGCCAACGAGAAGCCCGGCGGGCACGGGGACCGGGCGGTCGCGGTGGGCACGCTGGACATGGCCGTGTGGGACGCCGCCGCCAAGGCCGCGGGGCTTCCCCTGTTCCGGCTGCTGCACCGGCGCTTCGGCACCGCGCCGGAACCGGAGACCGCGGTGTGGGTCTACGCCGCCGGCGGCTACTACCACCCCGACAAGCCCCTCGACGGCCTGCGCGCCGAGATCGGCGGCTACCTGGAGACCGGCTACCGCGACGTCAAGATCAAGATCGGCGGCGCGCCGCTGGCCGAGGACATGCGCCGCATCGAGACCGTGCTGGAACTGCTGCCCGAGGGCTCGCGGCTGGCCGTGGACGCCAACGGGCGCTTCGACCTGGCGACCGCGCTCGCGTACGCGCGGGCGCTGAGCGACTACGACCTGATGTGGTACGAGGAGCCGGTCGACCCGCTGGACTACCGCGCCCACGCGGTGCTGGCCGAGGAGTACGCGGGCCCGCTGGCCACCGGGGAGAACCTGTTCTCGGCGGCGGACGTGCGCAACCTGCGCCGCTACGGCGGTCTGCGGCCGCACCGGGACGTCCTGCAGATGGACCCCTCGCTCAGCTACGGCGTCGCCGAGTACGACGCGATGCTGCGCGACCTGGCCCTGGGCGGCTGGTCGCCGCGGAACTGCTGCCCGCACGGCGGCAACCAGATCAACCTCGCGCTCGCCGCCGCCTACGGCTTCGGCGGCTGCGAGTCCTATCCGCAGGTCTTCGAGCCCTTCGGCGGCTTCGCCGAGAACACGCCGATCACCGACGGCCGGGTGGCCCTGCCCGAGGCGCCGGGGATCGGCATTGAACTCAAGCCCGCGCTGCACAGCATGCTGCGCGAGCGGCTGTGACTCCCGGTCCGCGCCTGCGGGCGCGGGCCGGCGGCCACGGCCGCCAGCTCGGCCGCGGCGGCGCCCCCGCCGCGGCCCGCCGGGCGGCGGTCGCCCGCCGCCCCTGGCCCCCCATCTCCTTTGTGCCCGCCGGGCACAGCGAGGAGGAGCGATGCACTACCCCTCACGCCGGGCTTTTCTGGGCGGTCTGACGGCGGCCGCCCTGCCCATGCCCCTCGCGTCCTGCGCCACGCAGAGCGCGCCGGCCGGAGGCGACGTCTCCGACTACCCCTCCCGCAGCGTCACCTACACGCTGCCGTTCGATCCCGGCGGCGAGTCCGACGTCACCGCACGCCTCCAGCAGCAGCCGCTGGAGGACGCGCTGGGGGTGTCGGTGGTCGTCACCAACCGCCCGGGCGGCGGCGGGGCGGTCGGCTGGTCCGAACTGGTGCACCAGACCCGGTCCGACGGCTACACGTTCATGGGAGCGAACCTGCCGCACGTGATCCTCCAGCCGCTCGCCCGCGGACGGGCCGGCTACGAGACCGACCAGATCAACTGGGCCTACATCTTCCAGAGCACGCCCAACGCGCTGGTGGTCAGCGGGGAGAGCGAGTTCCGGACCGTCGACGACTTCATCGCCGCGGCCCAGGAGGAGAAGCTGAGTCTGGGAGGCAGCGGCTCCTACAGCGCCAACCACGTGGGGGCGCTCGCGCTGGCCGAGGAGTCGCGGGGACAGTTGACCTACGTGCCCTTCAGCGGCACGGCCGCGGCCTCGCCCGCGCTGCTCGGCGGCCAGGTCGACGGTCTGATGACCTACAACACCGAGGCGCTGCAACTGCAGGACAAGGGCATGCGGGTGCTGGCCATCGCCTCCGAGGAGCGCGTACCGGAGTTCCCCGACGTCCCGACGCTGCGGGAGAGCGGATTCGACATCGTCGAGGGCGCGTGGCGCGGCGTCGCCGTGCCGCCCGACACGCCCGACCGGGTGGTCAGCGTGCTCGCCGACGCGTTCGCTCAGGTCAATCAGGACCGCGAGTTCGTGAAGAAGGCCGAGAACCTCGGCTACCACATCCTCGACATGGGACCCGAGGAGTCCAGGGAGTTCACCCGCGAGCGGACGGCCCAGGCCGAGGACCTGCTGCGGCGATTCGAACTGCTGCACGGCCAATAGCGCCCCGGCGGCCCCGCGGCCGGGGCCTCGGCTTGCCGCGGGTGCTGCGAGCACCCGCCTGAGGGCCGACGGCGGAGGGGGAGGTCCCCCACACGCCGCACCGGCCCACTCGTGACCCCCCAACGCCAGGAGCAACCATGTTCCCAGGTATCGATGAGGCTTTGGCGCAGGTCGTATCACCGACCATGCTGGCGCTGTGCCTGGTCGGCGTCATCGCCGGGATGGCGGTCGGCGCCACACCGGGGCTCAGCGCCACCGTCGGCCTCGCGCTCCTCCTCCCCATCACGTTCACCCTCGACCCCGCCCGCGGACTCGTGCTGATGGGCGCGTTCTACTCGGGCGCCATCTACGGCGGCTCCTTCACCGCCATCCTGGTGAACTCGCCGGGCACCCCCTCGTCGATCGCCACGACCTTCGACGGCTACCCCATGACTCGCAAGGGCCGCAGCGAGGTGGCCATCATCGCGGTGACCACCGGTTCGGTCGTCGGCGGCCTGGTGGGGGTCGTCGGGCTGCTGCTGCTCGGCCCGGCGATCGCCGACGTCGTGCTGGCCTTCGGCCCCCAGGAGTACTTCTGGCTGGGGATCTTCGGCCTGACGATGATCGCCGGCCTGGCCGCGAAGTCGCTGGTGAAGGGCTTCGCAGCGGGGTTCATCGGACTGCTGATCTCCACGATCGGCATCGCGCCGGTGGGCGGCGACGTCCGGTTCACCTTCGGCTTCACGCAGATGCAGGCCGGTGTGCCGCTGATCGTGGCCCTGATCGGCTTCTTCACCATCCCGGCGATGATCGACCTGATGGTGGACCCGGGCTCGCGGGCGGCAGCCATGCGGCGCGAGGCGCGCCGGCGCGAACCGGGGCTGCTCATGCGCACGGTCCGCGACGTGCTCTCGCGCCCGGTCAACCTGGCGCGCTCGGCCGTGATCGGCACCTTCGTCGGCATGCTGCCGGGCGCCGGCGGCAACGTCGCCAACCTCATCGCCTACAACGAGGCCAAGCGGGCCTCGAAGACGCCCGAGGAGTTCGGCACCGGCAAGGTCGACGGCGTGGTCGCGCCCGAGACCGCCAACAACGCGGTGGTGGGCGGCGGGCTGATCCCCCTGCTGACGCTGGGCATCCCCGGCGCGCCCGCCGACGCGGTCATCTTCGGTGTGCTGATGCTGCACGGGCTGCGACCGGGCGCCGACCTGTTCACCGAGCAGGGCTCGCTGACCTTCACGTTCATCCTGGCCCTGGGGGTCTCGGCGCTGCTGCTGGCCCCGGTGGGGCTGATCGTGGGCCGCGGCCTGCAGCGGGCCGTGGTGCGGACACCGACCACCTACCTGGTGCCCGCGATCGCGCTGCTGACGATGATCGGCGCCTACGCGGTGCGCAACAACCCGCTGGACGTGGTGATCATGGTCGCGCTGGGCCTGCTCGGCTACGGCCTGCGCCACCTGGGGCTACCGCCGCCGGCGGTGGTGCTGGGCGTGGTGCTGGGACCGATCATCGAGTCCGGCCTGGGCCAGGGGCTGCTGACGGCCAGCGGCGACGCCCAGCCGTGGCTGTCGTTCTTCACCCGCCCGATCAGCGTCGGGATCATCGCCGTCGTGCTGATCGCCCTGCTGTGGCCGGTGTTGGGCCGGTGGCGCGCGCAGCGGGCGGCGCGTCCGGCGGGCCCGCCGGACGGTCCCGAGACCGGCCGCGGCGCCGAAGGCACGGAGCGGGAGGACGCCCGATGAGTAGAGACGTGATCCGCGACCTGGTCGCCGCGGGGCTGATCCTCGCGGTCGCCGCGCTCTTCTGGACCCGGCAGGACTTCGACACGCCCTCGGACGTGATCTTCCCGCGCTTCGTGCTGGTGGTGCTGATCGTGCTGGCGACGGCCGTCGGCGGCGGGGCTCTGCTGCGCATGCGCAGGGGCGCTTCGCCGACCCGCTCCGGCACGCCGGATGCGGACGCCGCCGGGGAGCTTCCGCCGGAGGCGGCGCGGATGCGCGACCGCAACGAGAACCCGCCGACGGCGGCCGAGGGCGTCCCGGCCGGAACGGCTGCGGCCGCGGCCGAGGCGGCCGGTTCCCCGCACGCCTCCGGAGCGGCCGCAAGGACCGGCGCCGGCGCCGACGAGGCGGAGGACGGCGACGAGGAGGAGCCGGCCGACTCGCCGGGCGAGCGGCCGCGCTGGGCCCTGCCCGCCGCTGCGGCCCTCCTGCTCGCCTGGGGAGCGGCCTTCGGCCTGTTCGGCATCACGCTCAGCGGTGTGGTGGCCTTCGTCCTGGCCGCGGTGCTCATCCGCCGCGGACCGGGCGGCACGCGCCGTCTCCTGCTGGACGTGGCCGTGGCCCTGGTCGTGGTGCTGTTCTGCTGGGCGGTGTTCACGCGGCTGCTCTACGTTCCGCTACCGGTCTCCGTGATCCTCGGGGTCTGATCGGCGGCGGCGCGCGGATTCGCCGGGTACCGGCGCGGCGGCAGCGACCGAGGACGAGTCCGGGAACGGGTGCGCCGATCCCGGGGAGGAGCAACCGCACGAAGAGCGCGGGCGGTCGGCACCGGCGCGGATCGGCCGGGGCCGCCCGCCCGTCAGCGTTTACCGGGGTCAGCGGCCCATCGGGTCGTTCCAGATACCTTTGCCCCACGGCGAGGGCCAGCAGCCTTCGGTCGCCGACCGCGGCGACGGGCTGGACTTTCCGCGTTTCGTGGAGATCCGGATCGTCAGACCCTTCTTGGCCGAGCGGGGCCGCTTTCGCTTGGGAGAGATACCCCAGTTGTCCGGGTTCATCGTCAACCTCCTGGCCGGCCACCGACACGGACGACTCGGCGCATCTGGGAACTGTTCGGACTTGTCGCCCAAGGTAGCACTCGGATTCTTCCGGAGACCGGAAACGGAAGTCCCCCGCGGCGCCGCGTATCCGCCACCGCGCCCGCTCCCCGTGCTCGGCCCCGCTCCTGCGGTCCGACCCGGGCGGCAGGCGCGCCGGGCCCCCTGCGGGGCCGGCGGCCCGGCAGGCCGGAGCCCAGGCGGGCGCGACCGCCGGAGCGCACTCCACTACGCGACGCCGAATACGCAGCGCCTATCCCGGTAGGCAGCGCATCCCGGTCAACGGCGCACGGCATTCTTCGGCCGAGCGCGGCCTCCCCCTCGGCATTCCCGGTGGGCAGTCGGCTCCGGGCCGCGCCGATCGCCTGCGCACCGGCTTCTCCGCAGATTCCATGAATCCGCGATCATCGGCAAGGCGGGGTAACCCGCCACCGTGGGCGGCCGTCTCCCGACTCCTGCCGGGAACGGCCGAGGCCGCCCCCGAGTCCGGCGCACTCCCTCGTGCGCAGAGATCATGAATCCGAAGGGGCCGAACCGCCCACGCGGCGGGCCGCGGTCCCGGGATCAGCGGAAACCGCCGTACCGACACTCTTACTCAGCGCATTCATGCAGGTCGGCGGGGAATATGAATGGGAAGTCGCGGGGTTGCGCAATGGTCGCGGAATTCGACAGAATTCGCGGCGGCGCGCGGGGCGGCGATCGGCCGCCGCAGCGTGCCGGTGCCCCGTTGTCCGTTTCCGGCGCGTATTCCAGAAGTGGACGCCGCTCGCATGCCGGCCCCCGTGCGAGCGCGTCGCGGCCTGCGGCGCGCAGGTCCCCTCCCCTCCCCGCACGGAGCCGCACACATGACCTACCCGAGCCGGCATCCGACCGATGCCCTTCGCCTGCACGATCCGGAGGCGCTGGCCGACCCGCCGGAGGTGTGGGACCGGCTGCTGGAGCGCTATCCCGAGGGGCTCGCGCCCGTCTACCTCAGCGAGGGCGTGCCGGGCTGGCTCATGCTCACGCTGGACGTGCACCAGCAGGTCATGCAGGACCCGGAGACCTTCGCCCGCGACGTCGACCACTGGCGCGACTTCCACAACGGCGTCGTGCCGGAGCGCTCCCCGATGCGGGCCATCTACACCAAGCGGCGCAACGTGTGGAACGAGGACGGCCCCGCCCACAAGCGCTACCGCGAGATCGTCGTGCAGGCGCTGTCGAACATCTCCCACAGGCGGATCGTGTCCCACGTCGAGGAGGTGGTCGACCGGGTCATCGACACCTTCTGCACCGACGGTCGGGCCGACCTCGTCACCCGGTACGCCAGCGTGGTGCCGCTGCTCGTGCTGTGCCGGCTGTACGGCATGGAGCCCCAGGAGGGCGTGGCGGTGTGCTCCGCGCAGCGGCGGGTCTGGGACGGCGCCGAGGACGCGCTGCACGTCCACGCCCAGCTGCAGCGGCGGATGACGGCGCTGGCCCGGCGCCGCCGCGAGGAGCCCGGCGCCGACCTCGTCTCGGAGTTCGTCGCCGCGGGGATGGACGACGAGGAGATCCGCGACCACCTCACGTTCATCACCGCCGCCGCCCACGAGCCGGCCGCGCACACCACCGCCCACGCCCTCTGGCTCCTGCTCGACCGCAAGAGCCAGGTGGTGCAGCTGCATTCGGGCAGCACGGTGCGCGAGGCGGTCAACAGCAGCCTGTGGCACGCGCCGCCGATGCACACTCTGATCGGGCGCTTCGCCACCCGTGACACCGAGGTCGGCGGCTTCACGGTGGCCGCCGGCGACTGCCTGGTGATGGGCTTCGGCCCGGCTCAGCAGCTGCTGAGGCGCGACGAGCGTCTGGACACCGAGACGAACCGCTCCTACATGACCTTCGGACTCGGGCCGCATTCCTGCCCCAGTTCCGGACGCGACCTCGCGCTGGCCATCGCCGAGACGGCCGTGCAGCGGCTCGACCGCCGGCTTCCGGACACGGTCCTGGTCGACGAGCAGTGGCAGGGGGTGGCCGCGGGCCGCCTCAGCGGCGTGGAGTCCCTGCGCGTCGCCTTCACCCCGACCGACCGCATCTACGAAGGAGCGCCGTGGCAACTCACCGCATCGCCGTCGACCCCCGAGACCCCGACCGAGACGCCACCGCGCACGCCCTCTACGCGGCTGGGCCGGTGGCTGAGGTCGATGTGGCCGGAGTGAGGGCGCTGGCCGTCACCCGCCATGAGGAGCTGCGCAGTGTGGTGGCCGACCGCACCGGAACCTTCCTGCGGGGCGGTGCGCAGCAGAACTGGCGGGCGCTGCGCGAGGGCGAGGTCGATCCCGACAGCGCACTGGCGCGGCTGGTCGGCGGCTCCGTCGGCAGTCTGCTCACCCACAACGGCGCCGAGCACACCCGGCTGCGCAAACCGATGCAGACCCGGTTCACCCGGCGGCGGGTGGAGGCGCTGCGGCCGCGGGTGGAAGAGCTCGCCGAGGACCTGCTGGCGGATATGGACGGCGCGGAAAGCGTGGACGTCAAGGACCGGTTCGCCTGGCCGCTGACGGTAGGCGTGCTCGTGGGCCTGCTCGGCGTCGACGAAGAGGACGCCCCCGTCCTCGGCGACATCGCCCGCCGCGTGTTCGAGCTGACCGATCCCGGTGTCTACGCCGACGGGCAGCGGTTCCTGCGGGACCTGGTCGCCAAGCGGCGCGCCGACCCCGGCGACGACTTGGTGAGCGCGCTGGCCACCGCCGAGGAGGAGGAGCGCCTCACCGACGACCAGCTGATCGCCAACGTCTTCCTGCTGGTCATCGCGGGCTTTGAGACCACGATGGGCACTCTGGCCAACGGCGTCCGCGCGCTGCTGACCCATCCCGGCCAGCTGCGCCGCGTCACCGGCGGCGAGGTGGAGTGGCCGACCGCGGTCGAGGAGGTGCTGCGCCGCTACACGTCGGTGAGCCTGCTGCCGGCCGTGTTCGCGACCCGCGACACCGAGGTGGCGGGCGTGCCGGTGCCCGAGAACGAGATGGTGCTGCTGGCCTATGCCGCCGCCGCGCTCGACCCCGCCGCGTGGGAGTCGCCCGACGAGTTCGACGTCGGGCGCGACTCCCGCGGCCACCTGGCTTTCGGGCACGGCCCCCACCTGTGCCTGGGCGCCCCGCTGGCGCGCCTGGAGCTCAACGTCGCCCTCCCCCGCCTGTTCCACCGCTTCCCGGACCTCGCCCTGGACACCGCCCGCGAAGCCGACGGCTCCGCGGCCCCGGTGGAAAGCTGGATGATGACCCACCCCCGACAGCTGTGGGTCCACCCCCATGGCACCGGCGCGCAGTGACGGCCGGGCCCGTCACGCCCGACGGCCGGTAGAGTCCGGGGGCGCAGCGCCCGGTCCCGCCCCGGCGGTGTCCTGCACAGCGGGCCACCGGAGCTCCGCGACCCAGCAGGCGCCGATGTGAAGGAGGCCCGCGTGGCCGGTCAGAAGGACCGCATGCTCGCCGGCGAGCCCTACATCGCCGACGACCCGGAACTGGCCGCGGACCTCCGGCGCGCCGCGCTACTCAGCGAGCGGTTCAACACGGCTCCGGCGGACGACCCGACTGCCGGGCGGGCGGCCCTTAGCGAGCTCCTCGGCGAGCTGGGCGAAGGCGCGGAGATCCGGGCACCGCTGCGGGTGGACTACGGCTACCGGATCAGCATCGGCCCGCGGACGTTCGTCAACGTCAACGCGGTGCTGCTCGATGTCGCACCCATCGCGGTCGGTGCCGATGTGCAGATCGGCCCGAACGTCCAACTGCTGACGCCGACCCACCCGCTCGACGCGGAGCGCCGCCGGGCCAAGTGGGAGGCGGGCGAGCCCATCACCATCGGGGACAACGCCTGGCTGGGCGGCGGGGTGATCGTGTGCCCGGGCGTGGCGGTCGGCGAGAACACGGTGGTCGGCGCGGGTGCGGTCGTCACCCGTGACCTGCCCGCCGGGGTGCTGGCGGTCGGCAACCCCGCACGCGTCGTACGCGAGCTCTGACGCCCGGCCGCGGCGTCGCGCCAAGGGCGCACGAGTCGCGCGGAAGGCGCACGCCGGATGCGGCGGACTCCGGCACCCGCGCCGGCGACGGCCGGCCTCCTGTCGACGACGGCACAGCAGCGCAACTCCCGGTCGCCGAGCCGTGGCAGGGTGTCACGCACCGTTTCCGCCGCCGCTGACCGATTCCGGTCATCCGCGGGGGCGAGGACCGCGGATCCGGGCCTGTGCCCCCGTCCTTCGGACCAGGTCGCAGAAGACAGGGACGCCTCGGGGCCCTGCAGCGCCGGAGGGGCGCCGTTTTCGGGCAACTATGTCCGCGGAGGATCGTCCCCGTTGGGGGAACAATCCCCACAGCCGCCGCAGAATCGGTCATCGCCCAGTGGCAACGGAAGGCTTTGTGATGGACTCGGTACTCCCCTTGGTCCCGGTCGCGGTCGTTGCCATGATCGCGGTCTTCGTCCTCCTGGCGTTCGTTCTGCAGAGAATCCTGCGCAGCCGCAAAGCCGCGCAGTGGTCCGAATGGGCCCGCGAGAACGGGTGGGAATACGCCGAAGACCGGCCCGACATGATCGGGATCCTCGCCACCGCGCTCAACCCGCAGCGGTACAAGGTCCAGCACGTGCTCTCCCGGACCTATCGGGGGCGCTGGGTGTTCACCTACGAGCATCTGGAGAGGGTCCCGCACCGGTCGGACGGCAGCCACGGGACCCGTTATCGCAGGGCCGTGGCCGTGACGCTGCCGGCTCCGGCGCCGAAGCTGGGCATCGGGCCCGAGACCGGCGCCATCTCCATGGAGGACGTGCTCGACCTCGCCGGCTCGTCGATCCTGGATATGGGCCGTCCGAGCTTCGACGCCGCCTGCCGCGTGACAGCCGCCGACGAGGACTTCGCCCGCGCCGTGCTGACGCCCGAGGTGATGGACCGGCTGCTCGCCCGGCACGAACAGGGGCGACCGCCGGTGCGCTTCAACGGCCACTACCTCGCCGCGGCCGAGGAGGGCCGGCTGCAACCCGATGAGGCGCTCCGGGTGGCCGACGAGCTGATCGACCTGCTGGAGGCCGTCCCCGGCCAGGTCTGGCACGGCGGCGCGGCGAGGACCGACACCTAGTTCGTGGCCGGGTGTCGCTGGGGCCCGAGATCAATGGCCGTAAGCGGTCAGGGACCGCGTGACCGGGCCGCCGATCAGCCGGTTGCGCCGGATCGCGGCACTGAGCGCAGATGCGCCGGCACACCCGTGCCCACATGCCCTCGGTGGTGCGCGCGGCGTGGCGCTCCAGCCCGAGCCGGCTCTTCAGCGTCCAGATGATCCTCGATGCGCTGACGCGACCCCGGAACACCACAGCCGACCGGCGGCCCCGCACTCCCGCCGACCGCGAGTCCGGCTGCGCGGGGGAAGCAGGCCGGGGCTCGCGGCGCCGTCCAGCGGGCTCGCTCAGCCGCTCGGCCGGGGTGCGGCCGCCGCGCGGAGGCGGCACCGCCCGGACCGGCGGCGGGCGCCGGGCCTCACCCCGGGCCCCGGCCGCGCCAGTACGCCCACCAGTGCTGAATGTGGGCCGCCTCCGCGGAGAACCGAGGAGCGTCCTTTTCCCGCAGCATGACCGGTGCGACCAGATTGCGCCTGCGGCCGTCCGCCATGACCACCTCCACCACGGTGTTGGCCCGCAAGCGCCTGGTGCGGATCGCGGCCACGTCGCGCCAGGGCAGCGTCCGCAGCCGGATTTCCCTGACCACGATGCCTTGAGGGGTCAGCTTCACGTACCCGTGGGCGAGGTACAGCTGGAGCATCAGCGCCATCAGCAGGAGCGTCTGCGACGACGCGAGGATCGCGGTGGTCGGACCGGGCAGTCCGGCCGCGGCGGTGACCGCGAGCAGGACGAGGAGCAGCCCCGACAGCACGGCGTAGACGGCCGTCAGGAGCCCCCGCCTGGGGTTCGCGAACTTCGGCTGGTCGTACACGGGGACCGACTCTCGCACATCCGCCCCCGCCCCTCGCCACCCCCGAGGCTCCCGCGCCACGGCGCGGCCGCGACCACCGGCCCGGCCGCCCGGGTCCGCCCGGGGACCGCGCCCGGGTCCGGGCCCGCCTCCCCGTCAGCCCACGTCGTCTCCGCGTCGGCTCACGTCGCCTCCGCGCCGAGCACCACGT
The DNA here is from genome assembly GCF_039542725.1 of Streptomonospora halophila. Taxonomy (NCBI): domain Bacteria; kingdom Bacillati; phylum Actinomycetota; class Actinomycetes; order Streptosporangiales; family Nocardiopsidaceae; genus Streptomonospora; species Streptomonospora halophila. Next base: position 126,049 of record NZ_BAABIK010000008.1, on the reverse strand, counting down.
CGACCAGCCGGTCGGCGGCGTCGGGGCGGCCGTGTCCCTTCGCCCGCTCCGCGACGGCGGCGCGGCGATCCGGGTCGGTGAGCAGGGGCTCCAGCTTCTCCCGGAGCCGCTCGGCCGACACCTCGTCCAGGAGGGCGGACGCGGCTCCCGCCTCCTGGAGGTGGCGGGCGTTGTGCCGCTGCTCGTCGCCCGCCGACGACGCCAGCGGAACGAACACGGCGGCCTTGCCGAGAGCGGTCAGCTCCGCAATGGTCCCGGCGCCGCTGCGCGAGATCACGACATCGGCCATCGCCAGCACGTCGGGCAGCTCTGGGCCGACGAACGCGGTCACGTGGTGGCGGGCCGCCTGCGCGGCGTCGAGGTCGCGCGTCGCCTCGCGCAGGTCGCCGACGTTGGCCTCGCCGCACTGGTGCACCACGTTGGCCCGCTCCAGCAGCCACGGCAGCAGGGCGCGGACGGTGGAGTTGATCTGCACCGACCCCTGCGCTCCCCCGGTCACGTAGACCGTGGGCAGGTCCGGGTCGTGGCCCTCGAAGCCCAGGCCTTCCGCGCCCCGCTCGGCCCTGCCCTCCAGCACCGCCGGGCGCACCGGGTTGCCGGTGACGACCGCGCTCCCGCGGGCCGAGCCGGGCAGCAGCTTCAGCGTGGACTCGGAGGTGACCGCCATGCGGGCGCCCGCACGCGCGAGGAGCCTGTTGGCCAGGCCAAGCAGCACCGTCTGCTCGTGCACGACCAGCGGGCGGCGCGCCATCCGGGCGGCCAGACCGACCGGCACGGCGACGTAGCCGCCGGTGGCCAGCACGACGTCGGGCCGGAAGTCGGATACGACCCGGCGGGACTGCAGGACTCCGCGGAACGCGCTGCCCATGTCGCGGATGTTCTCCGGCGACACGAGCCTGAGCGGGTTCTTCGCGCGCCGGACCTTACCCGTGGCGACCGCCTGGAAGGGGATCCCGTTCGCCTCGGCCACCCGCCCCTCCAGGCTGTCCTCGGCGCCCACCCACAGCACGTCCAGCGCCCGCCCCTGGGACTCCAGCCGCGCCCGCAGCGCGTTGACGGCGGTCAGCGCGGGATAGGTATGGCCTCCCGTTCCCCCGCCGGTGACGATCAGACGCATCGCGCGCGGGGATTCGGAGTCGTTCACAGTTGTCCTCTCTCAATGGCGGCGGCGCCCCGTAGGACGCCGCCCAGCGGGCGCTGGTGCCCGGGACGACAGGGAGAGCCACATCACCCACCGGACCGCTCCGTGCCTCGTTTCGGGCCGGGCGGGTAAGGCACCCGAATCCGAGGACGCTGTGTAACGATCTGGGGAGCGGGCACGTCAATACACCCCGTCAGCCTCAAGCGAGGAGCCGGCATGGAGCGTCCGTGGGACGTCAACCCTTCTGCCAGATTCAAGCGGCGCCTCGGGAAGACGGCGGCCGAGTTGGGCGACAGCCGCATCGGCAAGGACTGCCCCGAAATCTGGGAGCTGGACGACGGCGATGTGGCCGTTATCGGGCGCGATGCTACCGCTCTTCTGGCCGACCGCATTCCGGAAGTGGTCAGCATGGCGCCCGACGAGCGCATCGTCGTCGTTCCGGGCGACCAGTTCCGCTCTACCGTCCCGGACGTCCTCGATGACTGACAGTATTTTCGATCGCATCCGTTCGGCCGAGGGTCTTCTCCTCGACCGGCCGACGTACCACGCCGACAGCGACGACGAGGAGAAGAAGCTCGACGGCGGCGTGGTCTGGAAACTCGAACGCGCCCAGTTCTTCAACGAGGTGGGCGACGAGGCCTGGGACGCCTTCGTGGCCGGCGACTGGGCGCGTGTTCTGGAGATCTTCGAGAGTGAGCGGGCGGCGATCCGCAGGGATGTGGCCCGCTACGGGAGGCAGGGAGTCCGGTTCCGACGGCTGCGGATCGTCGGGGACCCTCCGACGCCCTACCTCCAGTGGGAGTCCCACAGCCACCGGATCTTCGTCGAGTGCGGCCACGACATCCGCGCACTCGACGCCGCGGAGGTGGCCGGCCTCGAACGCGCGGCCGCGCTGCCCGAGCTGATGGTCTACGGCGATTGCGTCCTCTACCAGGTCCGCTACGACGAGGGGTGGACGCCGATCGGCGCGAAGCGTGTCGACGACCGCGACCTGGTGACCGAGGCGGCAGCGGCCGTCGCCGCACTCTGGAAGCGCAGCGAGCCCTTCCCGGACTACTTCCGCCGCTGCATCGCAGAACTTCCGGCTCCCCAGCCCGCAGGCGGGGACTGATTGAATAGGGCGCCGTGCGTAGACGAGTAGACCGAGGCGCGGTCGGGGTCAGGTACCTGACGACGATTCTGATCATCGTCCTTGCGAGTGTGGTCCTGGTCGTCGCTTCCCCGCTCGCTCTCACGCTGTTCCGCGGAGAGCGCTCGGAATGGGAGCGGCTCAGCTTCATCGGCCAGACTTACGGCGCGGTCGCGGCGCTGATCTCGGTGTTCGCGCTGGTCGGGATCGTGCTGACGCTCGTCTACCAGGCGCGCGACACGCACCGCGCCGTTGAGGAGGCCCGGCGACAGGCCATGGGCGAACTGCTGCGGATGGCTATGGACGACCCGGACCTCGACGCCTGCTGGGGGCCGGTACCGCGGGACGAGGACCCGAAGGTCCGCAAGCAGCAGCTCTACACGAACATGATCGTCTCGCAATGGTCGAGCGCCTTCGAGACCGGCGCCCTGCCGGAGGCGCGGCTGCGCGCTGTCGCCGCCGAGATGTTCGGCGGCGAGGTCGGCTACGCCTACTGGACCGAGGCGCGGGAGGCGCCGTCCATGACCGAGGGCACGCGCAGCGAGCGCCGATTCGTCGCGATCCTGGACGAGGTCTACCGGGGTACCGCTCCTCCGGCCGTGGGCGGCTCGGCGCCCGAGGACGCGTCCCGTGCCACCGGGAGGAGATGCCGTCGCGCATGGCTCGCGATCGGCGCGGCGGCCGTCGGATCCGCCGGTGCGGCGGCGGTCGGCGCTTGGATCCACAGCCGCCGCCGCTGACGCCCGCCACTCGGATTCGGCAAGGGGGCGGGTGGGCTTGGAGGGGGTTGTGGTCGGAACCGGTGCTCACCCTGATTCGCATGGCGGGCCGCCGCTGTAGCTTTTCTGGGACCGGCGGACGGCTGAGGCCGCTGTGAGACCAGGGTGGAGTGGTTCCGATGCGCGGCGCGGAGCGGGCGGTTGCGGCGGCGGCCGTTGTCGCGATGACCGCCGGCGTGGTGGCGGGCTGCGGCGGAGACGGCGGCGGCGCCGACACGCCGGCGTCGGGCCCGCCCACCGCGGACGCGGGAGGCAGCACGGCGCCGTCGCCCGAGCAGGCGTCCGAAGGCGGGATGAACGGGGTCTGGGAGTCGGCCGACGACAGCGGCATACGAACCCTCACCGTAGTCGGCGAGATGGTGCGCACGGAAGGCGACCCGGCCTGCCCCGGCACGCTGACCCCCGCGCAGTCCGGCAGCACCGCGCGCATCGAACTCGACTGCGAGCCGCCCGATCCCGGCCACGAGGCGGGCACGGCCGCGCTGAACGCCGAGGACGACCACCTCATCGTCACCTGGGACGACGCGGACGGGATGCCCCAGGCCTTCACCCGCACCGAGGAGAAGCCGGTCATCGAGGAGTGAGGCCGCTCGGCCGTCCCGCTTCCGGCCGCCCCTCCGCCTGCCCCGCCCGCTGCACCCGCTGCACCCGCTGCACCCGCACGGAGATACGCCCGTCGCCGTCCAGCAGCACCGCCTCAAACGCACGGTCCCGGTCGCCGCCGAGACCTTCAAAGCGACCGGATTCGCTCCTGCGCGGCGGCGGGGAACGGACGCCCGTCCTCGGGCAACACGACGGCGTAGTCGGCGTAGACGACCTCGGGCACCGGCAGTATGGCATGGCGACGGCGACGCGCTGCTCACCGCCGGACAGCTTGGCGGGCAGGTGGTCCAGCCGATCGGCGAGGCCGGTGACCTCGACGATGCGGTCTGAAGCGCGCGCGGTCGGCGGCGCGGCTCAGCCACGGACTGCCCCCGCCCGGCGCGCGAGCTTTCGCGAACGGCTGGAGGACCCGGTCCTGCACAGGCCTGCCGGCACGATACGGCGCAGACACGACCGCACCGCTCACCGCAGCCTCGGGCCGGTCGCCGCGGCTGCACCGGGGAGACACCGCCTCCCTCGACGGACCCACCGGAGTCTTCCCCGCGAGCGAGGCGCTGAGCGGCGGAGCGTAGAGGTCGGGGCCCGGGAACGGGTGCGCGCATCGGGGGACGCATCGGCTTCGGGTCCGCGGAGGTGGCAGCGCCCGGCGAAGGGAAGCCGAAGGAAGGCGGAGGGAAGGGAGCTGGGTACGCGCACTCAGGCGCACGCAGGTCGCGGCGGGCCTGGCCCATCGGAAACGGCGCGAGGACACGACCCCTGGACGCTTAAGGAGCAGACAATCCGGGCATTCGGGGCGCCCACGCGGTCAAGGGGCGCGACGAAACCGTCCTAATCCTTGCTACGGCGCTTCGACGCTCCGCATCAGTCCTGCAAGCACAGACGTTGATCCCCCTATGTCCGTATTGCACCCCAGGCAAGACGCCGCCCGTCAGTTTCGGCAGCGACGAGACCCGCCAAGTACACGCCTGACAGTCCTCTGAGTGCGGATTCGGGCACTCTCGTCGCCACGCGGGCGCCCTTGAACGCCAAAAATTGGACAAATGAGGCATAGTTACCTCAGCTTTTCCGGATTGCGGAATTCGTGGGTGGCGTGCCATGCCGATCGCTGGTCCGGCTGCACTCGCGCGCCCAACGGGATCGCCTGACGCGCCGATATGCACCAAATACCTCATCCGGGCGGTTTTGGAAATGATCTCACCCGGATCAGGACACTCGCCCCCGTACCGCCCACTTCGAGGGAATCTTCGCCGAGGCACGACGATCACCGGCAGCACCCGAACCGGCCACCGCAGGCCCCATCACCCACCGCCCTCGCCGCCTCGCCGGGCGCGCAACCGGCGAGCACCCGGCGCGCTGGGCTCGGGCCCCACCACCCGCCGCCTTCGCCGCCCCCGCCGGACACGCAACCGAAGGCGGGCGAAGCGGCGACTGCCCGCTCAGCTCCTGCCGACCTCACTGCCCGCGGCTTGTTTCAATGGCGAGCACCCGAACCGACAGCCGCAGGCCCCACCACCCGCCGCCCATGCTGCCGGGTCGCCTCGATCGCGCGCGAGCACTCGAACCCGCACCCGCCGGCCGCATCCCATCCCGCATCCCCGGCCCGATTCGGTGGGTGCTCCTCGTCGACCTACCGTGGGACCGTGCCAGGATCGACCGCGCCCCCATCGACCGAATGGCCCGCCGCAGTCCCCCTCTCCACCGAACGACTCCGGTTGGAGCCTCTCCGCGTGGAGCACGCGCGGGAAGCGTTCCCGCTGTTCAATGACGAGCACCTCCACGCCTGGACCGGCGGTATGCCCGCCTCTCTCGACGAGCTCACCGCCCGCTATCGCCGCCAGGCGGTCGGCCGGTCCCCCGACGGGACGCAGGGGTGGCTCAACTGGATACTGCGCCGCGATTCCGACGGACTGCTCGTCGGCACCGTGCAGGCCACGCTTCACCGCTCACCCCTTTACGGCCCCCTTCACGGCCCCCTCTACGAACGCCTCTTCGGCCGCCTCCTCGGTCCCCTCTCCGAGCCCTTCTCTGGACCCTACGGCCCCCTCCGGCGGCCAAGGTTGGAGGCGGAACTCGCATGGATGGTCGGAACCGACCACCAAGGCCTCGGCTACGCACGCGAGGGTGCGCTCGCCATGGCGCGGTGGCTGGCGACACCCGGGGTCGTGCGCCTGACCGCGCACATCCGCCCGGGGCACAGGGCGTCGGAGGGTGTCGCGCGGTCATTGGGGCTGGCGGCGACTGATGCCGTGTCGGACGGCGAGACCGTGTGGGCGTCCGCTGCACCGTGAGGTGCCGACGGCGAACCCGAGGCCCGCCCGGCTACATAGCCCTTAAAGAGGCGCCATTGGGTATGCCTTGGAGATGACCGCGATCGCCATGATGCGGTGACCTGTATCAACGCTCCGGCCAGACGACTTTGAATCGGCCCTGGCGTCTTCCGGGTGAAGCGGTAAGAGGAACCATCGCTGCTGGAGAGGGCACAGCGGCCTTCTTAACTGCGCTCGAACCGGTCCGCCGAGGAGTCGCCTCGGGTGCGATCCGGTAAAGAAAATGGCCCACAACGCGCGTTGCGACTCCAGTGCCGAGCACCTTCTACCACTGCGCAACCCACGCCCTTGGTGAACCGACGATGAATGCGAGTCGCCGATTTTTTCGCCGCAAGCACAGCGAACTGCCTGAGCGAATTGGAACTCAACCGGTTCGGACAATGCCGCGTGACCGCTCTCATACCGAGCGATTCCCTCAGGTGCGGGGCGGGGCGCCAGCGTCCGACATGCTTGCATACCCTCAGCCTAGGAGCCAAGGCGGAATCCCAGGCCCGGACAAGTGGGCCAGTCGGGAGGAAACAAGGTGTCTCACTGAATCATATGGCAGGGGATCTCGAACTCCCGACATCATCCGACACCGGCCCGCATGGCTTTAAAGCACGAGGAAACCGAGCTCTTCCCGACAGACCGCGGGAACGACAGAGCCCCTCGGGCCGATACGCTGAGTTCCAACGGCCACCGCCGAGGGCTTCGTTGTCTTCGCAGACATCGACTATCAGGCGGTGGCCGTCTGCGTGTCCGGAGAAATCCCAGGTCATGATCCTGTGGATCGGCCAGCCCCGACACAACGATCAGGGATCAGACGACCCGGACCTACAACCAGGCGCTTCAGCAGGCAGGAATCCCCGGGTAGGAGAGGTAATGGGCGCTGTACGTGTAATGCCAAGCCCCGGTGCGGTACCAGTAGTTGCCGTAGCTGTTTTGGAGTCGGCACTGAATGAAGATGGCGTTTCCGGCCTGGACGGTGCCGATCTTGTGGCTGCTCCCATAGGGCTTGGTGCGGAAGGGAGCATCCTCCGCCGCCACGATCTTAATGCTCGCCGCCTGCGCTTCCTCCGCGCCGGCTGCGGCCGAACCCGACAGTTCTCCCGCCGAAGGGGATACCGAGGCTGCCGCCGGAACCGCCGAAAGAGACAGCGCAGCAGCGAACGAAGCGATGAGCACGGACGACTTCAAGAATCCATCTTTCACAAAGCACTCCCAATAAATAGCCGTAACCACCGCACTGTGGCATCGACTCCGCGACGAATCTTCTCCCGATCGGGGAATCGAATACAACCAAGGCGCCCCCCGGGGAGTCAAGTGCAAAAACAACGAAACCCGAAAAATGAAATTTGAAAAAAATTATTCACATCCATTGGTGCAGAGGCCGTAAAGCACGTAGCGGCGCCGCGTTTGCGCAGGCAGGCGACACGGAAGGCCACGACGCAGGCTTTCTGCACCGGATACGCCGAATGACAGTGCAAGAAGAAACTCGCGCTCCTCGCCACCGGATCCCTAACGTGTCCCGGGTAATTCCGGCGGAACCAGTGGTTGCCGAGAGACGCGAGCAGGGTGGAGCGGGACCCGTGATCCGGGCTCCGCTCCAGGCAGGAACGTCAGCGATCGGCGACCACCGGCACCGGACCGGTCTCACCCACAGACCAGTCCTAAGGGGCGCACTTGCTGCGAACTGAGCAACGCACGACCAGTTGGAAGCTCATCGGGCCCGGCATCGTCGTCGCCGCCACCGGCGTCGGGGCCGGCGACATGGTCGCCAGCCTCGTGGCAGGCGAGAAGTTCGGATACGCACTGCTCTGGGCGGTCGTACTCGGCTGCATCGTGAAGATCGCCCTGGCCGAGGCCGCGGGCCGCTGGCACCTCGCAACCGAGCAGACCATCTTCGACGGCTGGCGCAGCATGGGCGTCTGGACGTTCGCCTTCTTCGGCCCCTACATCGTCATCTGGGGGTTCGTCTACGGTGCCTCGGCGATGTCCGCGACGGCTCTGCCACTCGCCGCACTGTTCCCCTCGGTCCCGCTCTGGGTGTTCGCGATCCTCGCCGGAATCTCGGGACTGGTCTTCGTCTGGTTCAACCAGTACGCCGTGTTCGAGAAGGTCATGACCGCCCTTGTCGGCGTCATGTTCGTCACCGTCGTCGGCCTGGCGGTCTACATCGGGCCCGATTTCGGGGCGCTGGCCGCCGGGCTGGTGCCGTCCAGCCCGGACGAGTCGCTGTTCAACACCCTGGGCCTCATCGGCGGCGTCGGCGGAACCATCACCATGGCGGCCTACGGTTTCTGGGTCAACGCCAAGGGGTGGCGCAACGCGGCCTGGATCAGGATGATGCGCTTGGACAACCGGGTCGCCTACATCACCACCGGCGTCTTCGTCGTCGCGATGCTCATCGTGGGCGCGGAGATGCTCAGCGCCGGCCGGGTGGCCCTGGCCGAAGGGAGCGAGGGCCTGGTCAGCCTCGCCGATGTGCTGGAGGAGAGGTTCGGCCGGATCGTCTCGGTCGTGTTCCTCATCGGCTTCTTCTCCGCCGCCTATACCTCGATCATCGGCGTGTGGCACGGGGTGAGCCTGATGTTCGCCGACTTCGTGGGCAACATCCGCGGCAAGGCCAACCGTCCGGTGGAGGAGCGGGAGACCAGCTGGGAGTTCCGGGCCTACCTGCTCTGGCTGACCTTCCCGCCGATGCTGCTGCTGGCGGTCGGCAAGCCGGTCCAGCTGGTCATCGCCTACGGCGTCCTCGGCTCCGCGTTCATGCCCTTCCTCGCCTTCACCTTGATGTGGCTGCTGAACTCCCAGCGGACGCCGCAGGAGTGGCGCAACGGGATCGTCAGCAACGTCGGGCTCACCATCGCCGGAGGACTGTTCCTCGTCCTGTGCGCCAACGAGATCCTGGGCCGGCTCGGTGTCACCTGAACGCGGCAGCCGACCGCCGGCCTGAACGCGGCGGAGGGGGCACGGCCGCGGGGAAGCGCGCGCCCTCCGCCGTCCGGACGCTCCCAACGAGCCGGGGCCTCCGAGGGAGCCGAACCCGCGCGCGAGAAATGTGCTCCAGTGGGTTCCGATGCGGTCGAGCGGTTTTCGGATAAAACTGTTTCCGCCGCTCGAGCGCGTTTGATGCATGCCTTTATCGTCGTCCCATCAGGGCTTGCGGTGATTTGAAAAAAATTCCGCCAACACCTTGATCGTGGCCGCGGGCATGTTAATTTAATTGCGCACGCCCCACCGCAATAAGAAAGGAATGTTCTGCATGAAGATCATGGATTCCGTCTCCCGGATCGGTGACCGGATGCTCGCGAGCGTCGTCCCCGAGGCCACGGCTCAGGCCGACCAGTTCGAGTGCTCCTGGGAGCAGTCGTGCCGGCTCCCCTACTGCGGGAGCAACGTCTTCCTGACCCTGTACAACCGCAAGGTCTGCGCGGGCACCTGGGAGCCCAGCTACGGCCCCTGGGAGCGTGTCGGCTGCTACTGCTAGGCGCCGGCCGAGCCTGATCCCGCTGCCGCCGGGACCGTGAACCGGCCGTCCGTCCGGCGGCGGCGTCCTCCGGATTCGGGTTCCGCACCCCCCGGAACCCGAATCCGGTATTCGAGTCCGCGTGGCCCCCGGTCCCGCAAACGCATCGCATTCACCACCGCCGGTGCACGTGAGAAAGAACGAGGTCTGCGCATGCTGCCTTACGCGGCTCTGGCATTGCAGATGGCGGTCGCCGGAGTATTCCTGGTGTCAGCGGTGGCCAAATTCCGGCCGACCGCGAATGAGGAGACATGGTCGATTCTGGCGGGCCTGCTGCCGGTGCGGCGATTTCCGGTGCGGGCCGCGTCACGGGTACACGCCGCCGCCGAACTGGCCCTGGGGCTCACGCTCCTCGGCGGCCTCGCCGCGGGTACCGTCCTGCGCGCCGCGGCGCTGTCGGCGGCCGCCCTGCTGCTCTCGGCGTTCACCGCTCTGGCCGCCTACGCGGCCCGGTCGCAGACGGCGATCCCCTGCTCGTGCTTCGGACGTTCGAGCTCCCTGCTGGGGTGGTCCCACGTCTGGCGCAACCTCGTGCTCACCGGCGTGGCGCTGTCCGGCCTGGTCTGCACGGTCGCGGCCGACCCGGGGGCGCCGGTCCGGCCGGGAGGCGCCGCCATCGCCGCCGTCGTCGCACTCGTCGTCACGGCGCTGACCGTCTTCTATGACGACATCGTCGACCTGTTCGGCACCCCGGACCGGCTGCAGCGCGTCTAGACCCGACCTGAGAGTGGAAGGCACCATGGAGATCCTCGTTGGATTCGTCGTACTGATCGGCGCCGTCGCACTGGTCAACCTGCTGCTGACCTTGGCAGTGGTCCGCCGGCTCCGCCTGATGAGCGAGCAGCCCACCACTCGGTCGGCGGCGCCGCCGGAGCTGGACGAGCTCCCCGCCGGCCGCCCGGTTCCGCCCTTCCGCGGCCGCACGCTCACCGGCGAGCCGATCGCCGCGGACGACCTGCTCGGCCACGAGACGGTCTTCGCGTTCTTCGACACCGGGTGCTCGGTGTGCAAGACGACGATCCCCAAGCTGGTCGGCCACGCCGACGCGAACGGCCTCAAGCCGGGCCAGGTCGTGGTCGTCATCGGCGACGGGGGAGGCGAGCCCGATGAGTACGCGCGGGAGCTGGACGGCGCGGCGACGGTGATCGTGGAGCCGCGGCTGGGGCCGGTCGCCCAGGAGTTCGGGATCCAGGGGGTTCCGGCCTTCGTCCGGGCCGACGCCGAGGGCGTCGTCATGCGTTCGGGGACCTCCGTCGCCGCGCTGGCGCCGGTGAGCGCCTGATGGCGGTGGCGCAGACGGCCGGGTCCGGCGGCCGCGCGGGGCTCGGCGAGTCCGTGCGGCGGATGGGGCACGCGCTCGCTCTGGCCTGGCGGGCCGGCCCCTTCACGGCATCGCTGTATCTGGTCACGACCGTGGTCCTGGGACTGTTGCCGGCCGGGGTCGCCCTGCTGACCAAATGGCTGATCGACGCCCTGCAGTTCACCGGCACAGCGGCACCGGCCCCCACTCCGTCGGGACCCGGGATCTCCCCGATGGTGCTGGTCGTGCTCATCGGCCTGATGGGCCTGGTGCAGGCGGTCGGTTCCTACCTCTCGACCTACCTGACCTCGCGGATCAAGCGCGGCGTCACACTGGTGGTCCAGTATCGGCTCTACTCGGCGGTGAACCGCTTGAAGGGCGTGCGGAGGTTCGAGGATCCTGCCTTCCGGGACCGGCTGCGCCTGGCCCAGCAGGCGGCGAGCACTGCACCCGACGCGGTGATCCAGGCGCTGTTCGGCGCTCTGCAACGACTTCTGACGATCACCGGTTTCCTGGGCGTCCTCGTGGCGATCAGCCCGGTCATCACCGTCATCACCATCATCGCGGCGCTCCCGGCCCTGTTCGTGCACCTGTCGATCAGCCGCCAGCAGGCGTCGATGATGTGGCGGATGAGTCCGCGTACCCGGCGCCGGCTGTTCTACCAGACCCTGATGCTCGACCTGGCCGCCATCAAGGAGACCCGGCTCTTCGGCGCGGGCGGCTTCCTCCTGGGGCGGATGCACGACGAGACGGTCAGCGTCAACAACGCGGAGGAGCGGCTGGACCGCAAGGTCCTGCTCACGCAGGGACCGCTGTCGGTGCTGAGCGCGCTCGTCGCCTCGGGCGGCCTGGTGTGGATGATCGCCGCGACCATGCGCGGCGAGTTCACCATCGGCGACGTCTCGGCGTTCATCGCGGCCGTCGCCGGTGTGCAGGGGGCCATGGCGATGATCGTCACCGACATCACCCGGGGGTACCAGTCCCTGCTGATGCTGGGCCACTACGTCGACGTGGTCCGGGTGGGGCCCGACCTTCCCGTCCCGGCGGATGCACGGCCCGTTGCACCGCTGCGCGGCGAGATCCGGCTCGACGACGTGTGGTTCCGCTACACCGACGACGGCCCCTGGGTGATCCGCGGCCTCTCGCTGACGATCCCGGCCGGTAGTACCCTCGCGGTCGTCGGCCTGAACGGCGCGGGCAAGAGCACCCTGGTCAAGCTCCTGTGCCGGATGTACGACCCGACCTACGGCAGCATCCGCTGGGACGGCGTGGATATCCGGGAACTGTGCGTGGACGGCCTGCGCTCCAGAATCAGCGCGGTCTTCCAGGACTACATGTCCTACGACCTCTCGGCCCGGGAGAACATCGGCATCAGCTCCCTGGAGCACATGGACGACTCCGACCGGATCGACGCGGCGGCGCGGGACGCGGGAGCCGCCGACTTCGCCGCGGCACTCCCCCGCGGTTACGACACCATGCTCTCCCGCATGTTCCATCAGGACGAGGGAGACGGATCCGACGGGGTGACGCTGTCCGGCGGGCAGTGGCAGCGGTTGGCGATCGCGCGGGCGCTGATGCGCCGGGGACGGGACCTGCTGTTCCTGGACGAGCCGATGTCCGGGTTGGACGCGGCGGCCGAGCAGGACCTCCACGACCGCCTGCGGGTGCTCCGCGCGGGCGCGACGACGGTGTTGACCTCGCATCGCCTCGGCACCCTGCGCTACGCGGACCGGATCGTCGTGGTGCAGGAGGGCCGGATCACGGAGGAGGGCGGGCACGACGCGCTGATGGCGGCCCAAGGGGAGTACGCCCGCCTCTTCTCCCTCCAGGCGGCCGACTACGCGGACGCCGACACGCCGGTGCGCGATGCGTCGAACGCGCTTGCAACGTAGGGATCGGGGTGGACATGGTGGTTGCCGCAACCGGAGCAGCGGTGGTGCTGGCGGCGCTCGCCGCGCTCTCGTGGGCGGGGCGCCGCTACGCTGCTATCACCGTCGAGGGGCACAGCATGCGGCCCGCGCTGGAATCGGGGGACCGGGTCCTCATCCGGCGCGGTGCCCGCCGCGCGGGCAGGGGCAGCATCGTGGTGGTGGTCCGCCCCAGGATCCAGTCCGGTTGGACGGAAAGCGGCCCCGTCGAGCGGAGGCTCGCCGGCGGCGAGTGGTCCATCAAGCGCGTGGTCGCCGTGGCCGGAGACCCCTACCCGGAGCCGATCGACCGCCCCGGGCTCGTTCCGGAGGGGCACATCGCCGTCCTCGGCGACGACCCGGTCAGCGTCGACTCCAAGCACCACGGGCCCTGCCCGCGAGACCGGGTCCTGGGCGTCGTGGTGCGGCGGCTCGGCTCCCGGGACGCCCGCCCTGCGGCGGCCGGCGCGGCCGCGCCGCACGGAACCGCCCCCGGCCGCGGAACCGAGCCCGACCGCGGCGGTATCCGACCGAAACACCAGTGAGCACGGGACGATGAGGACAGAGACGACGAGCGGCCCCGGTCGGCACGCCGAGGATGAGGCCGCGGACCTTCGGGAAATGCAGCGCGTGGTCAACGCGGCCGACGGCGTGCAGGGCCTTCTGCGCTGGCTGGCCCACCGGTTCGGCGGTAAGGCCGCGGTCCTGGACGCCGGCGGACTGGTCAGGTGCTCCTTCCCCGCGGAAGCGGCGGGCGCCGCCTGGGCGGAGTTCGCGCCCGCCGCTCCCGGCGGAGACGCGCGCCGGCGGCCGGGGCAGGGCGTGCAACCGGTTCTGGAGCGCCGGACGCGTTCGGCGGTGCTCGACGTGGGCGTGCACGAGACCCATGTCATCGCCTTGGACGACGACCGGCCCGGGCCGGCGCTCCTGGTGTCTGTGCCCGGTCGGCTCCCCTCCGGCGCGAGCGGCTTGCTGATCGATGCGGCCCGGCTCCTCGGCCTGCGATGGCGGTTGGACGAGGCGGAGCGGCAGCAGCGCGTTCTGGCGGTGGCCGGCAACCGCGCCAGGGAGGCGGTGGTCCAGCTCCTCATCGTGGGCGCCACCGAGGAGGCGACCCGGGTGGCGGACGTCCTCACTCCCTCCCTGCCGGAGCGGGTCTGCGTCATGGTGGTGGACTCCCCGCCGGAATGCCGCAAGGACGTCGTCGACCGCTGCGTCGCCGCGTCGAAGGGCGCAGCGTGGGTGTTGCGCTGCCGGGTGTACAAGCGGCACACGATCGTGGTCGCCCCCAACGGCGCGGCCTCCGACGGCCGCCCGACCGCCGCCGCCCGCTTCGACGGGGTCCTGCGCGACCTGATCGACGACACCTCCGGGATCAGGATCGGTGAGAGCCCCGGCCTCGCGCTTGGCGACGTCGGGATCGGCTACGAGCGGGCGTTCCAAGCCGTGGCGGCGCAGCGGGAGGCGGAACGCCACGCGGTGTTCGATGGTCGTGGGGAGCTGCCCCGCGTCCTCGGCGAGGAGGCCCACGAGTGGGCGCGAGCGCTCCTGAGCCCGCTTCTCGACTATGTGCCCGAGCGGCGCCAGGACCCGGACGGTCGGGAGCTGCTGTTCACCCTGCGCGCCTGGCTCGACTTCCGCGGCGGCGCCGCGCGACAGCTCAACCTCCACCGCAACACCGTCAACAGCCGCCTGCGGCGCGTCGAGGCGCTGCTCGGAGTCACGCTGTCCGACCTGATGGCGTCGGCCCGGTTGCACCTCGCCCTCCGCGTTATCGCCGAGCACCGCATCCCTCCTCCGGAGACGGGCGCGACCGCCCCACCCGACCTGGCGCTTCTGCTCAGCACCGAACCGGTGCACCGATGGGCCGATGAACTGCTGAAACCCATCCGCGACGGGCGGGACGACTGCCTGGAGCCCACCCTGCGCGCCTGGCTCGACTGCGACGCGAATCTGGAGAGCACCGCAGCCTCGCTCGGGGTATCGCCCACCGGCGTCCGCAAGAGGCTGGTCAAGCTCGAGAATGCACTCGGCCGGTCCTTGCTGAAGGGGCGGTCGGCGCGCTACGACCTCGCGATCGCAATGAGCGTCGCCGACAGCCATTGCAGGAGCCGCGGTCTCTGACGGCGCCCGGACGGAGCGTGTCGACCACCCGGTGCGCCTGCGTCGAAGTACGGCGCGGAACGGTGGTTCGGAAATGGACGGCTCTTCCTTCGACTGATGCGCAGGTGATGTGCGCGGTGGCGACGCGGTGCCGGGCGTTATTGCGCTGACCGGCGCCGAAAACGGTCCGTCGACCGCGGACGCGCCTATCTTCATGGGCTACGCTAAAACGTTGACGTCGAACTCCACGCCCGCGCCCGTCCGACGTCGCCCCCTCGCTGACCAGGAACGCAAGGTGCAGGCCGACGACGTCGTAGGACCGCACGGCGGCACCCGCCTTCATGCGATAGATCGCCGACGGGTCCAGGCGCAGCGGTTCGCGGCCAGCGCTGCGGCGCCTGGAATCGTTCTGCGATCGGAGAACCCGAAGAGGCCTGGCTACCAGTCCTTTCCGGCCACTGAAGGCAGCGATCCAGAAGCAGCTCCCGGCTCCTTCGGGCGCCGGAACCCGCAGTTCTTGGCACCGATACCCCTAAGGACGTCCATTGGGCACCGACGACCATTGCCACTCGGGTCCGACAGTCCGCCACCGGGTCGCCGTGCTCGGCCTCGACGGAGTCGGCACGTTCGAGGTGGCGCTGGCCGTTCAGGTCTTCGCCGCCGCGAACGACCACGCCGGCGTTGAACTGTACGAGGTTGCCGTGGTCGGCCCCGACCGGCCAGTGGTCACGCGGACCGGATACGCCACCAGCTACGCCCTGCTCCCGAATCAGGTGCTGACATGGGCGGAATCCGCACACACCGTCGTCGTTCCCGCGGTTCCGGCCCTGCTGAGCCCCCCGCCCGAGATCGCCGCCACCATCCTGCGCGCGCACGCCGGCGGCGCCCGGATCGTGGCACTCTGCCTGGGCACCTTCCTGGTGGCCGATACCGGCTTGCTGGACGGTCTCCATGCGACCACCCACTGGCACTGGGCCGATCAGCTCGCCGCGTCCCATCCCCGGATCCGGGTCCACGCCAAGCGCCTTTTCGTCGAGAGCAGCGGAATCTTCTCCTCCGGGGGCGGCACCGCCGCGCTGGACCTGCTTCTGCACCTGGTCGAAAGGGACCAGGGATCCGCACTGGCGACGGAGATCTCGCGATTCATGGTCGCCCCGCTCCGCCGTGACGGCGACCATGCGCAGGACACAGGATGGAACGTCCCCGAGCGCCCCCGTTCCGTGGTGGACACCTTGCAGTGGGCGGAAGAGCACCTCGACGAGGGGCTCACCGTCGCCGGGCTCGCGCAGCACGCCGGAATGAGTGTCCGCACCTTCTCCCGGCAGTGCCGCAACGCCCTCGGTATCCCCCGATCGAGTGGCTGCAGCGAGCTCGGGTGCGGCGCGCCCAAGAACTGCTGCAACGCACGAACTGGACCGTGAACCGCATCGCTGAAGCCAGCGGTTTCCGGTCCGAATCGGCGCTGCGCTACCACTTCACCAGACTCGCCGAGATGCCCCCGGGACAGTACCGGAGCCGGTTCGGTGCCGCCCGTGGCGAGCGGCCCACAACGGTCCGGCTGACCTGATGTTGAACGTTTGTGGCCGACATCAGGCAGCGCAGCGGACTTCGCTTGGCCGAAACTCGAGGCATGAGCGACACACGGACGACGACCGGCGCGGACTCGGTCAAGATCGCAGACAAGACGGTCTCCCGGATAGCCTTCGGCGCCATGCGACTGGCGGATTCCGCGATCTGGGGTCCCCCGGGAGACCGCGACCACTCGATCCGGTTGGCCCGGAAAGCGGTGGAACTCGGCGTCGACCACATCGACACCGCAGACAGCTACGGCCTCGGCACCGTCGAGGAGATTCTGCGGGAGGCCCTGCATCCGTATCCTGACCACCTGCTCATCGCCACGAAAATCGGCCAGGTCCAGCCCCGGCCCGGCGAGTGGGTACCTGTCGGCCACCCCGCATTTCTGCGCCACCAGTGCGAGATGAGCCTGCGTCGGCTCGATGTGGACCGGATCGACCTCCTCTACCTGCACCGCGTCGACGCGAACGTGCCCTTCGCCGACCAGGTAGGCGCGATGAAGGAGTTGCAGGACGAAGGCAAGATCGCCCACTTCGGCCTGTCCGAGGTCGGACAAAAGCAGATCGAGGACGCCCGCGCCATCGTCGACGTCGCCGCGGTGCAGAACATCTACAACCTCTCGACTCGCCTGTGGGACGACGTCGTCGAGTACTGCACGCGCGAACGCGTTCCGTTCGTCCCGTGGTTTCCGATCATGAACGGTGAGCTTGCACAATCCGGCGGTGTTGTCGCAGAGATCGCGGCTGAGACGGGGGCGACGCCGGCGCAGATCGCATTGGCCTGGCTGCTGGCCCGTGCCGACATGATCTGTCCCATTCCCGGCACGTCTTCGATCGCGCACCTCAAGGAGAACGTCGAAGCGTCTTCCCTGCGCCTGACCGATACTCAGATCAGCAGGCTCAGTGAGCCTTCCGCGGGCCTGGCGGGCCAATGACGGCACAGGACGAGCGGTTATGCCGACGGTTTCCGCAGTCGTCGCTGCTTCCCGCGGCCTACCGCTACACCGGCGAAGGCCGGTGCCGTCGGCGGTGGCGTGCCGGTGGCGATCAGTTCGTCGGTCCCAGGCCGACGGCCTGCTGCTTGCCCGTATCCGCGATCCCCGCTCTCCAAGCCGCTGGCCGCCGAGCGCCTTGTCCCCAGCAGAAACACGCGTGCACGGAACGCCATCAACTGAAGTAGTGCATACTCGAACTGACGAGCAATGTCATTGAAACAAAAAGAAGGAAACCGGTCGTGAACACCCGAGTAAAGACATCATACTGAGAATCTCTAATTTTCTCGTACTTGCGCCGCAACATAGGCACCCTCGACACTGAAAACATTTGCAAATGGTGCCAGTATCTAAAATTCGCAAACGAAGCAGCCAGAAAGATTGTGGCAACCATCAATATGGCAACATATTGCATACCGTCCATTGATCACCTTTCGTCAGAAATACACCTAGTCTGGCCTGCTCCGCTTTGCTCCGGTGATTTTCGGGCTGCTGGCCAGTGGCGGGTCGGGCGCTGATCTGGGGAATCGACACGGTGCCGATATAAGAGCACCGACGGAGCAGCGGCGCCACTGCCGCCGGTCGCCTCGCAACCCCGAAAGGGGTGATGGCGTGCGAAAAGGTGGTGCGCCATCAAGGACTCGAACCTTGAACCCACTGATCAAGAGTACGCTCCGCGGCGTCTGGTGAATGCCGGTTGATGCCGTGGCTTGGCGTTTTCTCACCTCAAGATAGCGGGACGGTTACGGCTGACACCGCCCTATGCCGGTCCGGTCCCCAACATCCGAGCACCGACGGAGCATCCGATGCGGGTATCGGCGGGTGCGGCGGGCTCCACGGTTTCGCCGCGGCTTGCACGCACGTCCCTCAGCGGGTTACCAAGGGCGCAGGAGGCAAACGGACCCGCGCAGGGGTGCCGGCCGCCGGCGCACCGGCGAAACGCCCCTCCACCGCGCGCGTCCCGAGCCCGGCCAGACCTCTCCGCGACGAGGAGCGAGCAGGTGCCCACCGGACGCACCGTCGTCCGCGACGCGGCGGTCCTCACCGCGGACCCCGCCAACACGGTCCACCAGCACGGGACGCTCGTGATCGAGGACGGCCGCCTGGCCGAGGTCCGCCCCTCCGAACCCGACGACGGCGGCCAGCCCGCGGACACGGTCATCCACGGCCGCGGCAAGCTGGCGCTGCCCGGACTGGTCAACGCGCACACCCACCTGGAGATGACCGGAGTCCAGGGCGCGTTCAGCGACCTGTCCACGCTGCGCCTGGGCATGGAGGCCACCGCGCTCTTCCGCCGCTCCGAGGCCTACGCCGAACTCGCGCGCGCCGGCTGGGCGCTGGGCCTAGTCAACATGCTCACCTCCGGAATCACGCTGTTCAACAGCATGGACCGCGATCCCCGCCCCGGCGCCGATGCGGTCGCCGAGAGCGGGATGCGGGCGGTCATGGGTCCGATGCTGGCCGACCTGATGTTGCCGGAACCCGTCGAGGCCCAGGTCGCGCAGGCCGAGGAGTTCGTTGCCGCCTACCACGGCAGCGCCGACGGGCGGGTGCGTGCCGCCGTCGCCACTCAGGGAGACCTCTGGTGCACCGGCGAACTGTGGCGCGCGGCCGCAGCGCTGGCGCGCCGGCACCCCGAGGCGCGCGTGCACACCCACGTGCTGGAGACCGGGCAGTCGCAGGCGATGGCGCGATCGCAGGGCTATGCCTCAAGCGTCGAACTGCTGGAGGAGCTGGGCCTGCTCGACGAGCGGACCATGGTGGCCCACTTCGTCAACGCCCGCGCCGCCGACGTACGCCGGGTCGCCGCAGCGGGCGCGTCGGTGCTGCACTGCCCCACGGGACTGGCCTACTACGGCACCGGCGAGCGCGCCTGGCCGCCGATGCGGGCGCTGGCCGAGCACGGCGTCGCGGTCGGGCTCGGCCTGGACGATCCGTACTGGATCGACTCCTGGGACCTGTTCCGCGAAGCCAAGCAGGCGCGCGTGATGGCCAACCACCACTTCGGCGCGCCGCAGCTGGACTCGGACCGCCTGGTGCGCATGCTCACGATCGACGGGGCGCGGGCGCTGGGCCTCGGCGACGAGGTCGGCAGCCTGGAGCCGGGCAAGCAGGCCGATGTGGTGCTCGCCGACATCGACCACCCCCGGTTCGAGCCCTACACCAACCTGCCCGCCCTCGCCGTGAACGCGCTCACGGCCGATCGTGTGGAGTCCGTGCTGGTCGAGGGGCGGGTGCTGGTCAGCGGCGGCCGCGTGCAGACCTTGGACAAAGGCGCCGCCCGCGACGACTTGCGCCGCACCGCACACGAGATCGCCGAGAAGACCGGCTGGCACCTCGGCCCCGCCTCCGCCATTCCGCCCCGGATCACCGGTACCATCCGCCGCTCGGCTGGTCCCCTCCTGGGCATCGCCGCCCGTGTAGCCACCCAGACCACGCGCGAGCGCCTGCGCCGCGGCCCGGGCGCGGATACGTAGCCGGAGGGTGGCGGCGGTGGCCGAGGCGTTGGTGGGAGCGATTCCACGGCACGTGGCCAGGGCGAGGTCCCGACTTGTGGAGCGCCCCGACCGAGGTCGGCTAGCTCCGTCTGCTTTGGCCGGGTGAGCGGTGCCGTGGGCCCGACGATGCGCAGATGCCCGTCCGGGTGGTTCCGGCCGAGGAGGAGCGTCCCTCGGACACCGACGCCCCCTATGACACCGCCGACGGTGACAGAAGAACTGGGCGCCGTATCGGAACACTGACGTATGCCGCCGCGATCGCCCGCTGAAAGCCCGCCGCTGCCGTCATCTAGTGTTGTCAAGCAAATACGCAGGTAGAGGAAAGCTCAGCGAGTTGAATCGGTAGTGGGGCCCGGTCGTCTTGTGGCCGGCCGTACGGCCCTGAGCTCGCATAGCTACGGCGAACGAACACGTAGCTCAGAGTGATGACTGCAACGCTTGGTGATCAGACGACCGTGGCCGGCTCGCCTTTCGTCGTCGGTGGCGGTCTCGAATAGTCCACAGCTGCGGACGGTGCGGCCCTCGGTCGGTCATCCGGTGAGCAGCTGCGTCCCTATCACGGAAAGGAGCGCAAGGCGGTCGGCGCCTTCGGTGCCGGGCTGAGCTGTGTAGACCATAATGCGCAGGTCGCTGCCGGCGACGCTGAGGACGTCACAGTCCAGGGTGAGGGCGCCGACCTGAGGGTGGTCGATGGTCTTGCGGCCGGCTTCGTGCTCGCCGACGGCGGCGGATTCCCACAGATTGTCGAATTGGGTGCTGCGGCCGCGTAGTTCGGCGATGAGGGAACGCAGGTGCGCGTCGTCTGGGTAGAGGCCGGCGGTGCGGCGCAGGTCGGCGACCTGCGCCGCTTGGAGTGCACCCTTCGATTCGGTGGTGTGGCGTACGCGGTTGTACGGGTTGAGGAAGTTGCGCCAGACCGCGTTGAGGTCGTTGCCGTGCCATTCCCCCATGAGTGCCGTGTAGAGGGAGTTGGCGAGCAGTTGGTTCCAGGCGGCGTCGAAGACGGCGACCGGTGTTCCGGTCAGCCGGTCCAGCATGCGGTGGACACCGGGGGTAATGTGCTGCGGGACCGTGCCGGGGCGCGGTGGGGCGAGGCCGGCCAGGCGGAAGAGGTGGTCCCGTTCGTCCTGAGTGAGTCGCAGGGCGCAGGCGAGGGCTTCAACGATCTGGCGCGAGGGGTTGGTGGCGCGTCCCTGTTCCAGCCGGATGATGTAGTCGGCGGAGATGCCGGCCAGCTGGGACAGTTCCTCGCGGCGCAGCCCGGCGGTGCGCCTGCGTCCGCCCGCGGACAGGCCGACGGCCTGGGGCAAGACGTGGTCGCGCCAGTGACGCAGGGCCGCGCCGAGTTCTGTGGTCGCCATGCCCTCGATTGTGGCAAGAGAGACGTTCACCTGTCCTGGTACCGCCGTTCCCATGAAAATGGGTGTACTACCTAATCATCCGTTTCCTGCCGACCGTGGAAGCATGACAAACCACGACCACAGGAACGGTCCGTCGTGGGGTTCATCGGGCCGGGTGACCCGGGCCTGCCCATGGCCACCGCGATCGCATAAGCGGGGCTTCCCCTGCGCGCCTGCGCCCGGCACCCTGCCTCCCTGGACGGCCTCGGTCAGCTTCCCCACCAGCAGCACGACAGGGTCGGTGAGCCAGCTGCCGACTGCGACATCGTCTGCCTGTGCGTGCGCACCGACGACGACGTTCTCCGTCGGCGACCACCACCTCGGTGACGACCAGCCCGAGGCCGTCGCCGAGCAGTACCGCGCCGAACTCACCTGGCTCCACCAGGGCCGCACCCCGGCCACTTCGGCCGACACCCGAAAGGAACAGCACTCATGAGCAAGCTCGCCCTCGTCACCGGCGCCACCTCCGGCATCGGCAAGGCATTCGCCGAACGCCTCGCCGCGGACGGTTACGAGCTGATCATCGTCGGCCGCAACAAGGAGCGCCTTGAGGAGTTCGCCGCCACCCACACCGGCGTCAAGGTCCGCACAGTCGCTGCCGACCTGTCCACCGACATCGGCGTCGACACCGTCGCCGAGCTCTGCGCCGGTGAGCCGCTGACCATGCTCGTCAACAACGCCGGCGTCGCCCACTACATGCCGCTCGCCGAGTTGCCGGCCGACAAGGCCCGCGAACTCGTCCATGTCAAGGTGGTCGCCCCCACCATGCTCACCCGCGCCGCCGTCGCGGGCATGCAGGAACGCGGCGAAGGAAAGATCATCAACGTGGCCGGGATGATCGCTTTCAGCGGTCCCGCCGGCAAGTCCGTCATGCCCCGTCGCGCCGTCTACGCCGGCGCCCTGGCCCACCTCGTCGCCATGTCCCAGACCCTCAGCGCCGAGCTGGAGGACACCGGCGTCCAGGTCCAGGCGCTGTGCCCCGGCGTCGTCGCCACCGAATTCCACACGCGCCAGGGCCTGGACATGAGCGTGGTGCCCCGCATGTCCGCCGAGGACGTCGTCACCGCCGGCCTGCGCGGCCTCGAACTCGGCGAAGTGGTCTGCGCCCCGGGCGTCGAAGACGCCGGCCTCCTCGACGCCGTCTTCCAGGCCGACCTCGCTGCCTTCGGCGGACAGAGCCCGGAACTCGCCTCCCGCTACCGGATCAACTGAATCAGCCCACCACACAGCCCCGGTCGGCTGCGCTCCTCTATCAGGGGTGATACTTGCTCGACGCGCGCGGGGACGCACTGAAGCCTGCATGGACGCCGTCGGCGACGTCGGCCGGGGCGGTTCGATCGGCGATCCGGTGCGGGCAAGGCGATGCCGGCGTGGCGCGGATGTCCGATGGTGGATCAGTGCAGGTCACGTCTTGGCTGCGGCGTACCCGGACCACGCGGGCGAAGCGTCCCGGTCACGCACCCGGCAATGTCGATGCCGGCCAGCAGGCCGGCCACGGCATCGATCTCGGCCGTAGTCCGTCGCGGCGGAATCGTTCGGGAACCGGTCGGGGCACGCGTACGTCCGCTCCCCTGGAAGCCAGTTTTACGCCCCGGACACCGACAAGGGACGGAGACTTCCGTGGACGAGTTCATGAGCGGACTGAGCGATCCGCTGACCATCTTCGCGCTGCTCTACATCGCCTGTGCGATCGCGTTGATGTTCACGCCGACGTGGCGCCTCCTTCGGTCCAGTATCTACAGTGGGACCGAACCCTCATCCGGGACGATGTGGGTCCTGCGCCTCTCCCTGCTGTCGACCAGCCTGATGGTCGCCGTGTTCGCGGTGCTGTACCGGTGATGGCGGGGATCGTCGACGCCGTGCTCGACCCGATGCACCTGTTCGTGCTGGTCGGTGTGGTCGCGCAGATAGCGGTGCTGGTCAAACCGGAGATCGTCTGGCGGCAGCGGGGCCGGAACCGCCTCGACGCCCTGCCTCCCCGCCTGGCCACGGTGTTCGTTTGGACGACCCGAGGGGCGGCACTCATGGCCATCGTGGTGCTGGTCGCCTTCCCGTTCGTCTGACACCGGTGTGCGGGGGGCGCGTGCCGAGCGCTCTTCGCACACCGACACATGCGGGCGCGGGCGGAAAGTAGCAGGAGAATCGGATCCCGGACGTGCCGGCTCGCCGGTGCGAGAGACGGTGGCCGCGCCCGAGCCGGTCGGGAAGGTGCGGATTCGGGCGGGGCGACTCGATCGGGTGCGTGCAGCCGCGCTCAGCGATCCCGCCCGGGGCCGTCTCCGCGACGGGGCGGTTCGGGGTCGGAAGCAGTGCTGCGTTCCAGCCGCTGGTCGAGCGCGCGGCCGACGTCGGGGCAGTTGTCCCGAACCGTGTTCAAGAACGAATCCAGCACGCGGGAACGGTCGCCGGCGCGAAACGACAGGGTCAGGTCGGGCAGTTGTGTGCGCGGTGCCACGTCGCACAGCCAGACGTCCGGCCGCGCGTTCAGCCGCATCCGCGAGGGGCCCAGGCCGACTCCGACTCCGCACGCGGCCAAACCGGCGATGGTGTGCACGTCTCTGGCGACCGTTGCGGCCTCCAGCGTCCACGACTCGGGGCCGAGCAGCCGGCGCAACCCGACGGCGACGGCCGGCTCGTCCTCGCCCGGCGCGACGATGAGCTGTTGGCTGCGCAGCTGTTCCGACGTGATCGTCCGCTGTCCCGCGTAGGGGTGGGTGCGGGCCACCACGGCTACCAGACGGTCTCGGCCGATGGTGACCGAAACCAGCGACTCGGCGCCCGTTCCGCGCGGCGGCCCCAGTCCGACGGCCACATCCAATTCGCCCGCGACCAGTGCAGAGGTGCTCCGGCTCGTCGACATCTCGTGCAGAACCAGGCGCACGTCCGGCCGTTGCGCTCCGAACCGGCTCAGCACGACCGGCAGCGGGTCCAGCAGCGCGGAGGCGACGAACCCCAGGCTCAGCCGCCCCGTCTCCCCGCGGTCCGCCCGCGCGGCGTCGATCGCGGCGGCCGAGGCCTCGGCCAGCGATCGGCGCGCCCTGGTGAGGAACGCGTCACCCGCGGCCGTGGGGACGACGCCCCGTGCGGTCCGGTCGAACAGGCGGGCCCCGACCTCGCGTTCCAGGGCCGCGATCTGCTTGGACAACGGCGGCTGCGCGATCCCGACGGCCGCCGCGGCCCGGCGGAAACTCCCGTGGTCGGCGAGCGCCACGGCGTAGCGCAGGTGCCGCGCCTCCATACCGACTCCTCACGGGGCGAGTGATACCTCGTGGATATCTTGGGTTCCGCTGTCGACTATACGAGGACATGGCCGATGCCCACGCGTGTGGACTGAGGACATGACATTCACAGCCGCACCGACGGATACGCTGTTCGTACTCGTGCACGGAGCCTGGCACGGCGCCGCCCACTGGGGGCCCACGCAGCGTTCCCTCGCCGCCCTCGGCGCGTCCAGCGTCGCGCTCGACCTGCCCGGCCACGGGTTCGCCGCTCCGCTGCCCAGCGGCTACCTCGCGGCGAAGCAGCCCGGGCTGCGCACGGAGAAGTCGCGGTCGGCCGCGGTGACGATGGACGAGTGTGCCGACGCGGTGCTGGAGACCCTGCGCGGGGTGCGCGAGCACGCCCGCAATGTGGTCCTCGTCGCCCACAGCGCAGGCGGAGGTCCGGCTTCTCTGGCCGCGGAGCGCGCCCCCGCACTGGTCGACCGCACCGTCTACCTGTCCGCGTTCGTCCCGGGCGGGCGTCCTCGCTTCTACGACTACCTGTCCGCCCCCGAGAACGCCGGCGCCCTCGGCGGCGGCCTGCCCGTCGCCGACCCCGACGAGGTCGGCGCACTGCGGATCAACCCCGTCTCCACCGACCCGGACTACGTCGAGGAGCTGCGCCGGACCCACTACCACGACACACCCGCCGACCGCTTCGACCGGTGGCGGACGGCCATGAGTCCCGACCTGCCGATGGCCGTCCCGTCGAGCCCGGTCGTCCTCACCCCGCAGGGCTGGGGCCGCCTCCCGCGCACATTCCTGCGCTGCGCCGACGACCGGTCACTGCCCGCCGCGGTCCAAGACCTGATGATCGCCGAGGCCGACGCCGCGTTCCCCGACAACCCGTTCACGGTCCGGACGCTGCCGGGCAGCCACAGCCCTTTCGCCGCGCGCCCCGGCGAGTTGGCCGCCGCGCTCACCTCCGTCCGGTCCTCATGAACGCCGCGAACCCGCCTGCTGCGACCGCGGCCACCGGTCCCGCCGAGTCGAAGCTCGTGCTGCCCGTGGTGCTCAGCGCCACCTTCGTGCAGCTGCTGAGCGTGACGATCGCGCAGGTGGCCGCGCCGGCGATCCAGCGCGGCCTGGCTGCGGGGCCGGGCGAGGTACAGCTCGTGCTCGCGGGCTACACCCTCACCTACGCGTGCCTGCTGATCACCGCGGCGCGGCTCGGTGACCGCTACGGCCACCGCCGCCTCTTCGCGATCGGCACGGCCCTCTTCGCGCTCGCCTCCGCAGCGTGCGCGTTCGCTCCAACCCCGGCCGTGCTGGTCGCGGCCCGCCTCGTGCAGGGCGCGGGCAGCGGGCTCGTCGCTCCCCAGGTTCTCTCGATCATCCAGACGTCCATGCACGCCCACCGGCGGGCGCACGCGCTGGGACTGTACGGGGCGACGATGGGGGTGGCCTCACTCGCCGGACCGCTGCTGGGCGGGCTGCTGATCGGTGCGGATCTGCTGGGGTCGGGCTGGCGGCCGATCTTCCTGGTGACTGTTCCGGTGGCGCTGGCGGCCCTGGCGGGGGCGCGGGCGCTCCCGAGTTCGCGTCCTGCACCCGGGCAGGGGATCGACGCGGCCGGCGCGGTTCTCGCCACCGCCGGGTTCGGGATGCTGATCCTTCCTCTCGCCCTCGGGCCGGATGCGGGATGGCCGCCGTGGGCCCTGGGCAGTCTCGCTGGCGGCGCGGTCGTGCTGGTCTGCTTCGCCGCGACCCAGCGCCGCGGCGCCAACCCGCTGGTTCATCCCGCCGCCCTGCGCGACCGGACCGCGCGATCCGGCATCCTGCTGGTGCTCGTCTTCAACGCCGGCGTGCCGTCGTTCACCTACCTGCTGTTCCTGCACCTGCAGCAGGCCGCGGGCTACTCCGCCCTGGGGGCCGCGGTGCTGTCGGCGCCGTTCGCAGCCGCTGCCGTCGTCGGCAGCCGGTGCGCCCCGCTCCTGGCCCGCCGCCACGGCCCGCGGCTGCTGACGGTGTCCGCGCTGGCGCTGGCCGCGGTGATGGCGGGGCTGGCCCCGCTGGCGGACAGTGCGCCGGATCCCTGGACGGTGACGCCGCTGCTGGTTGCGGGCGGCGCGGGGTTCGGGCTGTTCACCGCCTCGGTGTTCTCCCTGGTGCTGGCGCGCACGACCGCGGAGACCGCCGGCTCGCTTTCGGGGCTGCTGCCCACCGCCCAGCAGCTCGGCGGGTCCGTCGGCATCACGCTGGTGTCCCTCGCCTACTTCGCGCCCGCCGCGGGATCCGGCGAGGCGTTCTGGCACGCGATGCTCTACCAGACCGGGGTCTTCGCACTCACGGCCGCGATCAGCCTGCGGTTGGGCCGCGGGAGTTCCACCCCGCCCGGCCCCGCGCACGCGGGAGTGGACCGGAGCTGCAGCAGGCGGCAATGACCGCTCACTGGAAGGTCCCGCGCACGGATGAGGGCGAGGGAGGGCCTCTGCCTTCGGAGAAGAAGCAGTGTGTTCGCGCGCTCCCTGCGCACGCGGGTGGTCCCGTGCGCCGCGACGGCGACGGGCACACTCGCTCGTGCCCCCGCCCGCGCCGCCGGACCGGGGGCCGGACCGATGGCGTTCGGTCCGGGCGTGTGGGCGCACCCCGGCCCGGCGGGCCGGCTAAGCGGAGCTACCGCCTAGCGGTGTACGCGAGCGGCGGCGGCGCCGGTCGGACCGGCTGCCGGACGGCGGCTCCACCCGGGGGTGGAGCCGCCCGAGATCCTGCCTTCGCAGGGCGGCGCTCCGGATTCGACCCACGCCACCGCACCCTCTCGTGTCAGGACGCGCTCGACGCCGCCACCGGCGATGAGCCGGACCCCAGTCCGACACCGCCTGTCAGCGCTGCAGTGTCAGCAGACCCGGCCGATACGGCAGTTGCCCGTAGTCGCCGCCAGAGTCGGGCGAGCGCCCTTGGTAGAGGAACTGCATGTTGCAGGGATCGACCGTCATGGTCTGATCGGCGTTACTGCGGATCAGTTCACCGTGGCTGATGTCATCGGTCCAGGTGGCGCCGCTGTTGGCCTGGCCGGCGAACGGGTTGCTTTCGGTAGTGGCCTGCGGTGTCCACGTGCCGTCCAGCCTGTCGGCTGTGAACGAGCGGAAGTAGCGGTCTCCTTGCGCGCCGATCGCTTCGACGATCATGAGGTACTGGTCCTGGCCCTCGACGTTGTAGACCTGGACCCCTTCGAACAGGTCGTTGGTGCTGTCGGACATGACGGTCGTCTCGGTCGAGCCGAAGCTGCCCGGGAAGTCGCCGATCGGCATACTGTCCCGGTAGATCCTGCCGTTGTCCCCGGCGAAGAACAGGTACATGTCCGTGCTGTCACCGATCAGCGCCTGATCGATGGGGCCTGTGGGGGAGTCGCCGATGCTTCCGTCGAAGAGGGTCTGCGCCTGCGACCAGCTGTTCACGTCGGTGGGATCGGTCGACGTCCGGTAGGAGAAGGCGGGTCCGCCCCACTGGTAGGCGAGCACCCAGATGTCCTCTGGGGCGAAGTAGAAGAGAGTCGGCGCGACGGCGGCGAAGGGCATCGGGTTCTGGGCGGCCGAGCCCATGCCGGCCCAGTCGTCGAAGAGGTCGAAGTTCATCGAGCCCCACGACGATCCCGTGTCGTGGTTCGTCGCGTAGACGAGATGCCGGCCGTTGTAGGGGGCGTGGGTGAAGTCCTTGAGCGAAACCCATCCCTGCCTCGGCTGCGCCAGCGGGCCGATCGACGACCAGTTGTACGCCGAGGGAAGAGCGCACGTGTCGTCCGCCCCCTCGTCGTCGACCCGGACGAGTCGCCACTGCTGGTGGTCGCCACCCGAGTCGTCGGCCTGCACGATGTCGGCACCGTCGGCGTGCGATGCGCCCTGTACCTCCACGGCTTTGCCGCTGTGCCGGTTGATCAACCGGACGTAGCCGCCGGGCGAGTCTTCCAACCGGAACTGCTGGTTGGCCTGGTCGTAGTCGGTCCACTGGACGATATCGGCACCGTTGGCGGTCGACCAGTTGTAGACGTCGAGCACCTTGTCCGAAAGCCGTGATTGCAAACGGTAGTAACCGTCGCCGGATTCGACGAACCGCCACTGCTGCTGGTGCTGGTCGTTCCGGGCCCACTGGGTGATCCGCGCCCCGTTGTCGGTGGCCCGGTTGTACACATCCAACGCTTTGCCGCTCTCGCGGTTCACCAGCACGTATGACGCGTTCGTGTCGACCGTCGCGGCTGCTGCCGCTGTCGGTCCGACCAAGGTGCCGGCGCTGCCGACCAGCATGACCATCGCGCCGGCGATGACGGCTCGCAGAAGCCCTCGCAGTCGCAAGGGCGGCGCGATCGGAAACCTACTCAACGTAGACACGGTCCTTCCTCTCGAAGCCTGGGCTGCACGGTCCGCCCGGAGGGGCCGGTGCGAGTCCTAGGCCTGAATTGGGGGATGTTAGCGCTCACATTTCTCCGTGTGGTCTGACGCGTATCTGGACGTGACTCCGACGCGACAGACCCGCCCGGAAGGTCGGGGGCATCGCTGCCCTTGCCGCCGAATGTGAGCGATAACGCTCTCGACGTCAAGCAAGTTCCGGAAACATTCCGCAATATCCGATTCCGTGATTCGGAAGTTCGTCGTAACTCCTGATAGGGCGGGTCGCCGGTGCAGGGAGGTGATCCCGTGTCTCCTGAAGGCAGAGGAGTGCTGCTGAGAACAGCGCCCTCGGGAAGCGTGCTGCGTCGAGGATGGGGGTTCCCGCGTCGTCCGGCGGAGGGCGGCACGGCTGTTTCATAGTCGCGGCTGGAGGGCGCCCGCACCACCTGCGCGGCTCTGGGACTGCGCCAGACTCCCAGCTCCGCCACAGTCCGCCGCGTCATCACCGCCCTGGACCCGGCCGTACTCGGCCGGCTCAGCGCCGCCGAGCAGGCCGCCGTGCTGATCGTCGACGGCAAAGCCCTACGCGGCTCGCACACCGCTACCTCTCCGGCCGCCCAAATGCTGGCCGCGATGACCCCGGCCGGGCACACCCCCGCGCCCAGGTGCGGGTGGGCGACAAGACCAGCGAGATCGCCGCCTTGGCCGAGGTGCCGGCGCCCTTGGACACCGCGGGGTGGGTGGTCACGGCCGACGCGCTCCGCACCCAGCGATCCCCCGCCCGCTACCTGGTCGCCCAGCGCGAGGCCGGCTACCTCTTCACCGCGAAGGCCAACCAGCCCACGCTTTTCTCGCAGGTGAAGGCCCTTCCGTGGGCGCAGGCTCCGGTGCTGGAGGCCACCCGCGAGCGGGCGCACGACCGCGAGGAGGTGCGCACGATCACAGTGCTCAGCGCGCCGCGCATCGCTTTTCCCACATCGCGCAGGTGGCGCGGGTGCGTCGGTGGGTGCGCGAGGTGGCCACCGGGAAGGTCGCCCGCACCTACGCCTACCTGGTCACGAGCCTGCCGGCCGAGCGCATCGGGGCTGCGGCGCTGGCGGGGCTGGTGCGGAGGCACTGGCGGATCGAGGCGCGCCACCACGTCCGCGACGTGAGCTTCGGCGAGGACGCCTCGCGGACGCGCACCGGGCACGCTCCGCAGAACACGGCGATGCCGAAGGCAACGGACTCGGTCAGTCGATGGTGGTCGCGGGTCTGCTCGGCGCCCGTGGCGTCGGGCGCCTCCTGACCCCAAAAGGGCCACTGACCTGCGAAGAAGGGGTGCGCCATCAAGGACTCGAACCTTGAACCCACTGATTAAGAGTCAGTTGCTCTGCCACTTGAGCTAATGGCGCTGAAGAGGCGGCGGAATCGCCGCCTGGCAGGAGATTCGTCCTCCCCCTGCGCCTTCCAGTTTACCGGATGTTCCCGGTGGCTCGGCCCCGAGGGATGCAGTGTGCATCACATGCGGAGCGGATGCGCCCGCTTCCGCGACCGTCGACTCGATGGGCCGACGCCCCGCTGCACCGCCGGCCCGCCGCACCCCGTGCACCCCGTCGCAACCAGGCACCCCCCGCGCCCAGACAGCCCGCGCACCTCGCGCACCCCGGCGCACCGCGCACGCCGCCGAGCCGACCGCACCGCCTACTCGCTACTCGGCGCACGCCGCGCCCGCCGAACCCGTCGAGAGCTCGCCGGCCTCCTGCTCGGCCCGGGCTGCGGCATCGCGGTTCCCGGTGGCGTCGTAGGCGCGGGCGAGACTACGCAGGCTCTCGGCGAGGAACGCGAGCCAGCCGCGGGTGCGCCATACGGCCACGGACTCCTCCAGGGCCTGCACCGCCTCGTCCGCGCGCCCGGCCTCCAGCAGCGCGCGGCCGAGCAGTCCCAGGGCGTCGGCCAGGTGGTGGTTGATCCCGTAGCGGCGGCTCAGGTCCGCCGCCTCGGTGGCCGTGGCCAGCGCCTGCGGGTCGCCGATGGCCAGGTGCAGCCGTGTCAGGTAGAGCAGGGAGAACGCCTCCGCGTAGCGGTCGCTGAGCGCGCGTGTCATGGCCAGGGACGCTTCGAGGTTGGCCCTGCCCTGCTCCAGGTCCCCCGCCTCGCACTGCGCGGCGCCGAGGAACTGCAGCGCGGTGGCCTCGAACCGCGAGTTGCCCAGCAGCCGCGCCAGCTCCAGCGCCCGCTGGAGGTACTCGACCGCCTGCACGGGCCGCCCCATGCCGTGCGCGGCCACGGCCATCACCTGGTAGGAGCGAGCGCGGCCGCCGGTGTAGTCCTCCCCCTCCGCCAGCTCCAGCGCCGCCTCGGCCGTGCGCAGCGCCTGCTCGGGCGTGCCCCGCGAGACCTCCGCCCAGGTGCGCATGACCAGGGCGTCGGACATCCCGCGCCGGTCTCCCAACTGCTGGAAGAGGTCCCACACCTGCTCGGCCAGGCCCAGCAGCGTACCCATGGCGCCGCCACCGCCCTCGCCGTCGCCTCCCGCCTCTCCGCTCTGCCAGGTGACCAGGTCGGCGAGGCCGCGGCGGAGCACGGCCTCGCCGCGCACGTCGCCCGCAGCCCGGCATGCCGCTATGGCCGGCTCGTGGGTGCGGCGCCAGTCGTCGAAGCGGCCGCGCACGTCGAAGTACTTCTCCATGCACCCGGCGAGGTCCCAGGCGACCTCGTGCCAGCCCAGGCCGCAGGCCTGCTCCACTGCCTTCACCATCGCCGCCGACTCCGCGTCGAACCAGGCCATCGGCTCGCTGAGCAGCAGCGTCGCCTCGGCTGCGGGCAGCGGCCAGCGCGGCGCCGGACCGTGCATCGTGGCGTAGCAGACACCGGGGATGTACTCGGTGGCCTGCTCCGCCAGCCACAGCCACGCGCCCAGTGCCCGCTGCACCGCCGCCTCGCGCTGCTCGGGGGCGTCCTCCTCCTCGCCGCGCTCGCGGGCGAACAGGCGGACCAGGTCGTGCATGCGGTAGCGCGGCTGCCCCGTACCGTCGGTGCCGACCACCGACAGCAGCTGGGCGTCGACCAGGTCCTCGACGGCGGCCTCGCCCTCGTCCAGGCCGATGCCGGCCAGCGCGGCGGCGGTCCACGCGGCCACGTCCTCGGCCTCCAGCGCGCCCAGCAGCCGGAAGACGCGGCGGGTGCGGTCGTCCAGCCCCGCGTAGCTGAGTGCGAAGCTCGCCCGCACGCCGAGGTCGCCGACAGCGAGTTCGTCGAGCCTGCGCCGCTCGTCGCCCAGCAGCCGCACCATCCGCGTCAGCGGCCACTGCGGGCGGCCCTTCAGTCGCGCGCCGGCGATGCGGACGGCCAGCGGGCTCTGCCCGCACAGACTCGCGATCTCCGCCGCGGCCCCGGGTTCGGCGGCCACCCGCTGCTCCCCGGCGATGCGCGCGAGCAGTTCCACCGACTGCCCCGGCCGCAAAACGTCCAGGTCGACGAGGTCGGCCCCTTCCAACCCGGTCAGCCGGGCGCGGCTGGTCACCAGCACCGCGCAGCCCGGCGTGCCCGGCAGGAGCGGGCGGATCTGCCGTTCGCACTCCGCGTCGTCCAGGAGCACCAGCATGCGGCGTCCGGCCAGCATGCTCCGGAACAGCGCCGAGCGCTCCTCCAGCGGCTCCGGCAGCGCCGCGCCCTCCACGCCCACGGCGTGCAGGAAGCCGGCGAGCACCTGAGCGGGGTCGGCGGGCGCCTCCTGGGCGCCGCGCAGGTCGGCGAAGAGCTGCCCGTCGGGGAAGTCGGCCGCGCCGGCATGGGCCACGCGCAGGGCCAGTGCGGTCTTGCCGATCCCGCCCATGCCGGAGACAGCCGAGACCGCGACGGGGCGGCGCACGTCCTCGGACCCGGCGGGCGCGCCCATGGCGGCGCGCAGCTGGGCGACCTGCTCGTCACGTCCGGTGAAGTCGGCGACGGCGGGCGGGAGCTGGGCCGGCACCGGTCGGGGTGCGGGCTCGGCGGCCGCCGCCTCCCGCCGCGGCTCGGGCCCGTCCGGGGCGGCCTCCCCCTGCTGCCGCAGGGCGCCGGACGTGTCCGGACCGCGGTCGGCCGGTTCCTTGTCGGCGGCGGGAACGTCCGGAATCCAACGGGTGCCCGGGCTCCGCGCGCCGGCCGGCTCGTCCAGCCCCGGATCGTTGCGCAGGATGGCCTGCTCCAGCGCCGCCAGCTCCCGGCCCGGCTCCATGCCCAACTCCTCGACGAGAAGCTCGCGCCCCTCGCGGAAGACCTCCAGCGCCTCGCTCGCGCGGCCCGTCCGGTAATAGGCGAGCATGAGCTGGGCGCGCAGCCGCTCGCGGAAGGGGTGCTCGGCCACGAGCGCGCTGAGCTCGGCCGCGATCGCACTGTGGCGGCCGAGCGCGAGCTCGGTGTCGAACCGCGTCTCGGCGACCCGCTGGCGCAGCTCGTCCAGGCGCGCCGCCTCCTCGCGGATCAACGGGAGCGTCTCGTGCCCGGCGAACGCGGTACCGCGCCACAGCCCCATCGCTTCGGCGAACATCCGGGCGGCCTCGCGCGACCGCCCGCTCTCCAGTTCGCGCTCGGCCTGCTCGGCCAGGTCCAGGAAGCGCAGCGCGTCGACACGCACGCGGTCCACCGCGAGCCGGTAGCCCGCTCCCGCGCGCTCGATCACGGCCTCGTCGCCGAGCCCCTGGCGCAGATGGTGGATGTAGATCTGCAGGCTCTTGCCGGCCGAGCGCGGAGGGTTGTCGGGCCACAGGGCGTCGATCAGCCGGTCGTCGGCGACCACCACGCCGGGCCGGCTCAGCAGCGCGGCGAGCAGGGCGGCGGGTTTGGGCGGCAGACGCACGTATCCGCCGTCCACCCGGATCTGCAGCGGGCCGAGGACCTCGAAGTCCATGTCAACTCCTCGGAGGCGGTGCGGCCGCTGCGTGCGCGGCCCGCCCCGCCGGGGTCGGGTGGTCGCACGCCCCACCGTGTGGCTGTCCCACCCGTCCGGGCCGGGTCCGAGGACCGCCTTCGGCATCCTGAGACCAGGCGACCGGCGACCTCAACCGCGTCCCAACCGTTTCGCAGCCGCCGACCGCCAGGCTGGTGGCAGTCAGCGCGGAGTCGGGCGTTCTTCGCGCGGCGGCTCCGGCCTCACGGTCGAGGAGCGAAAGGCGCAGACTGGGCACCGACCGGCGGTCCTCCCGCGAGGGGAGCCGCCGGGCCTTCCGAGGACGGCGGCCGGGCGAGAGTCCGGTCGGGAGGGCACAGGTGTCGGGACGGGCGGCCGTCTCATGATCACCGGGGCGTGAACATGATCATGAGGCGGCCAGCCCCCGGGTTCAGAGGTCGGCTCGCCGCCGCGGTCTGCCGCGGCCACCGCCCGGCTCGTCGGGGGCGCCGGGCGGTCGGGGCCCGGCGGCGGGCGGCGCATGCGCGGGAACCGCGGAGCGGTTCGGCAACGTGCAACAAAGGTTCACATCGGCTGCCTCCTCGGCTCCGAGCGCGTCTCGGCGCCGCCTCGCGAGAGGTTCCTCGGTCGATGGCAACACTAGCGCCTCGGTCACCGTGGAGAGTCGCGCGGTTGGCCCAGTGTCATCATTGCCGCACGCCCGAATCCCGCGTTCCGCGGGGATGCCGATGCCCAGCGGTGGAACGCGCCGTTCCGGTTCCGCGTTCCCGGTGGACCGGCCGCACGCCGACAGCACCGCCGCACGCGATAAGCCCGCCGGCCGACAGGCCACCGCACCGGCCCAAGAGCAGCCGGCTCCCTAAGCGAAGACTGGCGCCGCACCCGCCACCGGCGCCTGCGCTTCAGTGGATCACGCCCGCACGGCCGGATCCGGCACCCGCGGACCACGCGCGGCCCGAAATCCCGCCTGGGCGCGCGTCCGCAGGTCGCGGCGACGGGGGCGCTCCGCCGGGCCGCCCTCGCCGAACCCGCGGGCACCCCCGCCACGCTTGCTTCCCCCGTCCGGTCCTTCCACGACCGCGTCGGCGCCCGCTCCGGGGCACCCCGGCGACGGGGCGCGGCGCTTCGTGCCCCCGTGCCCCGTCGCCGCATCCCTCGCGAGCGCCCGCTCCGGCCGGTCGGCCGGAGGCCTCTGCGGCGCGGCCCCGATCCGCGCCGGTCAGCCCACCGGGTGGGCTCCGTCGAGGTCCCACACCTTGAGCAGGCCGCACATGCCGGTACGGCGGGGCCCCGGCGGCGAGTCGGCGGTGTAGACGGCGGACTCGCGCAGGTGCGCGCCGTCGCCTTCGGCGAGTCCGCCGATGTGGCGGCGGGTGGTCTCGGCCTGGAGGCGGGGGCCGCGCTCCCAGTGGTGGTGCCAGCCGGCCGCCTTGTCGCGCACCAGGTCCACCGCCGCCCCGTACAGCTCGTCCAGCGTGCCGGGGCCCTGCTTGCGCACCCGCTCGCGCAACCGCACGTACCCCTCGACGGCCAGGTCCCGGCGCTGCCGGGCTGCGGACGCCATGGCGGCGTGGGCCGAGGCCGCGTCAGCGAAGCCGGTCCAAGCGGGGATGGCCGTGGCGCGCGTGTAGGCGTCGGGGTCGGCGAGGACGTCGGGCGGGTAGGTCAGCACGGCGTCGCCGGCTTCGGGCAGCCCGGCGTTCTGCATGACCACCAGCAGTTCCAGCTCGCCGTCCACGTTGACGAGCCGGTGCACGGTGCCCGGCGTGAACCACAGCAGTGTGCCCGGCCCCAGCGGGGTGCGGGTGTAGCCGGCGCCGCTGAGGGTCTCCAGCACCCCCTCGCCGCGCACCACCACGTACCCCTCGGTGGAGGCGGTGTGCAGGTGCGGGGAACCCCCGGACAGGCCGTCGGGAGCGGGCCAGTCGTAGACGTGCAGGTGCGAGACCGCCGTACCGCCGGGGAACCCGGGTATCGCGCCGGCGTGCCCCGCGGCGGCCGCTTCCGGCGCCGTCATCGCGCGCCCGCCTCAGCCGCGCCGGCGGTCCCGGCGGCGGCGCCACCGCCTCCCGCGCCTTCGCCCGCCTCCGCGCGGGCGTGCAGCCCGGGCCGTCCGAGCTCGGCCAGGCCCAGCTCGGCCAGCTCCGCGCTGCCGCCGCGCTCGCGGTCGCCGTCGGCGATCACCACGGCGTAGCGGTAGGACAGCGGGACGCCGGGTGCCGCCTCGACCTCCTCGTCGAAGAACGGCGCCGGGCACACGGTCGCGAAGATCCCCGAGCGCACGAACCACTTCACCGGGTGGCCGGAGTTGTCGGGCGCGTCCACGAACACGAGGGTGGAGGCCCCGTCGTGCCCGTCGTGGCGTCCAGCGAAGCCCATCCACGGCGCGCGCACGCCCATCAGGTCGTCGCCGCCCTCCTGCTCGGGCGTGTAGACGCGCCCGCCGCTGAAGGAGCGGGGGCCGCGCCAGAACAGCCCGCCGTAGCCGGCGTTCTCGCGGCCCTGGGTGGTGGGGCTGCCGATCGGCACCGGCTCGCCCGTGAGGTTGGTGAACTCGGTCTCGAACACCAGGGTCCAGCTCGACCGCGCGGGGTCGGCGCTGACGCGGAAGCCGCGCCGCTCGGAGAACCAGGTCCGGCCCTGCTCGGTGACCCACTCCAGCCGCTCTCCCACGGCGATCTCACCGCCGGCGGTGCTGACCAGGTCGAACCCGGCGTGGCGCATCGAGCCGTCGTTGGGCAGCTGCTGGTAGCCGCGGTCGCGCACGTAGGTGGGCCCGCCCCAGAAGTTGGCGGGGCCGACGTTGGGCAGCGACCACGCCATGCCCTTGTGCCAGACGTGGTCGTGGGGCCGGTACAGGCTGACGGCGTCGCCGCCGAGGGTGCGGATGGGGTGGAAGTAGGGGCGCGGCGACTCGAACTGGGCGTCCCAGGGCTTGTAGACGTAGCGCACCAGCTCGGTCGGGCCGTAGGTCACGCGCAGGGAGCGGTCGTGCTCGTGCACCAGGCCCAGGCCGTGTGCGGGGGGCTCGGCCCCGCCCGCGGCCGCCTGCTGCGCCGGGGTCTGGGCGTCGTCGGGCTGCTCGGTGGTCATCGCGCCTCCTGGGGCGGTCCAAAACTCGTGGGCTGCGGTCGGGCCGCGGCGCGGGCGGGCCGGCTCCCGTGGGCGGTCCGCCCGCGCCGCGGCGCGCACGGGCGGGGCCTGCCGGGCCCGCCCGTGCGCGCGGAGGGGGTGGTGCGGGGTTATTCCTCGATGAAGAACTGCTCGGGGTTGGCCGGTGCGGGGGTGTTGTAGACGGAGGAGTACGGCAGGGAGTCGGGGACGTTGCGGAAGTTGTCCGCGACGATGCCGTAACCGGGCTGGGGCGTGCTGATCCCGAGCGCGTAGAACTGGTCCTGGGTTTCGGCCAGGAAGTCCTTCATCAGCTCGGTGCGCTTCTTGCTGTCGGTCTCGGCGATGACCTCGCGGTACATGTCGATGTGCGCCTTGACGTCCTTGGGCGGCTCCTGCGCGCGCGGGTCGGTGCCGTCGGAGGCGTACCACTGGGCCCACGGGATGGCGAAGTTGGACTCGCCGCTGTGCAGGGGCGCGTACCAGCGCGGGTCGTACATGGCGTCGAGCAGGCCCGAGTCGCCCGACCACACGTTGATCTGGTGCTCGTTGTTCTCACGGCGGTCCTGCCAGCGCGTGCGCTCCTCGACCTGCAGCTCGACGTCGACGTCGAGCTCCTTCCACATGTCGACCACCATCTCCATGGAGTCGATGATGTCGGGACGGAAGTCCCCCGGCGCGGAGAGCGTGAAACTCAGGGGCGTGCCGTTGGGGGCGACCCGGACGCCGTCCCCGTTGCGCTCGTCGTAGCCGGCCTCGTCGAGGAGCCGGTTGGCCTCGTCGACGTCGAACCCGGTGTACTGCTTGGCGAGCTCCTTGTTGAAGAACGGGGACTTCCGCAAAGGCGCGCCCTGCCACGGCTCACCCTGGCCCTGGTAGACGACGTCGATGATGTCCTTGCGGTTGATGCCCTGCGACATCGCGATCCGGAAGTCCTTGTCCCGGAAGATTTCCCTGATGTCCTCGTCCTTGTGGGTGAGGTTGAAGGAGATCATGTTGGTGTTCATCTCCGAGGGGCGCTGCTCCATGAAGTGGTAGCCGTTCGCCTCCCGGTTCTCGGCCAGCACCGGCCGGTTCTCGGGGGTGTTGAAGTGGCGGGAGTGGAAGTCGAACTCGCCGTTGAGAGCGCGGGTGAGCATGACCTCCTCGTCCTTGACGATGTCGAAGACGACGCGGTCTATGTAGGGCAGCTGGTTGCCCTCGGTGTCCACCTTCCAGTAATAGGGGTTGCGCTTGAGCACGATCCGGCCGGAGTCCGCCAGCGGCTGCTCGACCTTCCAGGCGTACATGGTCGGGATGTCGGGGTTCTGCCAGGTCAGGGCCGAGTCGTTGACACCGGCCTTGACCTCGAACAGCTCGGTCCAGCCGGAGTAGCCCTGCTCCTTGGCGAGCTTGTTGGCGTCCTCGTTGTACTTGATGTGGAACTTCTTGAGGTAGTGCTTGGGCTTGTTGACGATCTGGTACTGCAGCAGGTCGTGGGCGGCCCACAGCGCGTTGGGGTCGCTGAGCTTGATCGTGAACTCGGTGTCGCCGGCCACCTCGACCCGCCCGGGGTCGGTCGCGGCGACCGGGGTGAGGTCCTCGTTGTTGAAGACGTCGTTCAGCGCGAACTCGATGTCCTCGGAGGTGAAGTCGTCGCCGTCGGACCACTTCAGGCCCTTGCGCAGGGTGTAGGTGATCTCGGTGGCGTCGTCGTTGTACTCGACGCTCTCGGCGAGGTTGGGGATCGCCTTGGTCCACTCCGTGTTCCAGCGCATGAGGTTCTCATAGCCCACGGTGCGGCCCAGCCACGGCCAGTCGCCGATCCCCAGGGTGGCGCTGTTCCAGGTGCCGCCGTAGCTGCCGATCTCCTGGTGGGGCTCGACCACCATGGGTTCCTCGGGCAGGCGCTCCTCCAGCGGCGGCAGGTCGCCGGCCTCCACCTTCTCGGCGAGCTCGGGCGCCTGGCCGTTGGCCTTCGCCTGGCTCTCACCGCCCTCCTCGGGGTCGAGGCTGAAGAAGCCGCATCCGGTGAGGGCGAGCGCGAGGGCTGTGGCTGCGCTCGGCACGGCCAATGCGCGCCGGCGCGGTAGTCGCCGGTCGTCTCGTACGTTCATATGGGGTTCTCCGTTTCTGTGCGGGGGGTAACCGGAGCGAGGCGCGGATCGGTCAGCCGGCGCCCGAAAGCGTCAGCTCCTCGGCGTAGTGGCAGGCGGCCATGCGGCCGGGGGCGACCTCGCGCAGCGGGGGGACCTCGCTCGCGCACCGATCGGTGGCATAGGCGCAGCGGGTGTGGAAGGGGCACCCGCCGGGGGCGTCCGCCGGGTCGGGCAGCTCGCCGCGCAGGCGGATGCGCTCGCGGCCGCCGCGCACCCGCGGGTCGGGGACCGGCACCGCGGAGATCAGCGCCTCGGTGTAGGGGTGGCGCGGGGCGGCGTAGAGCTCGGCGGTGCGGCCGAGCTCCACGATCCGGCCCAGGTACATCACCGCGACCCGGTCGCACACGTGCTCGACCACGGACAGGTCGTGGGAGACGAACAGGTAGGTCAGGCCCATCTCGTCCTGCAGGTCCTGCATCAGGTTGAGGATCTGGGAGCGCACCGACACGTCCAGCGCGCTCACGGCCTCGTCGGCGACCACCACCCGCGGCTGCGGAGCCAGGGCGCGGGCGATGCTCACGCGCTGGCGCTGGCCGCCGGAGAAGGCGTGGGGGTAGCGGTTGAGGTGCTCGCGCCGCAGCCCCACACGCTGCAGGAGGTCGGTGACGCGGTCCTCCAGCTCGGAACCGGTGACGCCGTGGAGGACCCGCAGCGGCTCGCCGACGATCTCCATGAGGGTCAGGCGCGGGTTGAGGGAGGCGAAGGGGTCCTGGAAGACCATGCGCACCTCGCGGCGGTAGGCCTTCGCGTCATCGCCCGCCAGGCGCGCGGCGTCGATCACCGGTCCCTCGGCCAGGCGGTAGCGGACCTCGCCCCGCGCCTCGGGGCGCAGCCCCAGCACCGCCGAGCCGAGCGTGGACTTGCCGCACCCCGACTCCCCCACGATTCCCAAGGTCTCGCCGGCGCCGACGGCGAGGTTCACGCCGTCGACGGCCTTCACCCAGGTCGTGGAGCGGCGCAGCCCCTTCGTGCGGCGCAGCGGGAAGTGCACTTTCAGGTCGCGGGTCTCCAGCAGGGGCGCGGTCGCGGCGCCGGCGGCGCCTCCGGCCGCGGCAGCGGCGGCCGGGTCGGCGTCAGTCGGCGTCGACATCGGCGGCCTCCTTTCGGGGGCGGGGATCGGGGTCGGCGCGGTCGGCGGCGCCGGCCCGCGGAGCGGTCGGAGCCTGCTCCGCGCCGCCGTACAGCAGGCAGCGCACCTGGCTGCCTCCGGTCTCGACGGTCGGCGGCTCGACGGTGTCGCACAGCCCCGGCATGAACGAGTCGCACCGGTCGCGGAAGACGCATCCGGAGGGGCGGTCGGCGGGGTCGGGGACCGACCCGCGGATGGCGGGCAGCCGATCGCGGCGTGGGCCGCCCATGCGCGGGACCGACTCCAGCAGCGCGCGCGTGTAGGGGTGCTTGGGCGCGTGGAAGACGTCGTCGACGCTGCCGCGCTCGACGACCTTGCCCAGGTACATCACCGCGACGTCGTCGGCGATCTCGGCGACCACGCCCATGTCGTGGGTGATGAACATGATCGCCATGCCGTGGTCGCGCTGCAGGCCGGCGAGCAGGTCGAGGATCTGGGCCTGGGTGGTGACGTCCAGCGCGGTGGTGGGCTCGTCGGCGATGAGCAGGCGCGGCTCGCAGGAGAGCGCCATGGCGATCATGACGCGCTGGCGCATGCCGCCGGAGAGCTGGAAGGGGTAGACGTCGACGAGCCGCTCGGGGTTGGGGATGCCGACCTGGCCGAGCAGCCGGACGGTGATGCGCCGGGCCTCCTTCTTGCTGACGGGGTTGTGTACGCGGATCGCCTCGCCGATCTGGTTGCCGACACGGTGCACCAGCGAGAGGGACGCCATCGGCTCCTGGAAGATCATGGAGACGTCGCGGCCGCGCACCCGCCGGATGTCCCCGCCCTTGGGGTCGAGCGCGGCCAGGTCCAGCGGCTCGGCGGACGGGGGCGCCGCTGCGGCGCCGGAGGAGCCTCCGGCGTGCAGCAGCACCTGACCGCCGGTGACGCGCCCGGGCGGTTCGACGAGCTGCAGGATCGAGCGCGCCGTGACGCTCTTGCCGCAGCCGGACTCGCCGACCACGCACAGCGTGCGTCCGCTGCGGATGGTCAGGTCCACCCCGTCGACGGCGGGGATCTCGCCCCCGTCGGTGCGGAACCGCGTGTGCAGCCCCCGCACCTCCAAAAGCACGTCCGGGTCAGTACCGGTCGCCATCTGTCGCACCTGCTTACTGGTAGGGATCGGCGGAGTCGCGGATACCGTCGCCGACGAAGTTCAGCACCAGCACGGCCACCGTCACGGCGACCCCGGGCAGCAGCGTCCAGGGGGCGCCGGCGATCGAGTGGATGTTCTGGGCCTCCTGCATCAGCACGCCCCAGCTGACGACCGGCGGCTGCAGCCCCAGTCCGAGGAAGGACAGCGCACTCTCGGCCAGGATCATCATCGGGATCGCCAGCGTGAGCGAGGCCACGATGTGGCTGGTGAAGGAGGGCAGCATGTGCCGGCGGATGATGCGCGAGCGGCCGCAGCCGTCCAGCCGGGCGGCCGTCACGAAGTCCTCCTCGCGCAGCGACAGGAAGCGGCCGCGCACCACCCGGGCCAGGTCGGTCCAGCCGATCAGGGAGAGGATCACCGTGATCGCGAAGTAGGTGGTCAGCGGCCCCCAGTCGCGCGGCACCGCGGCTGACAGGCCCATCCACAGCGGGATGGTGGGGATCGACATGGTGAACTCGATGACGCGCTGGATGCCGGTGTCGAGCCGGCCGCCGAAGTAGCCGGAGACGCCGCCGAGAACGACGCCCAGCACGAACGACAGGGCCACGCCGACCAGGCCGATCGACAGCGACACCCGGGTGCCGTAGACGATGCGCGA
This sequence comes from Streptomonospora halophila, assembly GCF_039542725.1. NCBI lineage: Bacteria > Bacillati > Actinomycetota > Actinomycetes > Streptosporangiales > Nocardiopsidaceae > Streptomonospora > Streptomonospora halophila. Next base: position 84,216 of record NZ_BAABIK010000008.1, on the reverse strand, counting down.
GAGCATGTCGCGGCCGTTGCGGTCGGCGCCGAGCAGGTAGACCCGCTCGTCGGGGTCGGTGGGCCCGAACAGGTGGGTGTCGGCCGGGATCACGCCCCACATCCGGTAGGGGGTGCCCTCGACGAAGAACCCGAGCTCGATCTTCTCGGACTCGTCGACGGTGTACTCGCGGGCGAGGGTCTCCTGGTTGCGCGTGGAGTCGTAGCCGTGGACGTAGAAGCCCAGGTCGACGCCGCCGCCGGAGGTGTCGACGACGTGCGGCCGCTGCGGCGGCGCGTAGGTGTGCTCGGCGCTGTACTCGCCGGTGGAGGTGGGCGCCACGAACTCGGCGAAGACGCCCACGAGGGCCATGAGGCACACGATGGCGAGGCTGAACATGGCCAGCCGGTGCCGGCGGAAGCGCCGGCCGATCAGCCGCCACTGCGACTCCGCGCCCGCGTCCGCCTTGGCGGAGGCGGCGGCGCCGGGCCCGCCGGTCGCGGCGGCGCGCCGCCGCTGGGGAAGGTTGAGTCCCATGGGTCAGGCCTCCTCGGCCTGTGCGTGGCGGATGCGCGGATCCCACCAGGCCAGGAGTAAGTCCGACAGCAGTGTCCCGACGAGCGTCAGCGCGCCGAGCACGAGGATGAACGCGCCGGCCAGGTACATGTCCTGGTTCTGCAGCGCCTGCATCAGCAGCGGACCGGTCGTGTCCAGGCTCAGCACGATGGAGACCATCACCTCGCCGCCGACGATGGTGGGCAGCACCCAGCCCACGGTGCTGATGAACGGGCTCAGCGACATGCGCACCGGGTACTTGAGCAGGACCCGCCACTCGGGCAGCCCCTTGGCCCGGGCGGTGGTGACGTAGGGCTTGCGCAGCTCGTCGAGCAGGTTGGCGCGCAGCACGCGGATCAGCGCCGCCGTCCCCGCGGTACCGATGATCAGCACCGGGATCCACAGGTTGGAGACCACGTCGAGGACCTTGCCGAGGTTCCACGCGGAGTCGGCGTACTCGGGCGAGATGATGCCTCCCATGCTTTCGCCGAAGTAGGCGAAGGCGATCCAGACGCAGAGCAGGGCGAGCATGAAGTTGGGGGTGGCCAGGCCGACGAACCCGATGAAGGTGAAGGCGTAGTCGCCCAGCGAGTGCTGGCGCACGGCCGAGTAGACGCCGATCGGGAAGGCCAGGACCCAGCTCAGCAGGATGGTGGCGACGGCCAGCGCGACGCTGATGCCGATGCGGTCCCAGATGAGTGAGGAGACGTCGCGCTGGTAGAGGAAGGACTGGCCGAAGTCGCCGTTCAGCAGGATTCCGCCGATCCAGCGGAAGTACTGCACGGCGAGGGGATCGTTGAGGCCGTAGCGCTCCTCCAGCGCCCGGATCTGGCTCTGGTCGACCGACTGGCCGCGTGCCGCCAGGTCGGCGATGTAGGTGGTGAGGAAGTTCCCCGGGGGCAACTGGATGATCATGAACGCCACCAGGGAGATGGCGAACAGGGTCGGCACCATGTAGAGGAGCCGGCGGATCACGAGTGCGCGCATGCCGCCTCCCTTCCGGGACGGGCGGCGCCGCTGAGGGCGGAGTGCGGCCGACACTCTTGGAGAGCGCTTACCGCACATGTGAGCGGAAATCCGCCGGTGTGTTGTTCCGCCCGCGCCCACAGGCAGGGCACAGCGGTCCGCCGGGGGCGGCGACCAGCACGGATAGCGCTTACCATGGTGAGCCGCCTCCGTGCATGCGTTCGTAGTACCGGGTCCCCCGGCGCAGTTCGCCGACGGTGACCGTCCGGTGCTGGGCCGCCGAGGCGTAGATGCCGGCGACCAGCCGCATGGTGCGCAGCGCGTCGGTGGCGGAGACCGGCGGAGCCTCCTTGGCCCGCAGCGCCGAGAGCACGTGGGCGACCTGGGCCGCGTGGCCGCTGTTCACCCCCGACTCGCCGGCCTCCCAGGCCGCCTTCACCCGCTCCTCGAACCCGGGAGCGGGGGTGATCGTCCAGTCGTCGTCGCCGTAGCCGTAGAGGTGGCGCAGCTCGACGGTTGCCCGCTCGAAGTCGATGCGGATGTAGCTCTCCTCGCGCGGCGACAGCACGCTGTTGACCACGGCCGCCACAGCGCCGTTGGCAAAGCAGATGTGGCCGATGGAGACGTCCTCGGTCTCCATCACCCTGGCCTGGCGCCGGGCGGTGGCCGACACCTCCGTCCAGTCGCCCAGCAGCGCCAGCAGCAGGTCCATCTGGTGGATGCCGTGGCCCATGGTCGGACCGCCGCCCTCGGTGTCCCAGCGGCCGCGCCAGGGCACGTCGAAGTAGGCCTGGTCGCGGAACCAGTGGGTGTGGCAGACGGCGACCAGCGGCCGCCCCAGCTCCCCGGACTCGGCCAGCGCGCGCACGCGCCGCGCGCCCGAGCCGAACCGGTGCTGGAACACCGTCGCGACCCAGGGACCCTGCCCGATCGGGCCTTCGGCGGCGGCCATCTCCTCCATCTCGGCGAGGCTGAGCGCCGGCGGCTTCTCCACCACCGCGCTCGCGCCGCTGCGGAGGCAGGCCAGGACCTGGCCGTGGTGCATTCCGGGGGGTGTGCACAGGTGGACCAGGTCGGGCCGGACCTCGCACAGCATCCGGTCCAGGTCGCCGTAGCGCTGCGGGATGCCGTAGCGGTCGGTGAACAACGCGAGGTTGTCCGGATCGACGTCGACGGCCGCCACGAGCGACGCCGACTCCGGCATCGACTGCAGCGCCTCGACATGGAACCGGGCGATGTTGCCCGTACCGACGACGGCCACGCGCAGGCGGTCGGGCGCCTCGGGGGCCGTCTGGTCGGGTTCGTGCATGGCTCTCCTCCAGGGTGGGGACCGAGGGGGAACGGTCCGCCGCTGCGGGTCACCGCGGCCGGCGGGGCGACCGGGGGGTTCGGCGGCTCATGAGGGCTCTGGACAGGGGGTCTGCGGCACGTCAGCGGAAAAACGCCGACCGAAACTATCGGCCAGAATCTCGCAATCTCTGGCGGTCGAATCTACGCACGCGGTATGACTTGGTCAATACCCTGATGAGACCTGCCTCACGCCGGGACCTGCAAGTGAGCGCAAACATGCAGGTTCGTCCATTACTCACCGAAACCGGTCCGAACGGCAGGTCGGCCTCTCATTACCGGCCGACGCCAAGTAGTCCGAAACTATCGATACACAACGCGTAATCATGGGTGCAACCGCGCTGCGTGGGCCGGAACCGCGGTCCGCCCTCGGTATCGGCGGGAAGCCGCCGCGGATCGGACGTGCCCTCCCGCTCGCCGAGCGCGCGCGGCACGTCGGCATTCGAACACGCGGATCCGCGTGAAGGGTGTAGCGCGCGCAGCGAGCGAAGTCGCGGGCCGGAGGAAAAGGAGTCTCGCGGACCGGCGCCGGGCGCGCAAGAACGACCGACCGCTACTCAACGAGAGCACCACTGGTGCCCCCGTAGGACGGTCGGCCGTTACGAAACGTGAAGGGTGGTGCGCCATCAAGGACTCGAACCTTGAACCACTGATCAAGAGTATTCCTGAGCGTCCAGGTCACAACAGCCCCGTACCGGCCCTGCGAATCCGCTCCGGACACAAAGAAGTCCCTGGTAAGTGAGTTAACGACCAAGAAAACCCGAACCAGGGACTCCGATGCTGTTCTACCGTGCCTGCCTGCCGTTGTCACACCGGTCGCTGAACCTCACCGCGCGCACCATCCGCACCCACCGCCGCGCCAACGGATCGCGATGGCGCCGACTGGACGCGGCCCAGCAGGCCCTCCTCCCGCGCCGCCCGCATCTGGCGCATCGGCGACCGTATCGCCGCCGCCGGCCCGCTCGGACTGGGCGACAAAGGCGACGCGGGCTACTCGCCTGCGGTGCTTGCGCGACTGGTGAACGGGCTGCCCGCCCGTTGAACCGACCGTCTGCGGTCGCCGGTCGGGTTAAAGACGGGCCGCCTCCGGGTCGGCGCATCGGCCGCCGATACGGAGGCGGCAGGGGCGGTATCCACCGTTCGGTGGATACCGGGGGTCGGCCGGATCCGCGGAGACCGAGGCCGGAAGGGCGATTCGCCGCAGGCAGCGACCGGCCAGGCTTGAGGCCATGGCAGTCATCGAGGTCCAGGAGATCAGCAAGAGGTACGGCGACCAGACGGCCCTGAGGCGGGTCTCCTTCTCCGTGGAGGAGGGGGAGGTCTTCGGAATCCTCGGTCCCAACGGGGCGGGCAAGACGACAGCGGTGGAATGTGTGGAGGGCCTGCGGCGTCCTGACTCCGGGGCGGTGCGGGTGCTCGGGTCCGATCCGCTCCGGCAGGGTTCAAAGCTGCGGGAGCACATCGGCGTCCAGCTGCAGAACACACAGCTGCCCGAGAACATCAAGGTGTGGGAGGCACTCGACCTCTACGCCTCGTTCTACGCCAGGCCCCGCGACTGGCGGGAGCTGCTGGAGCGGTGGGGACTCGCGGACAAGCGCGGCGCGCGGTTCGCGAAGCTGTCCGGGGGGCAGAAGCAGCGCCTGTTCATCGCTCTGGCCCTGGTCGGAAACCCGAAGGTCGCGTTCCTCGACGAGCTCACCACCGGGCTCGACCCCCAGGCCCGCCAGACCACCTGGGATCTGGTCAAGCGCGTACGCGCCGAGGGTGTGACCGTAATCCTGGTCAGCCACTTCATGGACGAGGTCGAAGAGCTGTGCGACCGGGCCGCGGTCCTCGACAAGGGCGCCGTCGTCGCCCTCGACACCCCTCAGGGACTGATCGAGGGCACAGACGCGGAGTACCGGATGAGCTTCCGGCTCGTCAACGGCAGCGCCGCCGAGCCGAGCCGCCCGCTGGAAAGCCTCGACGGCGTGACCTCGGTGTCCCGCACCGGCGACCTGGTCGTCGTGGCCGGGCGGGGCGACTTCGCCGCCCTCGTCACCGCCCACCTGGCCCGCGAACGCGTTCTCGTGCGCGACCTGCGCGTCGACAAGCGCACCCTGGACGACGCGTTCATCGCGCTGACCGGCCGCTCCAGCGACGCCTGACCGGCCCCGGCCCGGACCCGGACGCCCCTGCACACCCACGTACGGAAGAACCGCCGTGAAGATCCTCGCCAAGCTCACCGCCGTCGAGACCAAGCTGCTGGTACGCGAACCCGGAGCCGCGTTCACGCTGCTCATTCCGCTCTTCATCCTCGTGGTCTTCGGTGGTGAGATCACGGAGGGGGACACCGTCCTCCTGCCGATGGCGGTCACCATTGCCATCGGCCTGGTCGGGTTGTACCTGCTGCCCACCACCCTGGCCACCTACCGGGAGAGGGGGATCCTGCGCAGGCTCTCGGTGACCCCGGTCCGCCCCGGCAACCTCCTCACCGTGCAACTCCTGCTCCAACTGGTGCTGACCGCGGCCGCGGTAGCCCTGCTGCTCTTCGTTGGCATCGGCGTCCTCGGTGCGCACGCCCCCGGACCCGCGGGGTTCCTGGCGGCCTCCGCGCTCGGCACGGCGGCGATGTTCTCCGTCGGCCTGCTCATCGCGGCGCTCGCCTCCAACGGGCGATCCGCCAACGGATTCGGCGTCCTGCTCTATTTCCCGCTGGCCTACCTGGGCGGACTCATGCAGCCCGCCGACCGGATGCCCGATATCCTGGCCTCCATCGGCCGGTACACCCCGATGGGCGCTCTGCGGCAGAGCCTCCACGGCGTCTGGAGCGGCGGGGTCCTCGCTCCCCTGCCCCTGGTCACCATGGCCGTGTACGCCGTGGTCCTCAGCTTCGTCGCGGCCAGGTACTTCCGCTGGGAGTGAGCATGGAGACGACGCCGCAACGCGACCTCGACCTGCGGGAAGAGCGGGTGCGCAGCCTGGTGGGCGCCGTGCCCTACGTCCTCCTGGCGGCCTCCACCGTCCTGACCCTGGCCACCCATGACCTTCCCTGGGCGCGGATGCCGGTGACGCTGGGCCTCGTGGCCCTCACGGCGGCTCTCATCTGGACGATGACCGGCCTGAACGCCGACTGGACCGCCCGCCCGCGGGTGATGGCCGCCTTCGTCGCCACCCTGGTCGTGATGATCGCCGTGCTCAGCATCCGCTCCGTCTGGTTTGCGGGCTTCTTCGGCTTCACGGGCTACCTGTACTCCTGGCAGCTCCTCCAAGGCCGGTGGAGGTTCGTGGGAGTCACCGCCACCGCCGCCATCACCGTCACCGCCTACATGGGCGGGCTTCCCGCCCCCACCCCCTCGTCGGTCCTGCTGTACCTGTTCTTCGTCGCCGCTCTGGTCGCCCTGGTCGCGGTGTTCAGCCACCTCGGCGAGACCACCGCGGAGCGCAGCGACGAGCGCAGGCGGATGGTGGAGCGGCTGCGCGAGACCATCCGCGAGAACGACGGCCTCCACGCCCAACTGCTGGTCCAAGCGCGCGAAGCCGGGGCGCACGACGAGCGGGAGCGCATGGCTCGGGAGATCCACGACACCCTGGCACAAGGGCTCGTCGGAATCATCACCCAACTCCAGGCGGCCGAACGAGCCGCGGGGACCGCCACGGGAGCTTCGGCGGGCTCCGAAACCGCCGACGGCGCCGCCGATGTCGCTGAGGCGGCGGAGCGCAACCGTGCCGAGTGGCGGCTCAGGGTCGCCGACGCCATCCGGCTGGCCCGCGAGAACCTGGCCGAGGCACGCAGGTCCGTGCACGCCTTAGGGCCGGCGCCCCTGGAGACCGCCCGACTGCCCGACGCCCTGGCCGACCTCACCGCCGAGTGGTCCCGGCTCAACGGGCCCCGCGTGGAATTCACGGCCACCGGACCGGTCCGCCCCTTGAACGCGGAGGTCGAGGCGGTCCTGCTCCGCGCCGTCCAGGAGGCCTTGGCCAACGTGGCCAGGCACGCCGGGGCCGGCCGCGTCGGGGTGACCCTGTCGTACATGGAGGACCTGGTCGTGCTGGACGTGCGCGACGACGGTATAGGCTTCGAGACGGCCGCGGGTCCGGAGGCGGTGCTCAGCCCCGCGAGCGCGCGCGGTGACGACGGCGCAACCGGCGGGTTCGGCCTGACGTCGATGAGGCAGCGGGTGACCCGGCTGGGAGGCACCCTCGACATCGAGTCCGAACCCGGTACCGGGACGGCGGTCTCCGCCGCCCTTCCGGCCGTTTCGAGGGAGACCGCCGGTGAATGAAGCTCCCGTCCGCGTGCTGATCGCCGACGATCACCCCGTCGTCCGGGACGGCATCCGAGGCATGTTCGCCGGTGACCCGGGTTTCGAAGTGGTGGGGGAGGCCGGTGACGGCGCCCGCGCCGTCGAGCTGGCGCGGACCTCGAAGCCCGACGTGGTCCTCATGGACCTGCGCATGCCGGGCACGGGAGGTGTGGACGCCATCCGCGATCTGGCCCGACTGGGGCTGCCCGCCCGCGTTCTGGTCCTGACCACCTACGCGACCGACAGCGACGTGGGCCCCGCTATCGAGGCCGGGGCCACCGGCTACCTCCTCAAGGACGCCCTGCCCGAAGACCTGGCGCGCGCCGTCCGGCTGGCCGCGCGCGGCGAGACCGTGCTCTCCCCGCTGGTTGCGAGTCGCCTCGTGGGCAGGGTCCGCGAGCCGGCCGTGTCACTGAGCGACCGGGAACTGGAGATCCTCCGGCTCATCGCCGCCGGCTCCACCAACCGAGAGGCCGCGGCCCGCCTGTTCATCAGCGAAGCCACGGTCAAGACCCACGTCCTGCACATCTACACCAAACTCGGCGTCAACGACCGAGCCGCCGCCGTCGCAGCGGGCTTCCGCCGCGGCCTGCTGGACGCGGGCGAGAGGTGATCCCGGCGCCTTGGCGCGACCCGGCGCGCAAGTCCGGGGCACCCGCACATCAGCCCCGCTTCTTGATGCCGTCCGCGCTATGCTGACCACTTCCCTCGCTGGGCGTCGCCCGCGAGTCTCGATCCGCTGATCCTTTTGATCATGAGGCGTACCTCCTCGAAGCCGACGTCGCTGCGAGCCTGCCCGGGTCAAGCGCTATCTTCCTTCTCCTGAACGCACGTCGAGGGCCCCAGCGCCGCACTGCGCTGGGGCCCGAGAGTTCAATACCACCTACCGGCCGCTGCCGGTCTTCCGCTTTCCGAGGACAGGCCGGGACGGGATCGCGGGGATCGCGGTTGTATGACTGAACTGCTGTGACCTCCGGTGAGCCTCCCCCGCGTGTGCGGACGCCGTCGGCGAGGTCAGCCGCGGGGGCCTGAGCGCGAGTCGGGCCCTTCGAAGACCCGCCCATGCCGGGTGCGTATGCGCAGCATCACTGGCGCCCCGACTCCCGCTGGGGAGCGCATCGGCGGAGACGGCCCGATCAGCACCCGGTGCGTCCACCGCGATAGGCGGCGCGGATCGACTCCGATGGTGGATCAAGGCAGGTCGGGGCTCGGCCGCGGCGTGCCCGGTCCAGCCGGGCAGGGCGCCGTGGATCGGAGGATCGGGACGGCTCGGCCGGAGCGTGCCGCGCGCTCCGGTTCACTCCAGTGGGGACGGCGCTGCCAACCGTCGTCAGGTGGCCGGATGGGCGCTGGCCTGGGGGATCAACGCGGTGGCGACATAAGAGCACCCGCGGAGCATCGGCGCCCACGACATCGGGCGTCTCATAGCCCTACAAGGGGCGATGACCTGCGGAAGAGGGTGCGCCATCAAGGACTCGAACCTTGAACCCACTGATTAAGAGTCAGTTGCTCTGCCACTTGAGCTAATGGCGCTTGTCGGAACGCCCGCGAGGCGCTGCTGCGCCGGTCCGGGCTCGCGACGCGTTAAACGATAGCAGCCTCCGGGATCGCCCGCGAACCGAATACGCCGCGCACGATCGCGCGGCCCCCACTCCGCCGCGCCCGGTGGGTGAGGGCCGCGGATCCGCTTTCCGCGGCCGCCCCGCTCAGGACCACGTGACGACCACGGCCACGATGATGCCGATGGCGAGGACCGCACCCACGCCCGCGAGGACGTAGGGGGTGATCGGCCGCTTCGGAGCCGCGTCGGGCTCGTTGTTGTCCGCCACGAAGCGGCGGAACATCATGGTCGAGCCGGCGGGGTCGCCCTGCTCTTTCTCGTTCTTGTCAGACATGCAGACGACGATAGCGACTCGCGGACCCCGATGACGCCCCCCGCGAACGATATTTGCCATTTTGAGCAGATCGAGTTTTACACCGGGTGATCGGGCCACCGCCCGCGAGTCAAGCGGGGCCCCAGGACCGGGCCCGCGCTAGCGGACGGCGTGGCGCAGCAGCGCCGCGTGCGCCTGCGGCGGCGACCCGCGGTCCCGCAGGGCCAGCCGGCCCGCGCCCAGCGCGCCGTCCGCCGCCCGCAGGGGCTCGGCGCAGCCGCGCTCACGCAGTCCGTCGCGGACGGCGTCGGCGACCGGCCCCTCCTCCAGTACGCCGCCGGCCAGCACGACCGGTTCGCCGCCCACGTCGGGCTCGACCGCGGCGAGGGAGGCCAGCAGGTGCCGGGCGGCATCGGCGACGACCCGCACCGCGGCCGGGTCGCCCGCGGCCGCCGCCGCGCCGACCTCCGGAGCGAGCCCGCCCAGTTCGGCCGGGGCGCGGGCGTGCGCGGCGCGCACCAGCGCCCCCGGGTCGTGCGCGGGCACCTTCAGCCGCGCGGCCAGCCGCTCGCACAGCGACGTGGGGCCGCCGCGTCCGTCGAGTGCCGCCAGCGCCGCACGCAGGCCCGCGAGGGCCAGCCACACCGCTGAGCCCTCGTCGCCCAGCAGCCAGCCGTTGCCGTCGCTGCGGCGCACCACAGCGCCGCTGCGCACGCGCGCCGCGACCGCTCCGGTTCCCGCGATGAGTACGGCGCCGACGTCGGCTGCGCTGCCGGCGGCGAAGGCGACGGCGATGTCGTCGGTGACACGCGGCGCCCCCGGCAGGCCGAGGCCGTCCCAGGCTTCCTGCGCGACCTCGGCCGACCGCTCGCGCCCGGCCGTGGCGGCGCCCGCCAGGCCGAAGACGGCGTGGGAGACCTCGGCGCCGGGGATTCCCGACAGGGCGCCGCGCAGCGCCTGGGCGAGGGCGGCCGCCGGGTCGCCGCCGGAGAGGTTGTTGGCACCCGGCGCCCGTCCGTAGCCCAGGAGCCCGCCCTCGGGTGAGACCGCCGCGCACCGGGTGGAGGTGCCGCCGGCGTCGAGTCCGACCACGACTTGCTGCGCCATGCCGACGAGCCTATTCCGCGCGGGCCGACTGCGGGCGGCGGCCCGCTCGGCGCGGCGGGCGGAGCCGGAAGCGGCCGCACCACGGCCGCGACGCCGCGGCTTCCACGTGGCGCGCCGCGCCAGGGCGCGGTGGGGCCGCGGCGCGGCTGAAAGCGCACGGCACACGGGTGAAAGTGAATCGCCAGCGCGATGTAAGCCCGTGGCGCCAAGGTGGGATACCAGGCGGTCCCGGCTGGTACTTCCCCGCTGCCGGGTACACGCCGTCGATGCGGGCCGGGACCGCTGGGGGGCGTCTCGGCTCCCAGGGGCCGGAGGACGGCCGGCTCGTGGGGGAACGCGGCTCCCCGGAGCCGCGCCGTGCCTGGCGGGACGAACCGGGGAGGGTCAACCCCCGCCAGGCACGCCCCGCACGCGGGACCGGCTCGATACGGCCTCTGAGTCCGGTCCCGGTGCGGGGACTCCCACAGCGGCCGTCCCGAACGGCGCCGGCATTCCCCGCGGCCCGGCTCGTGTCCCTTCCTTTCCTTCCCCCTACGCCGCCTGCGTCCCGGGCCCGCCGCGCAGGCGGCGCGGCGCGCCCTGCGGCAGCGCCCCCGCCCCGTTTCGCGCCCGTGATCGTCCACACCCGGGAGTGACCCCTGCCCACCCGGGCGCGCGTAAGCGATCATGGATACCAGCGGCCCGCACGGGTGACTCTCCGGGTGCCCGCTCGCACGTCGGGCGCACACGGCCGAGAGAGGCCGCGGGTATCCAGCCACGCATTGACTGCACATGCCGACCGAAAGAAACTTTCCAACATGGCGAAGACGGCGAAGCCGACCGGCCCGGGCGACGGCGGGGAACCGCGGGACGACACCCCCGCGGGGGCGGCGGCGCGCGGCGACTCCCCGGCGCCCACCACGGTGCTGCACATCCGCTCCCTCCTCCCCTCGCTCGCACCCGCCGAGCAGCGGGTCGCCCAGCGGATCGTCGACGACCCCGAGCGCGTCGCGGCCTCGTCCATCACCCAGCTGGCCAAGGACTGCGACACCTCCGAGGCCACGGTCATCCGGTTCTGCCGCACCATCGACTTCACCGGCTACCGCGAGCTCCGCCTCGCGCTCGCCACGGAGGCCGGGCAGGCGCGCGGCGCCGGAATCAGCGCGCGCGAGGTCGCCGGCGACATCAACCCCGACGACACGCTGGTGACCGTCGTCGAGAAGATCGCCTACACCGACGCCCGGGCCGTCGAGGACACCGCCGCCCAGCTGGACACCGAGGTGCTCCAGGCGGTCGTCGACCGCATGGCGGCGGCGCGCCGCATCGACATCTACGGCGTGGGGGCCAGCGCGTTCGTGGCCGCCGACCTCCAGCAGAAGCTGCACCGCATCGGCGTCACCTCCTTCGCCTGGTCCGACAACCACGTGATGCTCACCAGCGCCGCCCTGCTGAACGAGCACGACGTCGCCCTGGCGGTCTCGCACACCGGAACGACCATCGACACCATCAACGCCCTCGCCGAGGCCCGGCGCCGCGGCGCCGCCACCGTCGCCGTCACCAACTTCCCCCGCTCGCCCATCAGCGAGGCGGCCGACTACATCCTGACCACCGCGGCGCGCGAGACCACCTTCCGCTCGGGCGCCACGGCCAGCAGGCTGGCCCAGCTGACCGTGATCGACTGCTTGTTCGTAGGGCTCGCCCAGTCCCGCTACACCGACAGCCGCAGTGCCCTGGCCACCACCTACGACGCGGTGCGGGGCCTGCGCGTCGGCGAGCAGCGCAGGCGTCCCGGTCCGCGCGCCGACGAAGCCGCGACTGCGGACGCCCCGGCGACCGAGGATTCTGACCAGCGCGCGAACGGAGATGGAGCGGTATGACGCCGCAGCAGGACGCCGGCCGGGACGGCGCCACCGCCGCCGTCCCGGCACCCCTGGAGATCGTGCGGGTGCCCACCGAGCGCCGCAACCAGGCCACCTACGACATCGACCGGCTGACCACACTGGGCATCCTGCGCGAGATCAACGCAGAGGACGCCACAGTGCCGCGCGCCGTCGCCGCCGTCCTGCCCGACCTCGCCCGCGCGGTCGACCTGGGTGTCGAGGCGCTGCGGGGCGGGGGGCGCATCCACTACTTCGGCGCCGGCACGCCCGGGCGCATCGCCACCACCGACGCCGCCGAACTTCCGCCCACCTTCGGCACCGCGCCCGAGACGGTCCTGGCCCACCACGCCGGAGGCGCCACGACACTGGAGCGGGCGGCCGAGGGGATCGAGGACGACGAGGACCTGGGCCGCGACGACGCCGGCGCCGTCGGCGCGGGCGACCTCGCGGTGGGCCTGACCGCCAGCGGGCGCACCCCCTACGTCGCGGGCGCCCTGCGCGCCGCGCGGCGAGCGGGGGCGGCGACCGTGCTGGTCACCGCGAACCCGGCGGCGCCGCTGGCCGACGCCGCCGACGTGCACGTGGGCGTCGACACCGGCGCCGAGGTGATCGCGGGCTCCACCCGGATGAAGGCGGGCACGGCCCAGAAGCTCGTGCTCAACGCGTTCTCCACGGCGGTGATGGTGCGCCTGGGCCGCACTTACTCCAACCTGATGGTCGGGGTCAACGCCACCAACGCCAAGCTGCGCGGCCGGGCGGTCACCATCCTCGCCGAGGCCAGCGGCATGGACGAGGACTCCTGCGCCACCGCCCTGACACAGGCCGACGGCGACACCCGCGTGGCGCTGGTGACCCTGCTCACCGGAGCGGGCACCGACCGCGCCGCCGCCGCACTCACCGCCTGCGGCGGCCGGGTGCGCGACGCTCTGCAGCACATCGAGGACGCGCCGGAGCCCCGGTAACACCCGCCCGCAACGGCGGCGCCCGCGCGCGGCGCGCCTGGCGCCCCCGGTGCGCACCCGCGCGCAAGCGGGCGGGCGCGACGTAAAGAGTCCCCGCACGGCCGCGGTACGCCCGGCGAGACGTCGCCACCCGCGGGTCGGGCGGGAACCCGATCCGTCTCCGGATCGTCGGTGTGACTGTGAGCAACGAGCCCTCGGAGTACGCGGAGCCCTCCCGCCGCCCGGACGCCGCCGTCGCCCCTGAGGAGGCGCCCGTCCCGGACACGGGCTCCGACACCCCGACGGTGCCGACTGCAGTGCCGCCGCACCCGCCCGCAGCGGCGAGCCGCAGGCGTCCCGCCGGGCGGTGGCGCCCGCCGGGTGTGCGCGCCTGGTCGCTCCTGCTCCTGGTCGCGGCGGTGGCCGGGCTGGTGCCCTACGCGTGGCTGAACGCGACGACGCTGGACCAGCGGACGGGCGCGGCCGAGGCACGGCACAGGCCGGTGGCGATCGTGCTCGGCGCGGGCCTGCGCGACGACGGCACGCCGACCACGCTGCTGGCCCGCCGCCTCGACATCGCCGCCCGGCTGTACCGGGCCAAGCTCGTCGACGCCGTGCTGGTGAGCGGGGACAACAGCGTCGCCGCCTACAACGAGCCCGACGCCATGCGCGACTACCTCGCCGCCGCCGGGGTACCGCGCCGCAAGGTGGTCGCCGACTATGCGGGGTTCAGCACCTGGGAGACCTGCACGCGTGCGCGGCGGATCTTCGGGGTCGAGGCGGCGTCGGTCGTCACCCAGAACTTCCACCTGCCGCGCGCGGTGGCGCTGTGCTCCCGCGCCGGGATCGACACCCGGGGCGTCGGCGACTCCAGCTACTCCGTGCGGACCACGGCGACGGTCTACGGCTACGTGCGCGAGGTGCCGGCGGCGTTCCCGGCCCTCTACCAGGCCCTCCTCCGGCCGGACCCGCAGTTCCTCGGGCCCGGCGAACCCGACGTCCGCGAGGCGCTGGCGGCGCCCCGGTAGCCGTTCTCCTCCGTGAGGCTGAAAATTCGGGAGGCGGGTGGGCGCAGGGGCCGACCGTCCTCGACGCAGCGGGCCGGGGCCAGGCGGCCGGTGGTGTCCGGGTGGCGTTGGCGCGGGCGACGCGGGCCGTGGAAGGCCTCCCGGCTGCCGGTGCTGATCTCGGTCGATGCACGCCGATGTCGGAGGCCCCTTTCCGCTGTCACGACACGGCCGGGCGCGGACCCGCGCGCCGACAGGCCGGGGCGGGGCCCACCCGCCCCTCGGCCGCCCCGCGGGGCTCAGCGGCCTCCGCCGAAGAGCCGGCCGAGCAGTCCGCCCGGCTGCGGCGCCTGCCGGGGACCCGCGGACCCCGGTGCGGCGGTCCCCTGCGCGCCCTCGGCGGCGTCGGTCCCGCCGTCGTCGCCGTCCTCGGAGCCGGAGCCGTCGACCCCGGCGAACGCGCGGAACTCGTCGCGGCCCTCGGGAAGGCCCCAGGCGGCGACCGTCTCGCCGAGCCCGGCGCTCTCCCACGTCCGCTCCGGCAGCTCGGCCAGCTCCCACAGCACCTTGAGCGTGTCCTCGTCGAGGTCCGCTGAGGGGTCGACGGCGTCCTCGACCGCGCTGCGCGGACCGAGGACCATCTCCAGTGCGGCACCGGCGACCGCCGCGAGCGTGGCGCCCTCCGCCTCGGCGAGCGCGGCGGGCAGCACACCGAGGCGCTCGCTGACGCCCCGGCCGCCCGCGCGCCCCAGCGCCAGGAAGCCGAGCGACTCGGGCGGGGTCTCGCCGCAGTGCGGCCAGGCGTCGCCGAAGAGGCCGCGGTAGCCCGGCCTGGCGCGGCGGCCGTTGGCGATGCGGGTGAAGCACTCCTGGGGCGCCTTCTCGCCGTGGATCTGCACCATGGCCACGGCCGCGGTGAAGGAGTTGTACAGGTGTCCCGCGGCCATCTCGTGTGCGAGCGCCACCGTGGCGGCGGGGTCGTCGGCCGGGGCGAGCATGCCCAGGGCGAACACCTCGGCGGAGACCGGGTCGTCCGAGGAGCCGGACGAGCCTCCGGAAAGGTCGGCGGGCCTGCCGATCCGCCGCAGCAGGGCGGGGTAGACCTCGGCCGCGGCGCCGGGCAGGAACGCGAGGACGTAGCAGGCCCACTCGGCCGGAGGGTCGATGCCGCGCCGGTTGTCGCGGCCGTCGAGGAGCGTCAGCAGGTCGGCGGCGCGGGCCAGCACGGTGTCGTAGACGGCCAGCTCGGCCTGGAGCAGCTCGGGCCCGCCGTCGCGGGCGGCGGTGTCGAGCCGGACGCGCATTCTTCGGTAGTGCTGCTCGTCGGGGGCCTCCTGCACCCACGTGCGGTACTGGTCGCGGACCTTGTCGACGTCGGAGCCCGCGGCCCATGCGGCCTCGTCGCGCCAGAGGGCGTCGTCGAGGCGCTGGGGCACCAGCGTGGTCGCGGCGGGAGCCAGCAGCTCCAGCAGCAGGCTCAGCGGGCGCGAGCGCCAGTCGGCGGGGGTGTCGGGGTGGCAGGCGATGGAGACGAGGAAGTCGGCGACCCGCGGCGCGGCCGTGTAAGCGGGAGCGGGGAAGCGGACGAGGTCGAACAGTGCGGCGACCGCATCGTCGACCCCGCGCTCGGCGGTACCGCCCCCGGCGATGTCGCGCAGGAGGCCGGGGATCTCGCCGCCGCGCGGAGCGAGCCCGCTCCAGTCGATGTCGTCCAGTCCGTGCAGGGGTCCGGAACCCGTCGTCGCGTCCATATCCCGCATTATCGCCGTGCCGACGCCCTCACCGCCAACCCGGCGCTTTCGGATGTGGACGGGCGCGGCGCGGGGGCGTCAGGACAGCGCGGTCCGCAGCTCGCCGCGCGGCGGCTCGACGACGGCGGGCGCGGGCTGCAGTACGGCGTCGCCCAGCGCCTTGGTGTTGGCGCCGATCTCGCGCAGGTAGCCCACCGCGGTCGAACGCGGCCGCCGCCGGAAGCTGGGGTCGCCGACACCGTAGGCGTCCACGCCCGCCGCCCGGCACAGGGCGACCGCGCGGGGCAGGTGGAAGACCTGGGTGACGACGATCGCCCGGTCCACGCCGTAGGTCTCGCGCGCCCGGACCGCGGTGTCCCACGTGCGGTAGCCGTGCGGATCGGCCACGACCGCGTCCTCGGGCACGCCGCGCTCGACCAGCTCGGCGGCCATGGTGTCGGTCTCGCGGTTGGCCACGGGCCGGTTGTCCCCGGACACGAGCACCGCCCGCACGGTGCCCTCGCGGAACAGCCGGGCGGCGATGTCGATGCGGCCCTCCAGCAGCGGGGAGGGGCCGGTCGGCCACACCGCCGCCCCGAGCACGATCGCGACCGGCCGGATGGGCACCCGCCCGAGCCGCGTACGGCGCCCGCCGCTGGCCAGGTAGCTCCACGCGGTGGGCCCCAGCGCCGCCGCCGCACCCGCCACGCCGGCGGCCGCCCACATTCCCGGTCTCATATGCTCTCCCGTCACCGCCGCCCCGCCCGGGGGCGCTGTGCGCCACGAACCGACTTCCGCCTCCCGCGTCGACCGCCTGCGTAGGGGGCACCGCGGGGCGGGAACACCCGACTGCCGTCCGGCCCGCCCGACCCTAGCGCTTCAGCGGGCCCGCAACGGCCCGGACCTCGCTCGCCGCGGGGGCGAAGCGCGCAGGCGGTCGGCCGTGCGGGCGCCGGCGGTCACGGCGACGGCGGCGGGCAGCCCGGGCCCGAGCCGCTGTCGGCGCCGGATACGGCGTCGGCGGAGGAGCCCGAGGACGGTTCGCCGGCATCGGGCGCCTCCGCGGCGCTCCCGGGCCGGCGCTGACGCGGCGCGTGCAGCGCGCGCTCCGCCGAGTCCTCCCGGTCGTCCCCTGGACCCTGACCCTCCGCGCTCGGGTGCTCCGCCGCCTCCGCGTGCGGGGCCGACTCGGGCACGCCCGCTCCCGGCGCATCGGGCCCGGCCGTCGCGGGTTCGGCCGCGGACGGCGGACCGCCCGCGTCGGAGGCGCCGCCTGCGGGGACGGAAAGGCCGTCCGCGCGCGGCTCCTCCGCATCCGCAGGGCCGTCCCGGCCTTCCGGCCCGGCGCCTCCGCCGGCCGGCGCGGCACCGCCCGGCTGCGCCTCTGCGGTGCCGACTCCCCAGCGGAACTGCTCGGGCGGCGCCGCAGGGCCGTTCTGTATGCGGGTGAGGCGGTGGTGGGCCTCGCGGTCGCGCCACTCCAGACCCACCGCGCGGGCCTCCTCACGGGCGGCGGTGAGGTGGCGGATCGCCGCCTCGGTGTTGCCGGTCTCGTCGAGCAGGCGGCCGAAGAGCTCCTCGGCGCCGATGCGGCCGACGCGGTCCCCCAGCCGCTGGAACGCCTCGTAGGCGTACTCCGCGTCGACCAGCGCGTGGCGGGAGCAGCCGGCGTCCGTCAGCGCCTCGGCCGCGGTGCGGTGGGCGCGGGCGTGCCAGAGCTGGTCGCCGAGCTCGGCGAAGCCCTCGGCGGCGGCGCGCATCGTGGCGGCGCACTCGTCGACGCTCACCTTGGCGGTCAGCCGCACGCTGCCCAGGGCCAGGTCCGTGCGGTGCCTGCCCCACGTGTCGCCCATCTCGGCCAGCGTCGCGGCGGCCTCCTCCAGCATCCGGATCCGCTGCTCGACCGACCACCGGCGCTGCTTCTCGGCCACGGCCCGCTGGCCCGCGCGCCCGGCCCGGGGCAGCCGGTCGAACCACTCCTGGGTCTGGTCGAAGTACTCGCCGAGGAACCCGCGCGCGGTGTTGCGCAGCTCGTTCTCGTAGTGCCGGTAGCTGCGCAGGTGCTCCTGCGTCGTCGCGAGCCGGAACCGGCGGCCCTCGCGGGCCACCTTGCCCTCGATGCGGTCGCGCTTGTACTCGGCCCGGGCGGGGTCGAGCGCCAGGCGGACCTCGCGCCACTGCTCGTCCAGGCGGCCGGTGTCCAGCTCGGCCATGGCGCGCTGGCAGCGGGCGGTGTACCAGCGCTCCTCGGCCCGCCGGTAGTACTCGCGCACCTCGTCGAGCATGAACCACGCGTTCAGCTCCCGCCCGCGGGCGGCCATGATCTCGGCGAGGGCGATCCGCGCGTTGCTGTGCTCGTCCCAGTCCTGCTCGTCGCGGAAGATCCGGCAGGCCGACTGGAGCAGCTTCTGCGCGCGGAGGTGCTCGGCGCCGTCGGACGCGGAGCCCGACCGGTACTCGGCGTCGCGGCGCCTCCCCCGCTGGGCGTGCACCTCGGCGAGGTCGCACAGCACCCGGGCCCTCCACCAGTGGTCGCCCTCCTCGCCGAAGATCCGCTCGGCCGTGTTCAGGGCCTCGGCTCCGCCGTCCAGGTGTCCGCGGCGCTGGAGGTTGACGCCGAGGGAGCGCCGGGCGCGCGCCCGCCAGTGCGGGGATGCGGCGTCGGACGCTTCGCCGGACCGGGCGGCGCCCCGGTCGCCGGCCTGCTCGAAGACCCGCCGCGCCGTCTCGGCGTCGTCGATGCCGGCCTGGTAGTCGCCCATCTTGCCCGCGATCTCGGCGCGGTCCAGCCGCGCGAGCCCTCCGGCCAGGCGGTCGCCCAGCCGGTAGGCGGTGCGCAGCTGGACCAGGGTCGCCTGCTCCCAGTCGGCCCAGTACACCCGCCACACCTGGCACAGCGCCGCGAAGGCGTGCGCCAGCCGCCATCCCAGCTCCGGCAGGTCGTGGGTCTCGGCGAGCCGCATGCACATCAGCAGCGACTCCCGCTCCTGGGTGAGCCACTGCCGCGGGCTTCCGGTGGGCGCCAGCCGCAGTCCCGGCGCGGGGGTGATGTCGGTGCGCTGGCCCAGCACACCGGGGTCGTGGGTGCGGGTGACCTCGGCCGCGGCCTGTTCGACCAGCCAGGTGTAGGCCGAGACGAGGCGGCGGGCGGCGCCGCGGCCGCCGGCGCCCTCCCAGTTGTCGCGCTCCCACTGCGTGAGGCGCAACTCGCGGGCGTCGATCATCCGCAGCGTCTCGCGCACCAGGTCGTGGATGCGGAAGGTGTTCTCGCGGGTCTCGTTGCGCTCGGTGGCCAGGACGAGGTAGCGGCGGACCAGGCCGTCGATGAGCGCGCCCGCGGTGTCGCGGGGCACGTCCAGCAGCACCGCCGCCGACCAGTCGCTGAACTTGCGCAGGTCGGAGTCGGCGATGTGCTTGAGCAGCAGCCGCTCCTGGGGTTCGCACAGCTGGAGGCTGAACGCGAAGGAGGCGGCGAAGCCGTGCGGGCCGTCCAGCAGCGGGCTGCGCACGAAGTCGTCGAGCTCCTCCAGGACCTCGCGCGGGCTCGGGTCGGACTGCTCGACGAGCCGGCCGCCGCACAGCCGTATGGCCAGCGGCAGCCCGTGGCAGCGCCGCACGATCTCGGCGCGGTCGCACCGGACCCGGTCGAGCTCGTGCGAGCCCGGGCCCAGTTGCACCGGCGCGATGCGGTCGAGCAGCTCCTCGCCTTCGCGCTGGCCGAGCTCGTCCAGTTCGCAGGACTCGAACTCGAACTCGGCGTGGCCGAAGGCGCGCCGGGAGGTGATCAGCACGGCGCAGCGCGACCCGCTGGGCACCAGCGGCCACACCTGGTCGGCGTCCTTGGCGTTGTCCAGGACGACGAGCATCCGCCGGCTGTAGGTCAGCGCCCGCCAGGTGTTGGACAGCTTCTCGACGGTGGCGCCGGAGGGGATGCGGCCCTGCATCGACTGGACCAGCGCTTCCAGGACCTTCGCGGTCGAACGGGGCTCGCGCTGGGGCAGGGTGGGCCCGGGCACGTCGATGGTGAGGGTGTCGGAGTCGCGGCGCGCACCGCGGTCGAACATGCGCCGCATCCGCCGGCCGATGCCCCGGGTGAGGCCGCCACCGGAGTCCTCGCCGGTATCGGTCTCGTCGGGCTCCCGGTCGCCGGAGAGCTCCACCCACCGCACGCCGTCGGGGAAGCGGTCCAGCACCTCGTGCGCGATCTGGGTCGCGACCTGCGTCTTGCCCGTGCCCGGGGCTCCGCTGATCACGACCACGAGCGGGGATCGGCGGGAGTCGCGCAGCTTGGCCCGCAGGTCGAGGAAGCCGCGCACGCCCGCGCGGGGGAAGATGCGGAAGTGGCGGCGCAGCCGAGCCATCAGGGCCGCATGGCCGGTGAAGCGCTCGCTGTAGGGCGGCAGCTCGATCTGCGGCTGCCTGGGGGCGAGCGGCGGCGGCTTGGCCCCCGCATCCCGGTTCGAGTCGAAGCCCACGGTGACCGCGGCGGTGGCCACCGCGCCGGTGACGGAGAGCCCCCAGACGACGGTGCGGGGAAAGTCGTCGAGCAGGTCCGGGGCCATCTGCAGGAGCAGCGCGCAGGAGATGAAGGCGACGGGGGCGACCACTCCGCCGGTGAGTCTGCGCAGCAGCGGCCGACGGGCCGGCCCGCGCTGCTGGCTCGACCTCTCCTGCGGCATTGGCACGCCCACCTCTGCAGTTCTGCCGGCTGCGCCCTCTCGACCGCAAACTCCGGCCGACGGAGGATGTCCGAAGGCAACACGGTACCCCTCCGTCCCTTTCGCGGCCCGGGTTGTGTCCGGATTCCGCCGCGGCCGGCCGCGTATTCGCTGTCCGGCGATACCGCGGCGGCGGGCGCCCGATCGGGAGGCGGTACGAGCGGGCGACGCGGCCGGCGCGGGGACTCGGCCCCGCTGGTGAACCCCCCGTATGCGGCCGATCGCCGCCCGGAGCGGGGCCGGTGGACTGCGCGGCCGCGCATCGGGCGGAATATCGGCCAAATGCGGCCGTAATGTCATAAGCGTCGGATACAACAACAAGGGAATGGCAGTGAACGTGCGGGATTCACCGCGCTGATGCGCCCGCGAAAGGGAGGCCCATGCCGCAGTTGGCGATCGACGCGACGTGTCTTCCGCAGTACGACAAACTCGACAGGCCCACGCGCGAGCGCCTGCTCGCGGCCACGCGCAAATTCCGCGAACTCTCGCTCGACGCCCTGCTCGCCCACCCCGACCTGCGGATCCGCTCGCTTCCCAAAGGACAGGATCCGCGTATTCGCACTTTCCGCATCAGCGACTCCTGGACCGGGGTGATGCTGGCGCCGGAGTCCGGAGAGACCTTCCTCCTCGTCCATCTGCTCCCCCGCGACTCCGCCGCGGACTGGGCCGGCGACCAGCGCCACGACGTCAACCCCGTCATGGGCACGCTGGAACGCCGCGACGCCTCGGCCCTGGGACAGTCCGACATGGGTCCGGCCGGCCCCGCGGCCGCAGCGCCGCCGCGGCCCGAGGCCGCGCCGGCACCCGCCGCCGCGGCGCGCCCCACCGCCCGGGCAGACCCCGGCTCGGCGCCGCAGGCGGCACCCCCACCGCTCCCCGCCGCCTCCACCCCCTCCCCCGACGACACCACCGGCCTCCTCTTCGACCGGATCACCGACCGCGACCTCCAGCGGCTCGGCATCGACCCCGAGATCCTCGACTTCTGCCGCAGCGTGGCCACCGCCGACGAACTGCACGGCTGGGCGCCCGCCCTGCCCCAGGACCAGTACGAGGTGCTGCGCGCCCTGGCCGAGGGCCACTCGGTGCAGCGGGTGCGCGACGAGGTCGTCGTGCCGCGCCGCCCCGCCGTCGGCGCCGTGGCGCCCGACGACTACGACACCGCCATCCGGCACACCCGCGAGCGGGTCATCGTCGTCAACGACAACCAGGAGATCGAGGACGTCCTCGCGGGCGAGTTCAACGCCTGGCGGATCTACCTGCACCCCATGCAGCGCGAACTGGCCTACCGCCCCCGGTTCAACGGACCCGCGAAGGTCTCGGGCGGCCCCGGAACCGGCAAGACCGTCGTCGCACTGCACCGGGTCAAGCACCTGGCCGAGCACCTGCCGCTGGGCGGCCGGGTGCTGCTGACCAGCTTCACCAACGCCCTGGTGGAGTCGCTCAAGCGCAACCTCGCGCTGCTGCTGCCGCCCGAGCTCGTCGAGGACGTCGACGTGGTCACCACCGACAAGCTCGCGCTGGACGTGGTCAAGGAGGTCCACCCCGACGTCCGGCTGCGCACCGACACCCGCGGGATCTTCGCCAACTACACCCGGCAGCACCGCCTGCCCTGGCCGGTCGACTTCCTGTTCTCGGAGTACCGGCACGTGGTCACCGCGCACGGGATCACCACCCTGGAGGGCTACCTCGACCCCGACGCGCGGGTCGGGCGCACCACGCCGCTCGACGCCGACCAGCGCCGCGAGGTCTGGCACGCCATCAGCAGCGTCCGGGCGATGATGCGCACCAGCCGCCGGGTGCCGGCAGAGGACCTGCACGCCGAGGCCGCCCGCATCCTCGACGAGCGCTCCGAGCTGCCCTACACCAACCTGGTCGTCGACGAGGCCCAGGACCTGCACCCGGCGCAGTGGCGCACCCTGCGCGCCGCGGTCCCCCGCGGGCCCAACGACATGTTCATCGCCGGCGACAACCGGCAGCGCATCTACGACAACACCGTCTCCTTCCGCCGGCTCGGCATCGAGATCGTCGGCCGCTCCTTCCCGCTGCGGGTGAACTACCGCACCACCGAGCAGATTCTGACCTGGGCGGACGGCATCCTGCGCGGGCGGCCGGTGACCGAGCTGGGCGACTCCTCGGCCACCGAGCCCGGTGGGGCCGCACGCTGCGTTCTCAGCGGCCCCGAGCCCGAGCTGTTCGGTGCGCCCGACGAGCCCGCCGAGCTGGACGCGCTGGCCGAGCGGGTGCGGGCCTGGCTGGCCGAGGGGATCGCGCCCGCCGACGTCTGCGTGACGGCGCGCACCAACAAGCTGCGCGACTCGGTGGCGGCCCATCTGCGGGCGCGCTCCCTTCCGGCGGGGATATTCCATCCGCGCGAGCACTCGATCACCGACCCCGCGCACGGTGTGCGGGTGACCACCATGCACGGGGTCAAGGGGCTGGAGTTCCGGGCCGTCGCGGTGTTCGCCGCGACGGCCGACGCGCTGCCCCAGCTGGACCGGGTCACCAGCGCCGACCTCGACGAGAACCAGCACCGGGCCGATCTCGACGCGCAGCGCTCCCTGCTGTACGTGGCCTGCACGCGCGCACGGGAGCGCCTGTACGTGAGCTGGCACGGCACGCCGAGTCCGTTCCTGCCGCTCTGAGGCGCGGGCCCCGGGGGTCTCGGGCCCGCGGGGGCGGGCCGCACTCGGTGCGCACCGCTACCGGCGCGCCGCCGGCACGCGCGACTCGGGGCCGGGCGCGGGCGGTGCCCCGGACGGATGCACGACGTCATCCGCGTCCTCTGTCGGAGGTGCGGCAGGCGTCGCGGACGGCCGCTGCGATCTCGTCCGGGCGCTGGAGGTCGCGCCAGGTGAACCTGAGCATGACCAGGCGCTCCGGTGTGCTGACCATGCTGTTCTGCCGCCGGCGGTCGACGTAGAGGGCCTCGGGCAGGGCGTGGGGTCCCCGTCCGTCCGCCTCGGCGATCACGCCCCGGCTCGGCCACGCGAGGTCGGCGCGCCCCGCGAGCGTGCCGTCGGCCCGATAAACGGGGTACTGCAGGGTCTCGGGCGGCACTCCGGCGTCGTGGCACACGAGCCGGATCCGCGACTCCAGGCTGCTCTGCGCGCGCCCGTCGGCGAGCGACCACCACGCCCCGGTGCGGACCGCCCCGGGCCGGCCGGCGTTGGCGGTGCGCAGGCCGGGCAGCTGATCGGCGGCGACCGCGCCGCGCTGCACCGCGGAGTCGAGAATGCTGACGGCGGTGAGGCGGTCGGAGACGAGGACCGCGTCGCGCAGCGTGCGCCCGGGCGTGGTCAGCCGGATGCCGCCGCGCACCGCGACCTCTCCGACGGGCGGGCGCCAGGCGTACCGGCGCAGCGTACCCGCGGCCGGGGACGACCCGCCGCCGGGGACGGCGACGTGCACACGCTCGGGCGCGCCGCCGGGCGGCAGGCCGTGCAGGCCCCACAGCCGTACGGCGGTGGGGCCGACCGCGACCGCACTCGGGCCGAGCGCCAACTGCACGGCCATCACCCGGGCGGCGAGCGGCGGATCGCCTCCGCCGGAGGGGTGGACGAGATAGACGCCGGTATGCACCCGCTGCCACCTGCCCCGGCGCACCAGGCCGTCGATCCGGGCGCGCGAAAGCCCGCACGCCAGCGCCTGGGCCCGGGTCACCACCCCGTGCTGACCTGCGGCGAGCCCGCGGAGGCCGGGCAGGCGCGAGCGTTCGGATTCCGACATGACACCAGCACACCGGAGCGCGACCGGGCGCACAACACCGGCTTCGCCGCCTGTGGACAAGCGGGCCGGGAGGCGGTGCCGCCGTGGTGACGGGTGGTACCCCGCCGGCGGCCGTCGTTCTCGGCGCTGCGCCTGTCGCACCGCTTCGCGCCGGTGCGGTTGCGGGTGCGGATGTCGGTGGTTGCGGCCCGGCAGGCCGCGGCGTTGCTGTGGCCCTGCTGCACGCGCTGTGCGTCCGCCGCTCGTCAGCGGAACCCTGCCTTGCGCCGGGCGCCGCCCATCGTGATCTCGGCAGTGCGTCACACGCCGTTGCACCGCGATGGCGGCGACGGCGGCCGACCGGTAGGGGCGGGAACGCGGTCGGCGGAGCCGCTCCGCGTACCCGCGGCCGTGCGCCGCGCCCTCGTGAGGACGGCCCGGAGCCCTACCGGGGCTTCCTGCGCTGAGGCGGACGCGGAGGGTCGCCGGCCGCCAGCCGCGCCACGTAGTCGGCCACTCGGCGCGCCCGGGTCTCGGGGCGCTTCGCCTCCTGCAGCGAGTACAGGATGGTGAACCTGCTGCTCCTGTTCAGGGCGGCGAAGGCCTCCGCTGCCGCCGGAACGGCGTCCAACGCCTCGCGCAGGTCGTCCGGTACCGACGCCGTGCTCGGCGGGTCGTAGGCGGCGTCCCACCGCCCGTCGGCCTTGGCGCGCTCGACCTCCTCCAGTCCGGCGGGCCGCATCCGGCCGGCACTGATCAGCTCCTCGGCCTTCGCGCAGTTGATCTTCGACCACGGGCTGCGGGGCCTGCGCGGGGAGTACCGCTGCGCCCACCACCCCTCCGGGGTACCGGCCGAGCTCGCCTGGCCGTCGATCCAGCCGTAGCACAGCGCGAGGTCCAGAACCTCGGAACGGGTGAGGGCGCGTGCGTCCGTCCCCTTCTTCGGGAAGGCCACCCAGATGTGGCCGACGGTGCGATGGTGCTCTTCGAACCATTCCGCGAGCTGCTGCGCGGTGGCGAACACGAGCGGTTGATCGGCCATGGTGCCGGTGTTCCTTCCGGGAAATCCGAACGGTCTCGGATACCGCCGATTCTGCCGGACGGCGACGACATTCCGGCAGCCCCCACCTCCGGCGTTCCCGGTGGCCGGGGCGGCGAAAGGCTCCGGATTGCGGTGCGGCGAGCCGCGGTTCCGCAACCGCCGGAGGGAACCGGCTTTCGGCGATCCACGGGATATCGGCGACTTTCCCACCGCGCAGCGTCCCCGCTGCCACACTGTTGGTGAGGTGGCGGCGGACAGCGGGCGGGCCGCCGTGACCCGGGCGGAGCCGACTCCGCCGGCGCAGGCCGTCCGGCGCCCCGGTGCGGCCCGGCCCCAGGACGGCCTGGGCGAGAAACGTGGAGTGGCGATGCGCCTGGTTTTCAGCAACGCCGACGAGGAGACCCTCGACCGCTACCGCGACCTGCTGCCGCGCGCGGCGGCCTCCTGGGCGGCCGGGCAGCCCGTGCCCCCGGTCTCGCGGCGCGCTCTGGGCGCGGTGACCGGCTACAAGCTCGGCGAGCCCGGCTGCGGCGGCGACGGCCTGGTCGCGCGGTGGACGGCGGCCGACGTCTTCACCCTGCTGCGGCACTGGGTGCCCACCCGGGAGGCGCTGCCCGCCACCGACGTGCGGGCGGTCCCCGGCGCGCTGCGCACCTGGTGGGCGTTCCTGGACCGGCACGGCTGGCTCGACCCGCGCTCGGCACGCCTGGCCAACCTCGAACAGGCCGTCGAGGACGCCGCGCCCCGCCTCTCCGGCGCGAGCGGCACGGACGGGCGGGGACACGACGCCGCCCGACCGCACGCAGGAGCCTCCCCGGGCGCGGCGCCCCCGGCCGAGGACGCCGCGCCCGGGCTGGGCTTCGCCGCCTTCGCGGCGGCGGCGCGCGGCGAGGGGGACGGCGCGCTGCCGACCCGCCCGCGGGGCGGGTGGGGCCGGCTGGGCTACTCGCTGCCACCCGCGGCTCTTCCGACGGCGGAGGAACTGGTCGCGGCGGTCGCAGCCGCTCCGGTGTGCGCCGACCCGCGCACGGCGAACGGGTCCCCGGCCTCCGGGGAGCTGCTGGAACGCTGGTGGTCCGGCTTCGCCGCGGTCCGCGGCGCCGCAGCGGAGCGGCTGCGCCGCGTCGGCGCGGCGGACGGCGCCGACCAGGACGCGGCGGACGCGCTGATCGGCGCCGTGCTGACCGCGCTGAGCCTGGGCAGGGAACGGGGAGCGCCGACGCCGCTGGCCCCGCGCATGGCAGCCGACCTGGCCGCCGACGCGCGGTTGAGCGGCGCTCCCGCGGCCGTGCGGCGGCCGACCGGCCCGTCCCACGGCCCGCCGGATGCGGCCGGCCCCGCCGAGGCCGCCGAACCGCTCCTGGCGGAGCTGGAGCACCTCGGCGCCGTCGCACACGAGGCCTCCGATACCGGCGGCGTCCGGCGAACCACCGCCGGCCGACACACGAGCACCGTGCTGACTCCGCTGGGCCGGTGGCTGTGGTTCGCCCTACTCGTGTGCAACGGGGTGCGCCCGCTCACCCGCGCCGAGCTGATGGCCGAGGACGCCGAGGTGCTGATCGACCGGGCCGCCTCCGGCGACCCCTTCGCCGAGCGGGAGCTGCAGGAGTGGATCGCCGCGCGCGGCCCGGCGAGGGCGCTGCCCGAGCTGGTGGAGGTCTACCGGCGCAGCGACGACTGCGTGCACCGCTCCCTGGCCAACCGCCTGACGTCGGCATACGCGCTGCAGGCGCGCAGCTGCTACGAGCGCCTGCGCGGCGACCCCGACTTCGGCGGCCGGGCGCGCTGCTGGCTGTTCGACGCCGGGTTCGCCAAGCTCGACTCCCTGCAGCCGCACGACCACCTCGGTCCGCTGCTCGACGGACTCGCGGCGAGCCTGCGCACCGGAACCTACGGGCACGACGACGGCGCAGGCGGCATCGGCGCGTTTCCCGGTGTCAGCGACCCCGAACTGCCGACCGTCTTCGACTCCGCGGCCGGGTTCGGCCACCCCGAGGCGCGCTTCGTACTGCGCTGGTTCGCCCGCCACCACCCCGACCCCCGCATACGCGCGGCGGCGCGAGCAACCCTCGCCCGCACCGGCCCGGCCCCCGCCGGGAGACCGGCGGGCCCGCAGGGCCCGCGGCACCGCTGACCCCGCCGCCGCGACGGCCCGCACCCGCCCCCGCCGCACGGCCCCTCCCCCTCGACCCGCGGCCGCGGCTCCGGCCGGGCCCCACACCTCCGTGTGGCCTCCGGCGAAGGACCGCGCCCGCCCGCCCCGGGCAGCGGTCGGCAGCCCGAACCCGACCTCCCACAGCACGCACCGCACCCCGCCGGGCTCAGCGCGGTGAGTACGGCGCCGATCAGCACATCCGCCGCGTCCTGGCCGACGCCGTCCGCCGCGCCGACACGCCGAGCAGCCACTCCACTGCGGCGCCGCGGACCGCGGCGGAGGGGCTCTCCGCCGCCGAGGTGCGGACGGTCCCGCTGCGCACCTGGTGGGCGTTCCTGGACCGGCACGGCTGCGCCCGCCCCGCCGGGAACCCGCGACACGCACACGCCCCTGGGAGCGCACAGGAGGCCCCAGAACCGACACGGGCGCGGTCGGCAGGCACCGCACTCCGCCCCCGGACGGACCGGGACCACGGCAGCGGCGCCGGCGAGCTGGCGGGGCGAGTGGACGTGCCGCCGAACCGGGGGCGGGTGGGCGCGGGGGCGGCTGAAGGTGCGGGGACGGGGGAGGACGCACTATCGTCGTCCGGCGTGAGCACTCCCCTCCGCGACTTCTTCTCCGGTGTCGGCGTCCTGTTCAAGGGCGCGGCCCTGGTCATCCGCAACCCCCGCCTGTTCATGCTGGGCATGATCCCGCCGTTGGCCACGTCGCTGCTGTTCGTGGCCGCCCTGGCGGCGCTGCTGCTCAACATCGACGACTTGACCGCGTGGCTGACCCCATTCGCCGACGGCTGGTCGTCGGGGATGCAGACGACGCTGCGCGTCGCCGCCGGGGTGATGCTGGTGGCCGGCGCCGTGCTGATCATGGTCGTGGCCTTCACCGGTCTGACGCTCGCGCTGGGGTTCCCGCTCTACGACAAGATCGCCGAGATGGTCGACGACGACCTGGGCGACGCCCCTGCCGACTCCGACGAGCCGGTGGTGCGGTCGGTCATCCGGGCGGTCCGGCAGTCGCTGGGCCTGATCTCCGTCTCGGCACTGGTCGCGATCCCGCTGTTCGCGAGCGGGTTCATCCCGGTGGTCGGCCAGACGGTGGTCCCCGTCGTGGCCGCCTTCTTCGGCGGGTGGATGCTCACCATCGAGCTGCTCGGCGCGGCCTTCGACCGGCGCGGGATGCGCCGCATCAAGGACCGCCGCGGGGCGATGAAGCAGCGGCGGATGCTCGTGTTCGGCTTCGGCATCCCCAGCTACCTGCTGCTGGCCATCCCGTTCCTGGCCGTCGTGGTGTTCCCCGCCGCTACGGCTGGCGGCACGATCCTCGCGCGCCGCCTGCTGCCCTCATCGCCCCCGCAGGCGCCGGCCGCGCCCGGTCAGCTCCCGCCCGACGCCGCACCGCCCGCCTTCCCCGGGCCGCCGCCTTCCGGCGCCGGCCCGGTGGCCGGCCCCCACCAGGGCCCGCCGCCTCCGCCGCCCGCGCGCTAGAACCCGCCCGCCGACCGCGCCCGAACGCCTCCGGTACCCGCCTGCGTACCGGCGCGTCCGGCGGCGGTCGGCGGGCCCGCGGCCGCCGCCGGACGCCTCGGGAGCGCTGCGCGCCCGCCTCGCCGCAAACCGGACGTCCGCCACCTGCGACGCCGCCGAATCCGATGTGGCTTCGGAGTTACGTCTCTATTACCCGTGGTTGCGGAATCCTGTGATGCGGGACACGCTAGGAACGCCTCTGGGGTAGTTCGGCACAACCTGGGAGCGCTCCCAAACCTGGGAGCGCTCCCTGCGGCCGTGCTCCGCTGAGGTGCTCCCCATCCCGAACCCGTCCCCCGCTCCCATCCTCGGATCCCCCATCCATCTCCCGCTGACATCGCCCAGGTCACGGGAGTGCGACTCAGAGGAGTGCAACGGTGAACCTTGCACGCAGAATCACCCTCATCGGCGGCGCAGCCGTACTCGCCTCCGGATTCGCCGTGGCCCTGCCCGCCGAGCCGGCGGCCGCGCACGGCGGCTTCACCTTCCCCGCCACCCGCACCTACGCCTGCTACCAGGACGGCCTCGAAGGGGGCAACGGCGGCTCCCTGAACCCGCAGAACCCGATGTGCCAAGAGGCCCTCGAATACAGCTCCTACCCCTTCTGGAACTGGTTCGGGAACCTGATCAGCGACGCCGGCGACCGGCACCGCGAGATCATCCCCAACGGCAAGCTCTGCGGCCCCACCGAGGAGTTCGACGCCTTCAACCGCCCCGGCGACTGGCCCGCCACCCAGGTTCAGTCCGGCGACACGGTCACCTTCGAGCACAACGCGTGGGCGCGCCACCCCGGCACCTTCACGCAGTACATCACCAAGGACGGCTGGGACCCGAACCAGCCGCTGGGCTGGGACGACCTGGAGCCCGCCCCGTTCGACGAGGTCACCGACCCGCCGCTGCGCGAAGGCGGCGTCGAGGGCGCCGAGTACTACTGGCAGGCCACGCTGCCCGAAAAGAGCGGCCGCCACGTCATCTACTCGATCTGGGAGCGCTCGGACAGCCCCGAGGCCTTCTACAACTGCTCCGACGTGGTCTTCGACGGCAGCGGCGGTGGCGGCGGCGAGGAAGACACGCAGGTGCCCACGGCGCCCGGCGCGCCGAGCGCCGGAGCCGTCACGGACGGCTCCGCCGAGCTGAGCTGGGGCGCCGCATCCGACGACGTGGGCGTGACCGGATACGAGGTCCACGACGCCGCGACCGGCGAGGTGGTGGCCACCACCTCCGGAGGCACGTCGGCGACCGTGAGCGGGCTGCAGGCCGAGACCTCCTACAGCTTCTACGTGGTCGCCCTGGACGCCGCGGGCAACGCGTCCTCGCCCTCGCCCGAGGTGTCGGTGACCACCGGCGGCGGCGGCAGCGGCGGCGGCCCGGCCGAGTGCACCGTGGACTACAGCATCGCCAACGAGTGGTCCGGCGGCTACACGGCCAACGTCTCGATGACCAACGAGGGCGACTCGGCGCTGCAGGACTGGTCGGTCGCCTGGGACTTCGCCGACGGATCGACCGTCACCAACGGCTGGTCGGCGCAGTTCGCACAGGAGGGCACACGCGTGACCGCCTCCAACACCGACTGGAACGGCGACGTCGCGGCCGGGGCGTCGGTGTCCTTCGGATTCAACGCCGAGAACGGCGGATCGGCCGCGGAGCCGACCGCGTTCGAGGTGAACGGCGAGACCTGCACGGCATCGTGAGGGACCGCCGGCGAACGGACCAACCCCGATAATCCCGCGGCCGGGGGCGGCAGGGCCCGGCCGCGGGGTTTGCGAGGGCGGGAGGCGGAATGCGTCGGGGCACCGCCTCCCGCCCTCCACATGCGCTGGGGCCGCGTCCCGGCCGGGCGGGCGGGACGCGGCCCCGGAAGGGTCGCGAAGAGGCGTGCTCGGCGGGCGGCGCGCGCTAGCGCAGGCCGGGCGCGCGGCGCAGGGCCGTCTGGATCATCCGGTCGACGAGGGACGTGTAGTCCAGCCCCGACTCGGCCCACATCTGCGGGAACGCCGAGGACGGAGTGAACCCGGGCATCGTGTTGATCTCGTTGACGTAGACGCGCCCGTCGTCGCCGTAGAAGAAGTCCACCCGGGCGAGCCCTTCGCAGCCCAGCGCCTCGAAGGTGCGGGCGGCCTCGCGGCGGATCTCGGCGACGACCTCGACGGGCAGCTCGGCCGGGATGGTCAGGCCGCTCGTGGACAGGTACTTCGCCTCGAAGTCGTAGAAGTCGAACCCGTCGGCCACGTGGATCTCGGCGGGCTGGGAGACGTCCGGCGCACCGCCTTCGAGCGACTCCAGCACACCGCACTCGACCTCGCGGCCCGGCACGGCCGCCTCGACGATGACCTTGGGGTCGTGCCGGCGCGCCGCCTCGACGGCCGCGGTGACGGCGTCGGTGTCCGAGGCGTCGGGCACCTTGCTGATGCCGACGCTGCTGCCGCCGCGCGCGGGCTTGACGAACACCGTCCCGCCCAGATCGGCGATGTCGTCCAGGACGCGCTTGCGCTCGCCCCGCCACATCCGGTCGGGCACCGCGACGTAGTCGCCGGTGGGGATGCCGTGCCCGGTGAACAGGGCCTTCATGAAGACCTTGTCCATCGACGCGGCGCTGGCGAACACGCCTGCGCCCGCGTATCGGGCGTCCATCATCTCGAACAGGCCCTGGATGGTGCCGTCCTCGCCGAGCGGGCCGTGCAGCAGCGGCAGTACCGCGTCGAAGCCGCCCAGCCTGCGCGAGGAGTCGCCTTCGAGGACGATCAGGTCGGTGGCGCCGCTGAAGGGGACCGCCAGCTCGGGCCCGGACGTGTGGACCTCGGGCAGTCGGCCGTCGACGATCGCCAGCTGACCCGGGTCGGCCGAGTACAGCACCCAGGAGCCGTCGCGGGCGATGCCGATGGGCACGACCTCGTAGCGGTCGGTGTCGATCGCCGAGATCACCCCGCCCGCGGTGACGCAGGAGATCTCGTGCTCGGGACTGCGTCCGCCGAAGATCACGGCGACCCGGATTTTACGCTGCTCGGCCATGCTGCCCGACTCTATCCTCCGCTCACCGGGCTCCGGAACCGATCCGCACCCGTTGCGCCCATTCGTTCTTCCGTCGTGTCCCCGCGGCCCGCGCCGCCGAAGCGCCGCCGGCTGCGGGCGCGCCGGTCACCGTCCACCGCACGCCGCGTCCAGCGCGGCACGGGCGTCGGCCGCGAGGTCGTCCGCGTCCTCCAGGCCGATGGAGAACCGTACCGCCGCGGGCCCGATCCCGGCCTCGCGCAGCGCCGTGTCGCTCATCTGGCGGTGGGTGGTCGAGCCGACGTGGCCCGCCAGGGTGTGCGTGCCGCCCAGCGACGCGCCGATGGTGGCCGTGCGCAGGGCGTCGGCGAAGGCCATGCCCGCTTCCCGGCCGCCGCGCGGGGTCACGGTGACGACGGCGCCCCGGCGGCCGGCGTCGAACAGCCGCTCGGCGAGCCCGTGGCCGGGGTGGCCGGGCAGTCCCGGGTAGTCGACCCGCTCGACCGCGGGGTGCCCGGCCACTGCGGCGGCGAAGGCGGCCGCGCTCTCGCACTGGCGGGCGACGCGCAGCGGCAGCGTCTCCAGGCCGCGGTGCAGGAGGAACGCCTCGTCGGGGGCCAGGCAGGGACCGAGGTCGATGCGGGCCGCGCGCACCCGGGCCATGGGATCCGCGCCGCCGACCGCCACTCCCCCGGTGGCGTCGCTGTGCCCGCCGATGTACTTGGTCGCCGAGTGGAGGACGACGCCGGCGCCGTGCTCCAGCGGGCGGCACACGGCCGGCGTGGCGAAGGTGGAGTCGACGACCAGGACGGCGCCGGCCTCGTCGGCGATCCCGCCCAGGGCGGGCAGATCGGAGACGGTCATGGTCGGGTTGGACAGGGTCTCGGTGAAGACCACCGCGGTCTCGGGCCGCACCGCGGCGCGCACGGCGGCCGTGTCCGTGATGTCGACGAAGTCGGTGTGCACGCCGAACCTGCGCAGCAGGCCGTCGAGCAGCGAATAGGTGTTGCCGTAGATGGACCGCGAGGCGACGACGTGCGCGCCGGCGCCGGTGAGCGCGAGCAGCGTGCTGCTCACCGCGCCCATCCCCGAGGCGAAGGCCTCGCCGCGCACCTCGCGGTCGCAGCCGGCTCCCTCCATCGCGGCCACCGCCGCGGCGAAGGCGCTCGCGGTGGGGGTGTCGATGCGCGCGTAGGAGTAGCCGGGCGCCTCGCCGGCCAGGACGTCGGCGTACTCCCGGGAAGAGCCGAACGCGTAGGTGGTGCTGCGGTGGACCGGGGCCCGCAGCGGACGCTGGGGCGGCGCGGGCGCTGCGGGCAGGCCCAGGGCGCGGGTGTTCTCCCCCTGCTGGTGCATGGTGCGGCGGATCTCCGTTGCTCGGTGGTCGTGGCGGGTCGGGGCGGGCCGGGCGTGCACGCGTCCGGCCCGCCCCGGCGCGGCGGCGCGCACGCGCGGCGCTGCGCCGGGTCAGAACCCGTAGCGCTCCGGCTTGGCCGTACGCGACATGAACGCCGCGAGGGCCTCGGCAGGCGAGAGGTCGTGGTGCATCATCGCCACGACCGCCTCGGTGATGGGCATCTCCACGCCCGTGCGGCGGGCCAGCTCCAGCACCGACTCCGAGGACTTCACGCCCTCGGCGGTCTGCGAGGTCGCGGCGACGACCTCCTCCAGCGTCATGCCGGAGCCGAGCTTCTCACCGAAGGTCCGGTTGCGCGAAAGCGGCGACCCGCAGGTGGCGACGAGGTCGCCGAGCCCGGCCAGGCCGGCCAGCGTGTGCTCGCCGGCGCCCAGCGAGACCGCCAAGCGCACCGTCTCGGCCAGGCCGCGGGTGATCAGTGAGGCCTTGGCGTTGTCGCCGAAGCCCATCCCCACGGCGACGCCGACGGCCAGGGCGATGACGTTCTTGACGGCTCCGCCCAGCTCAACGCCGACCACGTCGGTGACGGTGTAGGGCCGGAAGTACGCCGACTTGCAGATGTGCTGCAGCCGCACGGCAGTGGGCTCGTGGCGGCAGGCCATCACGGCGGTGGCGGGCTGGCGCTCGGCGATCTCGCGGGCCAGGTTGGGGCCCGAGACGACCGCGACCCGGTCCTCGGGCACGCCCGACACCTCGGTGGCGACCTCGCTCATCCGGCGGCAGGTGCCGAGCTCGATGCCCTTCATCAGGCTCACGAGGACGGCCTGCCCGCCGATGTGCTCGCGCCATGCGGAGAGGTTGCCGCGCAGCGTCTGCGAGGGCACGGCGAGGACGACGAAGTCCGCTTCGTGCAGCGCCTTGGCTGCGTCGGCGGTGGCGGTCAGGGCGGGGTTCAGCGCCATACCCGGGAAGTAGGCGGGGTTCTCGTGGCGCTGGTTGATCGCGTCGACGACCTCGGACCGCCGCCCGTGCACGACCACCTCGGCGGCGCCCGCGTCGGCGACCATGTTGGCGAACGCGGTCCCCCAGGAACCGCTGCCCATCACCGCGACCTTGGTCATGTGCTCCTCCCCCGTGCTCGCGCGCCGCCGCTCACCCGCGGGGCTTCCGCTCGCCGTCGGAGTCCTGCTCGCCGGCGCCGTTGGCGGCGGCCGGCGCCCGGCCTCCGTCGGCGCTCGCGGCCGGCTGCACGCCGGCGCCGCCCGCCGCGCCCGCCTCGGGGACCTCGGGAGCGGCCTCGGCGGCCTCCGGCGTCCCGGAGTCGCCGGAGGAGGCCTGGCGGACCCTCTTCATGTCGTAGGGCTCGGCCGGCGGCACCTCGCCGCGCAGATCCGCCTGCAGCTCGGTGATGCGCCGCATGATCTCGGCGGTGGCGTCGCGGAGCACGGTGGCCGTCATCGGCTTGCCGCGGTAGGCCGAGAGGTCCACCGGCGGCCCGGCGACGATCTGCACGCGCTTGCGCGGGAAGGGGCGCAGCTTGGCGGTGCCGTAGCGCAGCAGGTGCTGTTCGCCCCAGTGCGCCAGCGGGACGACGGGCGCGCCGGTGCTCAGCGCGAGCCGGGCGACACCGGTGCGCGCGGCCATCGGCCACAGGTCGGGGTCGCGGGTGCAGGTGCCCTCGGGGTAGAAGATCACCGAGGAGCCGTCGCGGGTGAGGGCGGCCTCGGCCTCCTTGAGTGCCTTGACGGCGTCGGTGCTGCCGCGCTTCACGGGGATCTGGCCGGTGCTGCGGGCCACCGCGCCGACCAGGGGGATGCGGAAGACGCCCTCCTTGGCGGTGAAGGTGGGCCAGCGCCGCCCGGCGACGTAGAGGTAGTGCGAGATGGTCAGTGGGTCGGCCATCGACAGGTGGTTGGCGGCGATGATCACGCCGCCCTCGCGCGGGACGTTCTCCTGCCCCTGCCACTCCGCCTTGGTGACGGCTCCCAGGACCGGGCGGACGATGGCGGCCACGACCGCCTTGACCCACCGCGATTCGCGTTGCTGTGCCACGGACTCCTCCGATTCGACCTGCCTCGCCGCTTGCGCGCCGGCCTTTCCGCGTCGCGGCCCCGGCGGTGGCCGGCGGCCGCCTGCGGCCGGTCCAGTCTAGGCCGCCGGGAAGATCCCCCATGTCGCGCCCGTTGCAACCGGCGAGCGGACGGGGCGCGGTACGCCCCGCTCCACTCCGGCGGGGCGGTGCGCGCGGCGTGCCGTGCCGCCTGCGGTCGGCCGGCGCGGCGCCCTGGCCTGCCCGCGCGGCCGCCCGGGGGCGCGGTGCGCCGATCAGCGAGTCGAGGAGGGGCGATGCCGCCGCAGGATCAGGACCGGCCCTGGTCGCTGGTGGTCCCGGTGAAAGGGCTGGAGCGCGCCAAGTCCCGGCTGTCGGGGGCGGCGGGCCTGCCGCGCGCCGACCTGGCGCTGGCGGTGGCCTGCGACACGGTGATGGCGGCCGTCGCCGCCGAGCGGGTGGGCGCGGTGTTCGCGGTCACGCAGGACGAGCGGGCCGCCGCGGCGCTGGAGGCGCTGGGAGCCGCCGTCGTGGGCGGCGAGCCGGGGACCGGCCTCAACCCCGCGCTGGAGCACGGAGCCGCCGCAGCCGGGCGCACACACCCGTTGTGGGGGCGCTGTGCGCTGTCGGCGGACCTCCCGGCGCTGCGTCCGGGCGAACTGGACGATGTGCTCGCGCAGGCGCGGGGCCACGAGCGCTCTTTCCTGGCCGATGCGCCGGGCGTCGGCACCACGCTGTACGCCGTGCGGGCGGGGGCCCGCTTCGCCCCGGCGTTCGAGGGCGGCTCGCGGCGCCGGCACCTGGCCGGCGGGGCCGCGGAGCTCGACGGCTCGCGGGCGCCGAGCGTGCGGCGCGACGTGGACACCGCGGCCGACCTCCGTGAGGCCGCCCGGCTGGGTGTGGGGCCGCATACGGCCAAGCTGCTGGCGCGCTTCGCGTGGTGAGGTGCGGCGCCGGCCGTGTCGGCGGTCCACCCGGGGCGTGCCGCACGCGGGCGCGCGCATGAAGAACGCCCGGGCCCTCTCGGGGGACCCGGGCGCGCACTTCAGCCCTCGGCTTCGCCGGGGGTCACTTCTCGCCGTTCACCAGGGCCTTGAAGTCGGAGCCCGGGCGGAACTTCGGCACGTAGCTCGCCGGGACGTTGATAGTCGCCCCGGTAGCAGGGTTGCGGGCCTCACGAGCGGCCCGTTCGCCCCTCTCGAAGACGCCGAAGCCGGTCACGGCGACCTTTTCGCCGGAAGCGACGGCCGACTGGATGGTCTCCAGCACCGCGTTGACGGCTTCGGTGGCGGTCTTCTTGTCGCCCATACGGTCAGAGATCGCGTCGATCAGGTCACGCTTGTTCATTGGTTCCTCCGGTTCCCCCTTGCTCGCACGAAATTAGGGGACAGCATGCCCTGGACACAAACACAAACGCCCGTGAATTCAGCGTGTCGGAGGGTCTTCGACCTGCGGAGGGAGCGTGAGGAGCGTCAGATCGACCCGCTCGGAGGCACGAACGGGATCCCTTTTGACCGCTTCCGTGATGCCCAAAAGCCTACGTACGGCGGGAATCCGGGCATCCGGCGGCAGTGCGTTGGCGCGGCGGTGCGCCTCCCGCGGCCGCCGCGCCAAATCAAGGTAAAATTCCGGGGATTCGCCGTCTACTGGGTGACCGGAAGCCATGCGTGGCGCTGGTTCTCGAACGCGTCGACGTCATCGGTGTGACGCAGAGTGAGTGCGATGTCGTCCAGACCCTCCATCAGCCGCCAGCGCGTGTAGTCGTCGAGCTCGAACGGCTGGACGATGTCGGCCGCGCGCACCTCGCGCGCCTCCAGGTCGACCGTCACCTGCGTCGCGGGGTCGGCCTCCACGGCCGCCCACAGCCGCTCGATGACGTCGTAGGGCAGCACGACCGCCAGCAGCCCGCCCTTGAGCGCGTTGCCGCGGAAGATGTCGCCGAAGCGCGGCGCCAGCACCGCCTTGAACCCGTAGTCCTGCAGCGCCCACACCGCGTGCTCACGCGAGGAGCCGGTGCCGAAGTCGGTGCCGGAGACGAGGACGCTGCCGCCGGCGTACTCGGGCTTGTTCAGCACGAACTCGGGGTCGCTGGCGCGCCAGGCCGCGAACAGGCCGTCCTCGAAGCCGGTGCGGGCGACCCGCTTGAGGTAGACGGCGGGGATGATCTGGTCGGTGTCCACGTTGCTGTAGCGCAGCGGCACGGCGCTGCCGGTGTGAACGGTGAACTTCTCCATGTCGGTGTCAGCTCTTTCGTGCCTGTCGTGGGCGGTCGGCTACAGGTCGGCGGGCGAGGAGAGGGTGCCCCGCACCGCGGTCGCGGCGGCGACCAGCGGCGAGACGAGGTGGGTCCGGCCGCCCTTGCCCTGCCGCCCCTCGAAGTTGCGGTTGGACGTGGAGGCGCTGCGCTCGCCCGGCTTGAGCTGGTCGGGGTTCATGCCCAGGCACATCGAGCAGCCGGCCTCGCGCCACTCGGCGCCCGCGGCGGTGAAGACCTCGCCCAGCCCCTCGGCGTTGGCCTGCTCCTTGACCCGCATGGAACCCGGTACGACCAGCATCCGCACGCCGTCGGCCACCGTGCGGCCCTTGATGATCTCCGCGGCGGCGCGCAGGTCCTCGATGCGCCCGTTGGTGCAGGAGCCCAGGAAGACGGTGTCGACCCGGACGTCGCGCAGCGGGGTGCCCGCGGTGAGGTCCATGTAGTCCAGGGCCTTCTCGGCGGCGGCGCGCTCGGCGGGGTCCTCATAGCCCTCGGGGTCGGGCACCGCGCTGTCCAGCGGCGCGCCCTGGCCGGGATTGGTGCCCCAGGTGACGAACGGGCTGAGCTGCGCGGCGTCGAGGACGACCTCGCGGTCGAAGGCCGCGCCGTCGTCGGTGCGCAGGCTCTTCCAGTGCTCGACGGCGGCGTCCCAGTCGGCGCCCTGCGGCGCGTGCGGGCGGCCCCGGACGTAGTCGAAGGTGGTCTCGTCGGGGGCGATCATCCCCGCGCGGGCGCCCGCCTCGATGGACATGTTGCAGATGGTCATCCGGGCCTCCATGGACAGCTCCCGGACGGCCTGGCCGCGGTACTCGATGACGTAGCCCTGGCCGCCGCCGGTGCCGATCTCGGCGATGACGGCGAGGATGATGTCCTTGGCGGTCACCCCGGGCGGCAGCGAGCCCTCGACGGTGACGGCCATGGTCTTGAACGGAGCCATCGGCAGGGTCTGGGTGGCCAGCACGTGCTCGACCTGGCTGGTGCCGATGCCGAAGGCCAGCGCACCGAAGGCGCCGTGGGTGCTGGTGTGGCTGTCGCCGCACACCACGGTCATACCCGGCTGGGTCAGGCCCAGCTGCGGGCCCACGACGTGCACGATCCCCTGGTCGAGGTCGCCCATCGGGAACAGGCGGACCCCGAAGTCGGAGGCGTTCTTGCGCAGCGTCTCGATCTGGGTGCGCGAGACCTTGTCGGCTATGGGACCGAGGATGTTCTCGGTCGGCACGTTGTGGTCCTCGGTCGCGATGGTCAGGTCCGGGCGGCGCACGGGACGGCCGGCCAGCCGAAGCCCTTCGAACGCCTGCGGGCTGGTGACCTCGTGCACGAGGTGCAGGTCGATGTAGAGCAGGTCGGGTTCTCCGTCGGCACGCCTGACGACGTGCTCCTCCCAGACCTTCTCGGCCATCGTGCGAGCCATGTGCGACGCCTCCTCGCGTCTCGTCACTTTCCGGACTTTCCAGGAGAGGATTCTCTCGCCGCCGCGGCGGCCGCAACGGAGCCGGCGGCCGCCTGCATCGCGCCGAGCGGCGGAACGCAGCACGTCGAACGATTTGCATTCCAAATGGCGAGACGTCAATATCAAGCCATGGACAACTCTAGCTCATCCAGCGGTGTCGGTGTGCTCGACAAGACGATGTCGGTGCTCGACGCGCTGGAGTCGGGGCCCGCGTCCCTGGCCCAGCTCGTGCGGGTCACCGGTCTCGCCCGCCCCACCGCCCACCGGCTGGCCGTCGCGCTGGAGCGCCACCGCATGGTCACCCGCGACAGCCAGGGCAGGTTCGTGCTGGGGCCGCGGCTGGGCGAGTTGTCCATCTCCACCGGCGAGGACCGGCTGCTGGCCGTCGCCTCGCCCGTGCTGGTGCAGCTGCGCGACCTCACCGGCGAGAGCGCCCAGCTCTACCGGCGCCAGGGCGACGTCCGCGTGTGCGTGGCCGCCGCCGAGCGCACCAGCGGGCTGCGCGACACCGTGCCGGTGGGCAGCGAGCTGCCCATGAGCGCGGGATCGGCGGCCCAGGTGCTGCTGGCCTGGGAGGACGGCGAGCGCATCCGCCGGGTCCTCGCCGACGCCAAGTTCAGCGGCAACAGCCTGGCCCAGGTGCGCCGCCGCCGCTGGGCCCAGAGCGTGGGAGAGCGCGAGCAGGGCGTGGCCTCGGTGTCGGCGCCCATCTCCGGACCCGGCGGCCGCGTCATCGCCGCCGTGTCGGTCTCGGGGCCGCTGGAGCGCCTCTCGCGCGCGCCCGGGCGCCTGCACGCCCAGGCGGTCACCTCGGCCGCGGAGAAGATCAACGAGGCCCTGCACAGCCAGGACGCGCCGGGGCACTGAGGCGGGAAGGGCGCACGGGCGGCGCCGGGGCCGCTCGGTGCGCCGGAGGCCCCGCTGAGCGGGGCCCTCAGTCCTCCAGCGGTATGCGCAGGATGCGGTCGTCCTCCTCGACGGGGTCGCCGCGGGAGTCGCGGTTGCTGGTGGCGACCAGCAGGTCGCCGCCGGGGACCGCGGTGATCGTGCGCAGCCTGCCGTAGTCGCCGGCGAACAGGGACTCCGGCTCGCCGACCGGGTCGTCGTCCTGCCCGGTCAGCGGCACCCGCCACACCCGTTCGCCGCGCAGCGCGGCGACCCACAGCGAGTTGCCGGCGATCGCCGCACCGCTGGGCGAGGCTTCGTCGGTGGTCCAGGTGACGACCGGGTCGATGTAGTCGCCGGAGGCGTCCTCGCCGCCGGTGCCCTCGACCTCGGGCCAGCCGTAGTTGCCGCCCGCCTCGATGACGTTGACCTCGTCGAAGCGGTCCTGGCCGAACTCCGTCGCGAAGAGGGTGCCGTCGGAGTCCCAGGCCAGGCCCTGGACGTTGCGGTGGCCGTAGCTGAAGACGAGGTTGCCGAAGGGGTTGCCCTCCGCGGGCTCGCCCTCGGGCGTCATGCGCAGGATCTTGCCGCCGAGGCTGCCGGTGTCCTGCGAGCGCGAGCCGTCGCCCGCGTCGCCGGTGGCGGCGTAAAGCAGGCCGTCGGGGCCGAACGCGATCCTGCCGCCGTTGTGGAAGGCGGCGCTGGGGATGCCCTCGACCAGCACCTCGGAGTCGCCGAGGGAAGGCGGCCCGTCGCCGGAGCGGTCCAGCTCGAAGCGCGCTATGCGGTTGCCGGAGGCGGTGGTGAAGTAGGCGAAGAGCGCGTCGGGGCGCGGCTCGTCCGGCCGGACGGCGATGCCCAGCAGCCCGCCCTCGCCCTGGGCCCGCGCCGGCTCGACGGTGCCGACCTCGCGGATGCGCCCTTCAGGGGTCATCAGCAGGATGCGGCCGGAGTCGCGCTCGGAGACCAGCGCCCCGCCGCCGGGCAGCGCCGCGACTCCCCAAGGGACCTCCAGACCGGTGGCCGCGACCTCGGGATCGCCCGGCGGCACCAGGCGCGCGGCCGTTGCGGAGTCCGCGGCCCCGGGTGACGGCGACCGCCCGGAGCCGCCGCCCTCCGCACCGCCGTCGGTGCAGGCGACGGCGGCGAGCACGGCGGCGGCGACGCCGGCCCCGACGCGGCGGCGCCGCAGACGCGCCCGGCTCGGGTACTGGCGCGGGTGCTCCATGGTCGGTTCGTGCCCGCTGCGCGCCGGGGCCGAACGTGGCGCAGGGGCGCGGGCCCGCGAGAGGCCCGGGCTGTCCTCGCCGCCCGGCGGTTCACTCGCCCGCACGCTCGTTCGCCCGGACGCGGGCGCGTGCGCGCCGCAGGGCGAGGCGGTCGAGGGCCCGACGCGTCTCGCGGTCGACGGGCCGGGTGCCCAGCGCCCGGCCCAGCCCCATGGGGGGCACGTTGGCGTAGATCGCCTCGTAGCCGCGCGCGGGCTCCGTACCCTCGCGTTCGGCCTCCGCACCGCCGCCGCTCTGCGGCAGCCCGACCTCGTAGGTCTCGTGCCACAGGCCCGCGGCGTCGCCGCCCTGGCGGTAATAGCGGCGCCAGGCGGCGCTGTGGGTCGCGTCGTGGGCGTAGCGCAGCAGCGCCTCGGTGGACTCCCAGTACTGGATGACGGTGACCCCGCGCATGCTCGGCAGCGTGCGCGAGTGCAGCAGCCCGCGGTCGGGGGCGGCCGCGAGCTCGGCGTCCATCCGGCGGAACGCGCGAGCGACCCAGACCCAGCGGTGCGGCTGGAGCAGCGCGTTGACGCGGGCTCCCAGCAGGAAGACGGTCAGGCCGTCGCGGGGCTCGGTGGTGGTTCGGCCGGTCTGCACCTCGGGCATCCGTCACACCTCCGCTTCGGCGGCCGGTTCGGGCCGGATGGGGCGGTAGACCGGGATTCCCGCGGCGCCGAGCTCCTCGCGCAGCGCGAAGTACGCGTCGCCGAAGGGGTCCTCTCCGCGCAGGCCCATCAGGCCGCGGCGGACCGTGACGTCGTGCGGCGCGAGGTCGGCGGCGCGGCTGTAGTGGCGGTCGGCGGCTCCGGTCTCGCCGCGCCTGTGCAGTTCGACGGCGATGCGCGCGTGGGCGCGGGCGCGCTGTCCCTCGGCGGTGGGCGTGCGGAACCCGGGGGCCCGGTCTCCACCGCCGAGGCCCGCGTCGCCCTCGTGCACCCACCGGCGCAGCGCGCGCAGGGACGCCTCGGAGCTGAGGCCGTTCATCGACTGGAAAAGGTCGGTGGCGACCTGGGTGTCCTGCGGCCGGGCGATGTCACCGCGCTCGTCGATCCACACCGCGGTGGGGACGTTGACGACGTCGTACAGGGCGGCCACCTGACCCTCAGTGTCGATCAGGGCGGGATGGGAGGGTGCGGCCTCCGCGATCCAGGGAAGGGCGTCCTCGGCGCTGCGGTCCATCGCGACGCTGACGACGGTCAGGCCGTGCGGGGACAGCTCGCGGTGCCGCTCCTCCCAGGCGGGCAGGTCGTAGCGGCAGCCGCACCAGGACGCCCACATCACCAGCGCCACCTTGCGGCCGCGCAGGCCGCTGAGGCGGTGGAGCGCCCCGTCGGCGCCGCGCAGCGCGAAGTCGGGCGCCGCACCGCCGCGCGGGCCGGTGTCGGGCGCCGGGACCGCGGCCAGCAGCCCGTGGTCGTGGTCGGCGACCGCGAGGCTCCCGTGGAGCTCGGCGAACGCGCCCACGTCGATCCGGCCGGCGTGCTCGATGCCGGAGACGGCCGACGCGGGGATGCAGGAGTCGCCGCGGCACCAGCCGTAGGAGCGGCGCTCCCAGCCGAGCACAGGCGCCTCCAGCGGCGCGAGCAGGCGCCGCTCGCCCGCTCCGTCGGGGCCCGCCGGCTCCGGCTCGGCGTCCAGCACGCCCGCGCCCTGCTCGGTAAGGACCGTGTAGCGCATACCGCCTCCCGTTTCACGATCGATTGGATAGTGCAACTCTCTAATATTGGAGAGTAGTACTATCCAATGGAGTAGGCAAGAGGGAGCGAAGCGGATGCGGATCTCGGAGCTGAGCAGGCGCAGCGGCGTACCCGTGGCGACGATCAAGTACTACCTGCGCGAGAACCTGCTGCCCCGGGGCGAGGCGGTCTCGGCGACGCAGTCGGACTACACCGAGGACCACCTCAAGCGCCTGCGGCTGGTGCGTGCGCTGGTGGAGGTGGCCGAGGTCCCGCTCGGCCGCATCCGCGCCGTGCTGGCCGCGGTCGACGACCCCGGACTGGAGCTGCACACGCTCCTCGGAATCGCCCAGTACGCCGTGACGCCGCAGTTCGAGGCTCCGGCCGACGACCCCCTGTGGCAGCGCGCCGAACGCCGCACCGACGAGCTGCTGGCGGAGCTGGGCTGGAAGGTCGACGCGGCCTCGCCGGCGCGCGGCGGCCTCGTCCGGGCGGTGGCGACGCTGGACCGGCTGGGCACTCCCCCGGCGCCGGAGATGCTGTGCGGCTACGCCGAAGCCGCGCACCGGGCGGCCGAATGGGACATCTCCTGCATCGACCCCGGGGCCGCGCGCGCGGACACCGTGCAGGAGGTGGTGGTGACGTCGGCGCTGATGGGCCAGGCGCTGACGGCACTGCGCCTGCTCGCCCAGGAGGACGAGTCGGCCCGCAGGTTCGGCTAGGCGCCGCCGCGCGGGCGGCGCGACCGCTCGCCCGTGCCGCGCACCAGGGCCCAAAGACGCCAGCGGCCTCCGCCCGCGGGCGGAGGCCGCTGCTCGCTGGTACCCCTGAGCGGATTCGAACCGCCGTTACCGCCTTGAGAGGGCGGCGTCCTAGGCCACTAGACGACAGGGGCGCCGGTGCGGGACCGAAGCCCCGCGGATGCGGACGAATCGCCCGCCGTTCGCAGTAAAAAAGCCCCCGCATGGCGGGAGCCTCTCCCTGCTGCGTACCCCCGAGCGGATTCGAACCGCCGTTACCGCCTTGAGAGGGCGGCGTCCTAGGCCACTAGACGACGGGGGCCTGGATCGCGTTCTGCGAGAGGACCGAACCTCGGTCCGTCACGGCTTCCGCTTCGCGGACGCCATGGCTGGGGTACCAGGACTCGAACCTAGACTAACTGAACCAGAATCAGTCGTGCTGCCGATTACACCATACCCCAGTGCTTTCGGCGGGCGGGGGTCCGTTCGCCGGTCCCGCTCCCCCTCGGCGCAGGCAATACTCTAGCGGACTTCCGGAGTGCTCGCGAACCGGTTGCCGAGCGGGCACCCGGAGGCGGATCGGGCCCTCCGGGGAGCCCGGCAGCGGCCCCGGGGCCCGCGGAAGGCGGGCGACCGCGCCGGCTCGGGTGCGGGCCCGCGCGCACCGCCGCCGCGGTCCGCGCGGCCCCGTGTGACCGCTGTCGCACCCACGCGGTGGCACCGACCGGGCCGCGCGCTACTCGACCGCCGCGGTGCCCTCGGCGGTGCTGTCGGGCACGGCGTCGGCGCCCGCCGGCGCCACACCCGCCTCCTCCGCCCGCAGGCGCTCCTGCGCCGCCTCGATGCGCAGCAGCGTGCGCTCGCGGCCGAGCAGCTCCAGCGACTCGAACAGGGGCAGCCCCACGGTGCGCCCGGTGACCGCGACCCGCACGGGGGCCTGCGC
The DNA here is from genome assembly GCF_039542725.1 of Streptomonospora halophila. Classification (NCBI taxonomy): domain Bacteria; kingdom Bacillati; phylum Actinomycetota; class Actinomycetes; order Streptosporangiales; family Nocardiopsidaceae; genus Streptomonospora; species Streptomonospora halophila. Next base: position 39,805 of record NZ_BAABIK010000008.1, on the reverse strand, counting down.
CTTGCCGAGCTTGAGGCCCAGGCCTCCCCCGGCCGCCTCCAGTTCGGCGCGCAGCGCCTCGGGCTCCCAGGCGAGCGCGGGGTCGGCCAGCCGCTCGCGGGCGGCGGCCAGCATGGGCCCGGCGGTCTCCGGCTTCATCGCCTTGGACCAGCTCTTGGGGTCGTCGACGGGCTCGTCGAGGAACAAAAAGTCGACGTTGGGCACGATCTCGCTCAGCACCGCCACCCGGCTCTGCGCCAGCGGAGCGACGGCGCGGAAGGCGTCCTCGTCGAAGTTCTCCTCCGGCCACGGCGCGACCTCGGGCGACAGCCACGGGCGGCAGCGCTCCGCGAACTCGCCGGCCTCCAGCGCACGGATGTACTCGCCGTTGAACGCGCGCAGCTTCTTCTCGTCGAAGAACGCGCCGGCGCTGTTGACGTCGCCGATCCGGAACAGAGGCTCCATCTCGGCCCACGGCATGATCTCCCGGTCGCCGCCGGGCGCCCAGCCCAGCAGCATCAGGTAGTTGACCATCGCCTCGGGCAGGAAGCCCTCCTCCTGGTAGGACTCCAGTGCCACCTTGTCGCGGCGCTTGGACAGCTTCTGCCGCTTCTCGTTCACGATCACCGGCAGGTGCGCCCACACCGGCGGCGCCTGGTCCAGCGCCTGCCACAGCAGCTGCTGCTTGGGGGTGTTGGACAGGTGCTCCTCGCCGCGGATCACCGCGGTGATGCCCATCTCGACGTCGTCGACGACGTTGGCCAGCACGAACAGCGGCGAGCCGTCGGCTCGGGCGACGACGAAGTCCTCGATGGAGGCGTGGTCGAACTCGACCCGGCCGCGGATGGCGTCCTCCACCACGGTCGGCCCGCCCTCGGGCACCCGGAACCGCAGCGCGCGCCCCGGGCCGGGCTCCAGGCCGCGGTCGCGGCAGAAGCCGTCGTAGCCGAGGTTGGGGTTGTCGCGCCGGGCCTGTACCTGCTCGCGGGTGCAGTCGCAGTAGTAGGCGCGCCCCTGGCCGTAGAGCCGCTCGGCACTCTCGCGGTGCTTTCCGGCGTAGTCCGACTGGAAATAGGGCCCCTCGAAGTGCGGGTCGGACTCGCCGATGCCCAGCCAGGCCAGCGCCTGGATGATCCCCTCGGTCCACTCCGGCTTGTTGCGCGCGGCATCGGTGTCCTCGATGCGCAGCACGAACCGGCCCTCGTCCTGCTGCCGGGCCAGCGCCCAGTTGTACAGCGCAGAGCGCGCGCCGCCGACGTGGAACATGCCGGTCGGCGACGGCGCGAAGCGCACGCGAATCGGATTCTCAGTCACGTGCCCCAGCCTATCGGCGGGAGCGGTGCCCGACCGGCGCGACGCAGCAGGGCCCGGCGGCCGCCGGGCGGGCGCCCGCGTCAGCGGCGGCGGAGCCGGCCGCGCGGCGCCCGCGCGTTCACCGCGGCCGCCTCGGGGCGCATCAGAGGAACCCGACGTCGAAGCGCTCGCCCGGCCAGTCCGCATCGATCAGGGGGCGGCAGGAGATTTCCCGCGTCAGCAGTTTGTAGGTGAATTCGTCGGGTTCCATCCGGTAGACGAAGTACTCGAGGTAGTCGGTGACCACGATCCGCGTCGCCGGGTCGCTGTACTCCCAGAAGACGCGCCAACCGGAATCGCGGGCCACCTCCGCCCACAACTGCATTCGGTCGTGGTCGACGTGCTCGTCGCCCGTTCTCTCGCCCAGCTTCACGGCGTAGCCGCCGTCGATGTCGACGCGCTTGTCCGTCCCGGCGAGGCGGGCGTCGTGGCTGCGTTCGTAGTGCAGCACACCCTCGGGAGGCAGGACGGTCAGCACTCCGTCCACGGTGAAGCCGCCGAGTTCCTCGACGAGCCTGCTGTACCCGGCGGGAAAACCGCCTGCGGGCCGCGTGCGCGGCTCGCGGTCCCGGACGGGGCCGTCCCTGCCTTCCACACCCAGAAGGGACACGATCCCTTTGACATAATCCACAGATCCACCCAAATCCGTTTCGTGAAGCGAGCCCTGGAGGATTCCGCCCGCCCCTCGCACGAATGCTGCACGCGTGGAGGGCCCGCGAATCCGTGGCGCCGACCGTCGGGGGATTCGGGGAAGCTACCCCGGAGGCGCCCGCCTGAACAAACCCACAAAACAGACAAAAGAACAGAAAACTCGCGAAAGCCCGGCGCCGCACCGCGCCCCGCGCGGCCGTGTGCTCGGCGGACTCCCGGTGGTGCGGATTCCGCGGGACGGCGGCCGGCGGATCGGCGGGGGCGCGGGCCCGGGCGAGTCTGTGCGTCGGCTGGGAGTCCGGGGCGCGGCGCCGGCCGGCCGCCCCGGGAGGCCCGGCGGCGCCGGGCGCCCTCCGGCCGCAGGCCCGTCAGTCGCGGGTGATGACGCGGTTGGTCAGGTCGCCGATGCGTTCGACCGCGACCGTCATCTCGGCGCCGACCTCGACCGGTCCGACCCCCGCCGGGGTTCCGGTCAGCAACACGTCGCCGGGCAGCAGCGTCATGAACGAGCTGACGTAGGAGATCACCGCGGGGATGTCGTGGATGAACTGCGAGGTGCGCCCGTCCTGGCGGACCTCGCCGTCGACGGTGGTGGTCACCCGCAGGTCGGCGGCCTCCTCGATGGTCAGGCCCGTCTCGATCCAGGGCCCGATCGGGCAGAAGGAGTCGAAGCCCTTGCCGCGGGTCCACTGCTTGTCGGACTTCTGCAGGTCGCGCGCCGTCACGTCGTTGGCGACGGTGTAGCCGAAGACGACCTCCTTGGCGCGCTCGCGCGGGACCTCGCGGCAGGGGCGGGAGATCACCACGGCGAGCTCGCCCTCGAAGTCCACACGGTGGGAGATCGGCGGGTAGAACACCGGGTCCCCGGGGCCGGTCACCGCGGTCGAGGGCTTGAGGAAGACCACCGGCTCCTCGGTGCTCTCGCCGGTGATGTCGCTCATCTCGGCGACGTGGTCGGCGTAGTTCTTCCCGATGCACACGACCTTGCTGGGCAGCACCGGCGACAGCAGCCGCACGTCCTCGATCTTGGCGCGCTCGCCGGTGAGCTGGATCTGGCCCATCAGCGGATGCCCGCTGATGCGCGACACGTACTCCTGGCCGCCGTCCTCGTCGGTATCGATCAAGCCGTACCCGACATCGTCGCCCACGGAGAATCTTGCGATGCGCACGTCTGCTGCCTGCCTGTTCTCGCCGCTGTACCGTCTCGTCGTCCGCGAACCAGCCTACCCAGGCGCGGTGCCGCGGAGCGGCGGCGCGCGGATCGGTGAATTACGGGCGGCACGCGCTTTTCGGACACAATGGACGACGCGCGATTTCCTTGCCGTTTCTGCGATGCTAGGACCGATCCCGAAGGCGTTTCGCGCCTGCGGTTGCGGTCGTCCCGCGCAGGCCCCGGGACCGCCTCGGCCCCGACTCCGAGCCGCAGAAAGGCCACCGCTTGTCGCATCCCTCGCCGCGCCCGTACCGCCGCGGCTCGCACCGCCGGCGGCGCTACGGTCTCGAACTCCTGCTGGGCCTGCTCGTGCTCGCCGCCGGCACCGGCCTGCTCATCCTCGACCAGCGCGCGCCGGAGCTGACCGGAGAGGAGGCCGGCGGCGTCGGCAGTGCCGGACCGGGACGGGGCGGCGGCTCCGCATCGGCCTCGGCCGCGGCGCCGCAGGGCGCCGGTAGCCCCGGCTCGGGCGGATCCGCGGACTCCGGCGGCGGTGCCCGGGGAGACGGCGGCGCCTCCGGCGACGCGCAGCAGAACGGGCCTTCCGGCGGCCCGTCGGCGGGCTCGGCCCCGCCGACGCCCCAGGGCGAGGGATCCGCCGAGCTGCCCGCCGTGATGAAGTCCGTGGAGGACGAGGTCACGAAGGCCGGCGGCGAACTGGAGGTCGTCCCCGGCCGAAGCGAGCCCGCGGGCGAGGGGCCCCGGATGCGCTACATCGTCGAGGTCGAGAAGGGCCTGCCCGGCAGGGCCGCCGACTTCGCCGCCGCCGTCGAGCAGATCCTCGCCGACGAACGCAGCTGGCGCGGCGAGGACGGCGTATCGATGCAGCGGGTGGAGGGAGGCGACGCCGACTTCCGGGTCGCTCTGGCCGCGCCGGAGACCGTCGACCGGATGTGCGCGCCGCTGCAGACGATGGGCCGCGTCTCCTGCACCAACGGCGGCCGGGCGATCATCAACCAGAACCGGTGGGTCTCGGGCGTCGAGCACTTCGACGGCGACCTGCGCACCTACCGCATCTATGTGATCAACCACGAGGTCGGCCACGCGCTGGGCCGCGGGCACGTCTCCTGCCCGGGTAAGGGGGAGCCCGCGCCGGTCATGCAGCAGCAGACGTTCGGCCTGCAGGGCTGCGAGCCCAACGGGTGGGTGCAGGACTGATCCGGCCCGGGCCGGCGGTCGCACGGCGGCCGGGGCCGCGGTGTCAGTTCTGGGGGTAGCCCTGGCGGAGCAGGCCGTAGGCCATCGCGTCCTTCAGCGCGATCCAGGACGCGTCGATGACGTTCTCGCCCACGCCGACGGTCGTCCACTCGCCGCGGCCGTCGCCGAACGTCACCAGGATGCGCGTGACGGCGCCGGTGCCGGAGTTGCCCTCCAGGATGCGCACCTTGTAGTCGGTCAGCTCCAGACCCGCCAGCGCGGTGTAGACGCCCTCCATCGCGCTGCGCAGCGCACGGTCGAGGGCGTTGACCGGGCCGTTGCCCTCGGCGGTGGCGATCACCCGCTCACCCTTGACCTCGAGCTTGACGGTGGCCTCGCTGGACGCCCCCTGGCCGCCGCCCGCACCGCGCCGCTCGGCGATCACGCGCCAGGACTCGGTGTCGAAGTAGCGCACCGGGCTGCCCAGCTCCTCGCGCACCAGCAGCTCCAGCGACGCGTCGGCCGCCTCGAAGCTGTAGCCGCTCAGTTCCAGCTCCTTGACCCGGTCGACGAGCCGGCCCAGCAGCTCGCGGTCGCCGGAGAGGTCGAAGCCCAACTCCTTGGCCTTGAGCTCGATGGAGGCGCGCCCGGCCATGTCCGAGACCAGCATCCGCATGTCATTGCCCACGAGGACGGGGTCGATGTGCTGGTAGAGGTCGGGGTCGACCTTGATCGCCGAGGCGTGCAGCCCGGCCTTGTGCGCGAACGCGGAGACCCCCACGTAGGGCTGGTGGGTGGCGGGCGAGATGTTCACGATCTCGGCGACGGCCTGGGAGACGCGCGTCATCCGGGGCAGGCAGCCTTCGGGGAGCACGTCGCGGCCCTGTTTGAGCGCGAGCGCCCCCACCACCGTGAACAGGTTGGCGTTGCCCACCCGCTCGCCGTACCCGTTGGCGGTGCACTGCACGTGGGTGGCGCCGGCGTCGACGGCGGCCAGCGTGTTGGCGACGGCGCAGCCGGTGTCGTCCTGGGCGTGGATGCCCAGCCGCGCGCCGGTGGCGGCGCCGACCTCGCCGACGATGCGGGTGACGTCGGCGGGCAGCATGCCCCCGTTGGTGTCGCAGAGTACGACGACGTCGGCGCCGGCACCGGCGGCGGCGCGCACGACGCTGAGCGCGTACTCGGGGTCGTGGACGTAGCCGTCGAAGAAGTGCTCGCAGTCGAGGAAGACGCGCCGGCCGTGCTCGCACAGGTGGGCGACGGTGTCGGCGATCATCGCGAGGTTCTCCTCGCCGGTGGTGCGCAGGGCGCGCTCGACGTGGCGGACGTCGCTCTTGGCCACCAGGGTGACGACCGGGGCCCCCGAGTCGCGCAGCGCGGCGACCTGCGGGTCGTCGGCAGCCCGCACGCCCGCCCGGCGGGTCGCGCCGAACGCGCTCAGCTGCGCGTGCTCCAGCGTGAGCTCCCGCGCGGCGCGCTGGAAGAACTCGGTGTCCTTGGGGTTCGCCCCCGGCCAGCCGCCCTCGATGAAGCGCACGCCGAACTCGTCGAGGAGCTTGGCGACGGCGAGCTTGTCGGCCACGGTCAGGTTGACGCCTTCGCGCTGCGCCCCGTCGCGCAGCGTCGTGTCGAAGACGTGGAAACTGTCGTCAGGCATGGGTGCGGACTCCCGGATGTGAGCTGTCGTGGTCGCGGCCCCGCCGGCAATAAAAAAGACCCCTCGTGGACACGAGAGGTCAGCGCGCTGGCGAGGTCCGTTTTCAGCCAGCGCGCCTCACGATAATGATCACCTGAGACGGCACGTCTATCAGTGTGCCACACGAGCGCGCCGCGGTCCGAATAATCGACACGTCCATCTCGGATGCCGAGACGCACCGCGTGGCGGCGATCCCGCGGCTGCCGCAGGGGCACGGGGCCGCAAGCGCGGCAGCCGCAGGACCGGCGGTGCTCAGTCGAAGGTGCGGACCCAGCCGTGGGTGTCGGGACGGGTGCCGTACTGCAGGGCGACCAGCTCCTCGCGCAGCCCCATGGTGACGGGCCCGGCGCCGCCGTCGCCGACGGTGAACTCGCCGTCGGTGCCCTTGACGTGGCCGACCGGGGTGACCACCGCCGCCGTGCCGCACGCGAAGACCTCGGTGAGCTCGCCGCTCCGGGCGGCCCGGCGCCACTCGTCGGTGGAGATGGCGCCCTCCTCCGTGGGGAAGCCGAGCTCGGGTGCCAGGGTCAGCAGAGAGTCGCGGGTGATTCCGGGCAGCAGGGTGCCGGTGAGCGCGGGAGTGAGCAGCCGCGCCTCGTCGCCCGAGCCGAAGACGAAGAACAGGTTCATCCCGCCCATCTCCTCGACCCAGCGGTGCTCCTTGGCGTCGAGCCAGACGACCTGGTCGCACCCCTGCTGCACCGCCTGGGACTGCGCGACGAAGCTGGAGGCGTAGTTGCCCGCGAACTTCGCCTCGCCGGTGCCGCCCGGCGCCGCCCGGGTGTAGTCCTCGCTCAGCCACACCGTGACCGGCTTGATCCCTCCGGAGAAGTAGGGCCCCGACGGCGAGGCGATGAGCACGAACCGGTAGCTGCGCGAGGGGTGGTTGACCCCCAGTCCGACATCGGTGGCGAACATGAAGGGGCGCAGGTACAGGCTGCTGTTGGGCTGGGTCGGGATCCACTCGGAGTCGTGGCGCAGCAGGGTCTCGATGGCACCGAGGAACAGCTCCTCGGGGAGCTCGGGCATGGCCATGCGCCGTGCGCTGCGGTTGAGCCGCGCGGCGTTGGCCTCGGGCCGGAAGCAGGCGACCTCGCCCTCCGGGTGGCGGTAGGCCTTCAGGCCCTCGAAGATCTCCTGGGCGTAGTGCAGGGCCGCCGTCGCCGGGTCGAGCGTCAGCGGACCGTAGGGCTGCAGGCGGGGCTCGTACCAGCCCTTGCCCTCCGTGTAGTCGATGGTGACCATGTGATCGGTGAACACGGTCCCGAACCCCGGATCGTCCAGCAGTTGCGCGCGCTCCTGCGGGGTCTTCCGCTGAGCCGACAGCTGGACGTCGAACGTCAACCCGCTTGTGGTGGTGCTGGTGTTCATGGGTGTCAGGTCCTCTCCGTACATCAGGGCGGCAGCGCTGCCGCCCCTTCGATTCCAGTGTGACGGAAACGACGCACCCGGGGCCATAGTCCTCCACAGGCCGCGGACCGGCCGCGTCCGGCGCCTGCGGGCGCGGACGCACGGGCCGGGGACGGCGGCGGGAACAGCGCAACGGGCGCGCCGACTGATCGGCACGCCCGTTGCGGGCGGGGCCGCGGAGCCTCCGGCGGCCCGGCCGTGCCGATCGTCGAATCAGCAGGGCCGGGACGCGGCGCGCTCAGCCCTGCCCGGCTACTCGCTTGGCGATCTCGTCGCCGATGGCGGAGGTGGTGCGCTCGTCGGCGCCCAGTTCGGCGCGCGCGCGCAGGTCCTCGGACACGGCCCGCTCGACCCGGCTCGCGGCGGCGTCCAGGCCGAGGTGGTCGAGCATGATCGCCGTCGACAGCAGAGTGGCGGTGGGGTCGGCCTTGCCCTGGCCGGCGATGTCGGGCGCCGACCCGTGAACGGGCTCGAACATGCTCGGGAAGTCGTTCTCGGGGTTGATGTTGCCGCTGGCGGCCAGCCCGATCCCGCCGGCGACGGCGGCGCCGAGGTCGGTGATGATGTCGCCGAACAGGTTGTCGGTGACCACGACGTCGAAGCGCTGCGGCTGGGACACGAAGAACATGGCGGCGGCGTCGACGTGCGAGTAGTCGACCGAGACCCCGGGGAACTCCGCGCCGACCTCGCGCACGACGCGCTGCCAGAGCTCGCCGGCGAAGGTCAGGACGTTGTCCTTGTGCACCAGGGTGAGCTGCTTGCGCGGGCGCTGGGCGGCCTTGGCGAACGCGTAGCGCACCACGCGCTCCACGCCCAGGCGGGTGTTCACGCTGTCCTGGGTCGCGATCTCGTCCGGCGTGCCCTTGCGCAGGACGCCGCCCATGCCGGCGTAGGGGCCCTCGGTGCCCTCGCGCACGACGAGGATGTCCATGTCCTCGGGGCGCACTCCCGCCAGGGGCGTGCCCACGCCGGGGTAGAGGCGCACCGGGCGCAGGTTGACGTAGTGCGAGAACGCGAAGCGCAGCCGCAGCAGCAGGCCGCGCTCCAGCACGCCGCTGGGCACGCTGGGGTCGCCCACGGCGCCCAGGAGGATGGCGTCGTGGCCGCGCAGCTCCTCCTCGACCGAGTCCGGGAGCGTCTCGCCGGTCGCGTGCCACCGGCTCGCGCCGAGCTCGTACTCGGTGGTCTCGAAGGAGATCCCGTGCCCGGAAGCGGCGGCGTCGAGGACCTTGAGTCCTTCGGCCACCACCTCGGGGCCGATCCCGTCTCCGGGGATGACGGCCAACTTCACGGTCCGCGCAGCCATTAGCAGCCCAGCCTCTACTCAGCTATCGGTCTTCGCCACCGGTCTCGGCGCGGGCGCCCGCGGTCCGCGCGGACCGGCGCCGCTCACATGCTGAGACCGGGGAAACGGTCAGTGAGACAAGACTAGCGTCCCGCGGCGCCCCCGTTGTCGCGGCGGTCCAGCGCGACCTGGACCGCCTCGGTCGCTTCGGCGGTTTCGGCGGGTGCGGAGGTGGTGTCGTACACGGCGGTCCTTACGATTCCGGCGCAGCCCCTGCGGGCGGCGCGGCGGTTCCTGGATGCGGCGTGGGACCGGGCGGATCCGCGGGCGCCGCCGGTGAAGGCGGAGCCGCGGCGCGGCGGGGTCGCTGGAATCGGGTGGAGCGGCGCCGGCCCGGACCGGTGGCCGACCGCGCCTGCGAGGGCGCGGGCGGCAAGCGCATCTCACCGGCAAGGATGGTGCCGGGCGGCCGCGGACCCCGGTGTGCCGGGCGGGCCGTGCGCGAGGCGGGGACAGGGCCGCCAGTAGGCGCCGCTGTCCGCCGATCTTCTCGGACGACAGACTATCGGACGTCCGAATAAATCACCAGCCCGGCCTCTTCGGCGCAACCGGTGCGCAACACGCTGAGGGCCGTCCGCGACCGGCGCGGACGGCCCTCAGCGCATGTGCGGAGCCCGGGAGGGGCGCCGCGGAGGCTGCCGGTGCTCCGGCTAGTCCTCCAGGTCGACCTGGCGGGTCTGGGAGGCGGTGATCCCGGTGGAGATCTCCTCCAGGGTGTCGTCGGGGATCGCGGAGTCGACGGTCAGCGTGATCAGCGCCGTGCCGCCCTCGGTGTCCCGGCTGACCTGCATGCCGGCGATGTTGATCCCGGCCTCGCCCAGCAGCGCGCCGACCTTGCCGACGATGCCGGGGCGGTCGTGGTACGACAGGAACGCCATGTGCGCGCTGACCGCGATCTCCATGGTGTAGCCGTTGATCTCCACCAGCTTCTCGTGGTGGCGCGGCCCCGACAGCGTGCCCGATACCGACACCCGCTGGCCGTCGGGCAGCATGCCGCGCACGGTGATCAGGTTGCGCCAGTCGGAGTGGTCGTCGCTGGTGACCAGGTTGACCTCGACGCCGCGCTCCTTGGCGAGCAGCGGCGCGTTGACGAAGGTCACCGCCTCCTCGACGACGTCGCCGAAGACGCCCTTGAGCGCCGCCAGCTCCAGCACCTTGACGTCGTAGGCGGCGATCTCGCCGCGCACCTCGATGTCGATGCGGTCGGCCACGCCCCGGGCCAGCGCGGTGAAGATCCGGCCGAGCTTCTCGGTCAGCGGCAGCCCCGGCTTGACGTCCTCGGCGACCGCGCCGCCCTGCACGTTGACCGCGTCGGGCACGAACTCGCCGGAGAGGGCCAGCTTCACCGAGCGCGCCACCTGCGTGCCGGCCTTCTCCTGGGCCTCCTCGGTGCTCGCGCCGAGGTGGGGGGCCACGACCACGCTCTCGAACTCGAACAGGGGGCTGTCGGTGCAGGGCTCGGAGGCCCACACGTCGATGCCCGCTCCGGCGACGCGCCCCTCCTTGAGGGCGCGGTAGAGCGCGGCCTCGTCGAGGATGCCGCCGCGCGCGGCGTTGATGACGCGCACGCTCGGCTTCACCTTGGACAGCGCGTCGTCGCCGATGAGGCCGAGGGTGTCCTTGTTCTTGGGCAGGTGGATGCTGATGTAGTCGCTGCGCCGCAGCAGCTCGTCGAGGCTGACCATCTCGACGCCGATCTGGGCGGCGCGCGTGGGCTGCACGAAGGGGTCGTAGGCGATGATCTCGGTGCCGAAGGCCGCGAGCCGCTGGGCGACGAGCTGGCCGATCCGGCCCAGTCCGACGATGCCCACGGTCTTGTCGTAGAGCTCGACGCCGGTGTACTTGGAGCGCTTCCACTCGCCGTTGATCAGGGCGTTGTGGGCGGGCGCGGTGTTGCGGGAGGTGGCCAGCAGCAGGTTGATGGCCTGCTCGGCCGCGCTGATGATGTTGGATGTGGGGGCGTTGACGACGAGGACGCCGGCCTTGGTCGCCGCGTCGACGTCGACGTTGTCCAGCCCCACCCCGGCGCGCGCCACGACCTTGAGCCGGGGGGCGGCGGCCAGCGCCTCGGCGTCGACCTTGGTCGCGCTGCGGACGATCAGGGCGTCGACGTCGGCGAGGGCGGGCAGCAGCTCGGACCGGTCGGCGCCGTTTGCGTGGCGTACCTCGAAGTCGCCTTCCAGCAGCGCGAGACCGGCAGGGGAGAGTTCTTCCGCGACGAGAACGGAGGGCTTAGGCACAGCTTGCTTCCTTATTCGGGTTGCGGCGTGGCCGCGCGTTCGCGGCTGGTCCTTTCCCACATCGGTGGGGCTCGTTCGGTTGTGACGGCCACGAAAAGTCTAGTGCGCGGGTGGGTTTCGCTCGGGGCTGGGGGTCCCACAACACCGAACGGCAACGCTGTGGCCAGGGGATTCTCGACTCGTCGCACGCTCGGCCGCCGCCAGCGGCGGCCGATGAGCGCCCGGACCGGGCCACCGGATCCGCCGCACGCCCCCGCCCGACCCCCGACACACGCGGGCCGCCCCGCGCGGGCCCGCCCGTGCGGGGCGGGGGCGCGGGGCGGCCGGTCGAGGCAGCTCGGGCGGCGGACCGCCGGGGGCCTCAGCCCTGCAGCCAGCTCATCAGCGGGCGCAGCTCGGCGCCCACCTTCTCGATCGGCTCGCCCTGCTCGGCCTCGCGGCGCTTGAGGAAGTTGGGCCGGCCGGCGTCGAACTCGGCGACCATCTCGCGGGCGTAGGTGCCGTCCTGAATCTCCGAGAGAACGCGGCGCATCTCCTCGCGCGTCTGCTCGGTGACGATGCGCGGACCGCGGGTGTAGCCGCCGTACTCCGCGTTGTCGGAGACCGACCAGTTCATCTTGGAGATGCCGCCCTCGTACATGAGGTCGACGATCAGCTTGACCTCGTGCAGGCACTCGAAGTAGGCCACCTCGGGCTGGTAGCCGGCCTCGGTCAGGGTGGAGAACCCGGCCTTGATCAGCTCGGACAGTCCGCCGCAGAGCACGGTCTGCTCGCCGAAGAGGTCGGTCTCGGTCTCCTCGGTGAAGGTGGTCTTCAAGGCGCCGGCGCGGGTGCCGCCGATGCCCTTGGCGTAGGACAGGGCGAGCTCCCAGGCCGAGCCGGAGGCGTCCTGCTCCACCGCCACCAGCACCGGTACGCCGCGGCCCTCCTCGAACTGGCGGCGGACCAGGTGGCCCGGGCCCTTGGGGGCGATCATCGCGACGTCGACGTCGGCCGGGGGCTGGACCAGGCCGTAGCGGATGCTGAAGCCGTGGCCGAAGACCAGGGTGTCGCCGCTGTCGAGGTTGGGCGCGATCTCCTCGTTGTAGAGGTCGCGGTGGATGTGGTCGGGCACCAGCACCACGATCAGGTCGGCCTCACGGGCGGCCTCGGCGGGGGTGACCACGCGCAGCCCGGCCTCCTCGGCCTTCTGCCGGCTCTTGGAGCCCTCGGCGAGGCCGATGCGCACGTCCACGCCGGAGTCCCGCAGCGACAGCGCGTGCGCATGCCCCTGGCTGCCGTAACCGATCACGGCGACGGTGCGCCCCTGGACGATGCTGAGGTCAGCGGCGTCGTCGTAGTACATCTCTGCTGCCACTTCGGCCTACTCCTTGCGTGTGTGAAAAGCGTGTCGGAACGGACTGGGCTGGCCGCCGCGCCAAGGGCCGCGCGGCGGGGCGGAACCTCGTCCGGCCGGCCGCGCCTTGTGGGCGCGGGCCGGACCGGGCTCACGCGCTGCGCTCTACCGCGCGCAGTGAGCGGTCGGTGATGGACCGGGGGCCGCGGCCCAGCGCGACCAGGCCCGATTTCACCAGTTCCTTGATGCCGAACGGTTCGAGGTTGCGCACCAGCGCGTCGAGCTTCTCGGGCTTTCCGGTCGCCTCGACCACCACGACGTGGGGTCCGACGTCGACGATGTTGGCGCGGAACAGCTCGGCCGTCTGGATGACGGCGGCGCGGCTGCCGGTGTCGGCCTTGACCTTGGCCAGCAGGAGCTCCCTGCGGACCGAGGCGTCGTTGTCCATCTCGACGATCTTGATGACGTTGACCAGCTTGTTGAGCTGCTTGGTCACCTGCTCCAAGGGGTGGCGGTCGCAGTTGACCACGATCGTCATGCGGGACAGGCCCTCGTATTCGGTGGTGCTGACGCTGAGCGAGTGGATGTTGAACCCGCGCCGCGAGAACAGCGCCGACGTCCGGGCGAGGATGCCGGGGGTGTCTTCCACGAGGACGGAAAGGGTGTGCTGGCTCATTGTGACGTCGTCGCCTCTTTCGTGAACCCGGTGGTGGTCCTCTAGTCCTCGTCGTCCCAGTCGGGCGCCATGTCGCGCGCGTACTGGATGTTGTCGTTGCTGATGCCGGGTCCGACCATCGGCCAGACCATGGCGTCGTGGTTGACGGAGAAGTCCACGACCACCGGCGCGTCGTCGACCGCCATCGCCTTCTCGATCGTGGCGTCGACGTCCTCGGCGCGTTCGCAGCGCAGCCCGACACAACCGTACGCCTCCGCCAGGCGCGGGAAGTCGGGCACGCGCACCTTGGCGTCGCGCGGCGCGGTCTGCAGGTCGGTGTTGGAGTAGCGCCCCTCGTAGAAGAGGGTCTGCCACTGGCGGACCATGCCGAGGTTGCCGTTGTTGACGACCGCGACCTTGATCGGGATGCCCTCGATCGCGGCGGTGGCCAGCTCCTGGTTGGTCATCTGGAAGCAGCCGTCGCCGTCGACGGCCCACACCGTGCGGGAGGGGTCGCCCACCTTGGCGCCGAGCGCGGCGGGCACGGAGAAGCCCATGGTGCCCAGGCCGCCGGAGTTGATGAAGGTTCCGGGCTTTTCGTAGCCGATGAACTGCGCGGCCCACATCTGGTGCTGGCCGACGCCGGCGACGTAGGCGGCGTCGGGACCGACGATCTCGCCGAGGCGCTGGATGACCTTCTGCGGAGACAGGGTGCCGTCGTCGGCGTCCTCGTAGCCGGTCGGGTAGACGTCGCGCAGCCGGTCCAGCTGGGCCCACCATGCTGCGTAGTCGCCCTGGCGGCCGGCCGACTGGTCGTTGCGCACCGCCACCACCAGGTCGGCGATGACCTCGCGGCAGTCGCCGACGATCGGCACGTCGGCGTGGCGGTTCTTGGAGATCTCGGCCGGGTCGATGTCGGCGTGGACGATCTTGGCGCCGGGCGCGAAGCTGTCGAGGCGCCCGGTGACGCGGTCGTCGAAGCGGGCGCCCAGCGCCACGATCAGGTCGGCCTTCTGCAGCGAGCCGACCGCCGCGACCGTGCCGTGCATCCCGGGCATGCCCAGGTTCTGCGGGTGGCTGTCGGGAAAGACGCCGCGCGCCATCAGCGTGGTCGTCACCGGCACCCCGGTCAGCTCGGCCAAGACGCGCAGCTCCTGGTGAGCGCCCGAGCGCAGCACGCCGCCGCCGACGTAGAACACGGGCCGGCGCGCCTCGGCGATCATCCGGGCGGCCTCGCGGACCTGCTTGCCGTGCGGCTTGGTGACGGGCCGGTAGCCGGGCATGTCCAGGCGCTGGGGCCAGGCGAACTCGGTGGCGGCCTGCAGCGCGTCCTTGGCTATGTCGACGAGGACGGGGCCGGGGCGCCCGGAGGAGGCGATGTGGAAGGCCTCGGCGATGGTGCGCGGGATGTCCTCGGCGTTCTTGACCAGGTAGTTGTGCTTGGTGATGGGCATGGTGATGCCGCAGATGTCGGCTTCCTGGAAGCCGTCGGTGCCGATCAGCGGGGTTGCCACCTGCCCGGTGATGGCGACCATGGGCACCGAGTCCATGTGGGCGTCGGTGAGGGGGGTCACGAGGTTGGTGGCCCCGGGGCCGCTGGTGGCCATGCAGACACCGGGGCGGCCGGTGGCGTAGGCGTAGCCCTCGGCGGCGTGGCCCGCTCCCTGCTCGTGGCGCATCAGGATGTGCCGGACGCTCGCCGAGTCGTAGAGGGGATCGTAAGCGGGGAGGATCGCCCCGCCGGGGATCCCGAAAACCACGTCGGCACCGGCATGCTCCAGTGACCTGATGAGCGATTGCGCTCCGGTCATCCGCTCGGTCATCACAAGATCCTTCGGAGAGGGCTCGTCGTCGGGAGGTGCTTGAGCAACAAAAAACCCCCCACCGCGGGTGCGGTTGGAGGGAGCGCGCAGCGAGAGACCCGGTCAGCTGGCTGCGCGCCGACCAAGTACGAGAATGAGGAAGTTGCTCTGCACGGTCACAACAATGGCCGAGCGGGCGCGAGCCCGTCAACTGGAACGCGTATTTGTCTCACTATTTGAGACGCCAGGATCAGTATCCGGGTGCGACGCAGGTCACAGTACCGCCCGTGCGCAGCCGGAATCCAGCAGGAATCACCGAAATTGTCTCGGTATGCGCCGACCGCGGGCTTTCCCTGGGCATTCCACGGCGATTCCGCCCGCCGCCCGTTGTTTCCGGCTACGGGCGCGCGGAAGGGGCGGGCCGGTGCGCCTGCCGGGCCGCGCGCGGGCGCTCCCGCACGCGGCCCCACCGCCGGCGCGCCTACAGCGGTATCCCGGCCTCGCCGCCCACGAGGGCTTCCACGCCCTCGGCCACCATGGGCCGGGCCACCAGGAAGCCCTGGCCGTACCCGCAGCCCATCGACCGCAGCTGCTCCAACTGCTCGCTGCGCTCGATGCCCTCGGCCACCACCTGCACGCCCAGGTCCTGGCCGAGCCGGATGATGGTGTGGGTCAGCAGGGTCACGGTGCCGTCCGTGCCCAGGTCGCGGATGAACGAGGGGTCGACCTTGATGGTGTCCACCCGCAGCTCGCGCAGGTGCGCCAGCGACGCGTAGCCCATACCGAAGTCGTCGATGGCCAGGCGCACGCCCAGCCGCCGCAGCTGGGCCAGGCGCTCCACGGCCTCGCCCTGGTTCTCCAGCAGGACGTCCTCGTCGACCTCCATGGTCAGCACCTCGGCGGGCAGCCCGCTGTCGGCCAGCGCGCCGGCCACCGTCTCGACGAACCGGGGCGCCAGGATCTGCTTGACCGACAGGTTCACCGACAGCGCGATGTCCCACTCCGAGGCCCGCCAGATCGCGACCTTCTCGCAGGCCTCGCGCAGGATCCACTCCCCCAGCGGAATGATCAGCCCCGACTCCTCGGCCGGGCCGATGAAGCCCTCCGGCAGCACCCGCTCGTCGCCGTGCTGCCAGCGCACCAGCGCCTCGACCGCGGTCACCTGCGAGCTCTCCAGGTCCACGACCGGCTGGTACTCAAGCACGAACTCGCCGTTGGCCAGCGCCTGGCGCAGCTCGGTCTGCAGCTCCAGCCGGCCCACCACCTTGGCGTGCATGTGCGCCGCGTAGATCTCCAGGCGCCCCCCGCCGCCCAGCTCCTTCGCTCGCGCCAGGGCCATGTCGGCGTTGCGCAGCAGCTCGCCGCTCTCCATGCCCGTCTCCGCGAAGGCCAGCCCGGCGCTGGCCGAGAGCACGACCTCGCGGTCGGCCACCTGGAACGGCTCGGCGCTGATCGCCCGTACCAGCCGCTGGGCCAGGTCCACCACCTGCTGGGCGTTGGCGCTCTGCTCGATCAGCACGGCGAACTCGTCGCCTCCCCAGCGCGCCAGTGTGAACCCGGAGTCGGTGGTGCCGCGCAGCCGCCGGCCCGCCTGGGCGAGCAGGTAGTCGCCGAAGGTGTGCCCGGCGGAGTCGTTGACCGCGGTGAAGCCGTCGAGGTCCAGAAAGATCGCGGCGATCTCGCCGCTCGCCTGGCCGCGCTCGCGGCGCACCAGGACCTCGCGCGCGCGCTCCTCCAGGTAGGCGCGGTTGGGCAGGCCGGTGATCCCGTCGTGGAACGTGAGGTGGTTGACCTGCTCCTCCAGCGCCACCTGGGCGCTGACGTCGCGCGCGGTGACCAGCAGCCGGTCGGGCTCGCCGGGCTGCTCGTACAGCGAGGCGGTGGACTCGGTGTGGCGCCAGGTGCCGTCGGCCGCGCGCACCCGCAGGCGCAGGTGGATGCCCTCGCCGCCGCTGCGGTCGAACCGCGCCATCGCCTGCCGGACCCGCAGCATGTCCTCGGGGTGCACGATCGCGGTGACGGGCTCGGTGAGCAGGTCGTCGAGCCGGTAGCCGAACGCCTCGGCCGCCCCCGGGCTGACGTAGAAGATGCGGGCGTCGAAGTCCAGGATGAGGATGACGTCGCCGCTGTTCTTGGCGAGCTCGTGGAAGTGCTGCTCGCGGGTGTGCACCATCCGCGACAGCGTCGCGTTCTCCTCCAGCAGCCCGCTCATCCGCACGAGCAGCACGATCACCGCCGAACCGGCCGCCAGCGGCAGCACCGGCGCCACCCCGTCGACCCGCAGACCGGCGAGGGTGAGCACCACGGCGGCGACGAACAGCGCGCCGCAGGCGGCGATCTCGGGGGCGAAGCGGTAGAGCCCGCGCCCGGTGATCCTGCGCGGGCGGGTGCCCGCGCGGTCGCGGATCAGCCACGGCAGGCTGCCCAGCAGGGCGAAGCCCAAGAAGCGCACGGGGTACTCGATCCCGCCCGCGGGCAGCGCCCCGGTCAGCCGGGTGACCGCGCCGATGAGGTCGGCGCCGCAGATGATCACGAACGCGCCGATGGCCAGCAGCACACCGCGCCGCGTGCTGTGCGGCGAGGTGAACACCAGCGGGGCCAGCAGGCACAGCACGACGATGTCGGCGACCGGATAGACCAGCGCGAACGCGAGGAACCCGCCGCCTTCGCCCAGCGCGCTGTACAGGGGCGCGAACAGCAGCAGCCACACCATGGAGAACAGCGCCGCCGCGCACACGTAGCTGTCGGTGACGTGCCGCATGACCGGACGGAACCCGCTCGGCAGCGGCGCGAAGCGGGTGAACCCGAGCACCAGGAGCGGCAGCGCCACCAGCGAGAACAGGTCGCCGAAGCTCAGCGAGACCGCGGCGTTGGTGCTGATCAGGCCGGTCACGGCGTAGACCAGGGCGCCGGCGCTCCAGGCGAGCGCGGCGAAGCCGAGCAGGCGCAGCGCCCCGGCGCCGTCGGCGCCCTCGGCGTTGGCCTCGCTGTCCGCGGCGGTGGCGGAGCGGCGGCGGGAGGCGTAGAGCAGCGACGCGGCGGCGGCCGCCGCGGCGACGGCGGGCGGCCACGACCCCAGCCATGCGGTCAGGGTGGTCTCGCCGACATCGACGAGCGAGCCCAGCGCGTAGACGAGCGCGAGGGCGACGATGGCTCCGAGCCAGATGCGCGAGTCGGCCTTCATCGCGACGCTTCCGAACGTGCGTCGAAGGCCGGGTGGGCGACGGGTCCCACCGAGGCGACCGTGATCATCACTGGTAGGGCGCGTCCCCTGCGGCCTCCGGGCCGCAGCGAAGGCACCCGCCTCCTTCCGGAATGCGTGCCCCGTACGGATCGTGCGGGCCGGTGCGGCCCTGCGGGGCGGATCTGGGGGATGGCCGGGGGCTGTGCGCCGCGGACCGCGGCACGCTCGCCCCGGTCCGGGGCCGCGCACCGCGCGAAACCGCAGCGCGTGCCCCCGCTGTCTGCCGGCGGCCGGGCGAGCGCTGCCGGCCCGGTCCGCGCACGGTCGGCCACGGGGTCCCGCGGGCCGGGTGTGCGGGAATCGCGATCACCGGGGCGGCGGGCGAAGCGGTCAACGAAGGGGTCCTCCTCCCGCACGACCGGCGAGCGGCGGCCGGGTCGCCCCTGTGGGGCGCGGCCGCGGCATCGGGACCGCGCCCCGGCTGTTCCGGGGCGTCGACGGCGGGCACCGGCGCTGCGGCCGGTCCCCCGCAGCGCCCGCTCCGCACCGTGGAGCGGCTCGGGGGCGCCGCCGGGCAGCCGTATCGCGTGGACGCATGCCGCCGGTTCCCGCCTGACCATGCTAGTCACCCAAGGTCACGCTGAGATAGAGATGCAGCAGAGACACGGCGACGGAGTGGTCACTGCGGGTGATGTGCCCATGGCAGCGCCGCCCGTGCCGCATACCGCGGTGAGACTCCCCGTGTGCAACGACTCCCCCGTTCCCCGCCGCCGCCACCGTGTACGGCCGAGCGGCGCCCCCGCGCCGCGTGTACCGCCCCGCGCCGCGCGACTCCGCCCGCTGTACACCGGGTCGCGCCGCTGCGGACTCTTCGCGCCGGACGGTATCGCGCTCCCGATGCGGACGCGACCCGCGCGCCGCGCAGAGCGCGGGCGTCCCGCTCCGGCCGCCGCGCGGGTCACCGGGCCCCGAGGCGCTCCAGGATCAGCTCGCGCGCCCGGCCGGCGTCGGCCTGCCCGCGGGTGGCCTTCATCACCGCGCCGACGAGGGCGCCGGCGGCGGCCACCTTGCCGCCGCGCACCTTGTCGGCGGCGTCGGGGTTGTCGGCGATGGCCCGGTCGACGGCCGCGCCCAGCGCGGAGTCGTCGCTGACGACCTTCAGGCCGCGCGCCTCGACCACCTCGTCGGGGCCGCCCTCGCCGGCCAGCACGCCCTCGACGACCTGGCGGGCCAGCTTGTTGGTGAGCGTGCCCTCCGACACCAGCGCGATCACGCGCGCCACCTGCTCGGGGGTGATCGCGAGCGCGGCCAGCTCCACCTCGGACTCGGTGGCGCGGCGCGACAGCTCGTTGAGCCACCACTTGCGGGCGTCGTCAGGAGAGGAGCCGGCCTCGACCGTGGCGGCGACGAGGTCGATCGCCTCGGCGTTGGCCAGGTCGCGCAGCTCCTCGTCGGAGAGGTTCCATTCGGCCTTGATGCGCGCGCGCCTGGCGGCGGGCAGCTCGGGCAGGCCGGCGCGCAGCCGCTCGACCCACTCGGCGCCGGGCGCGACGGGGACGAGGTCGGGGTCGGGGAAGTAGCGGTAGTCCTGCGCCTCCTCCTTGCTGCGGCCCGAGACGGAGCGGCCGGTGTTCTCCTGGAAGTGCCGGGTCTCCTGGACCACGCGC
This sequence comes from Streptomonospora halophila, assembly GCF_039542725.1. Lineage (NCBI taxonomy): Bacteria > Bacillati > Actinomycetota > Actinomycetes > Streptosporangiales > Nocardiopsidaceae > Streptomonospora > Streptomonospora halophila. The sequence goes on along the minus strand of NZ_BAABIK010000008.1, from coordinate 20,137 downwards.
TCCCCCGCGCCGAGCACGCCGGCCTGGCGCTCGATCTCCGAGCGCACCGCGCGCTCCACCGAGCGCAGGGAGTTGACGTTCTTGGTCTCGCTGCGGGTGCCCCACTCGTCGGCGCCGCGCGGCATCAGCGAGACGTTGACGTCGCAGCGCAGCGACCCCTCCTCCATGCGCACGTCGGAGATGCCCAGGGACCGCACCAGGTCGCGCAGCTCGGTGACGTAGGCGCGGGCCACCTGCGGCGCGAGGTCGCCGGTGTGCTCGATGGGCTTGGTGACGATCTCCAGCAGGGGGATCCCGGCGCGGTTGTAGTCGACGATGGAGTACTCGGCGCCGTGGATGCGGCCGGTGGCGCCGCCGACGTGGGCGGTCTTGCCGGTGTCCTCCTCCATGTGCACCCGCTCGATCTCCACCCGGATCTCGCGCGGGCCCTCGGGCGTGTCGACGGTGACGTCGAGGTAGCCGTCGGTGCACAGGGGCTCGTCGTACTGGGAGATCTGGTAGTTCTTCGGCATGTCGGGGTAGTAGTAGTTCTTCCGCGCGAAGCGGCACCACGACGCCACCGAGCAGTTCAGCGCCAGGCCCAGCCGGATCGCGCTCTCGACCGCGGTCGCGTTGACCACGGGCAGCGAGCCGGGCAGCGCCAGGCACACCGGGCAGACCTGGGTGTTGGGGTCGGCGCCGAAGGCCGTGGCGCAGGAGCAGAACATCTTCGAGTCCGTGCCCAGCTCGACGTGGGTCTCCAGCCCGAGCACCGGCTCATAGGAGCGCATGGCGTCGTCGAAGGCCACGGGGGCCGGACCGTCACCGCTCGTGGCAGGGCTACTCGTTACCGCGCCAACCATCGCCGCAACCCGTTTCCTTATCCGAAGTCCGTATCCGAAAAGGCCCGGCCCCCCGCTGCGCAAGCGGCGGCGGGGCCGTCCTGAGCCCGTCGCAGCGGTCCCGCGGGCGGAACCGGCGAGGGCGTGCCGCGCCCCGCTGGTCAGCGTGGGCCGCGGGCCGCCACTGCAGCCTACCGATGCCCGGCCCGCGGCGGGGACGGCGCCGGCCGCCGCCGCAGCGCCCGGTGCGCTGCGCGCCGCCGCAGCGCCGTGGGCCGTCCCACCTGGGCGCGCGGCAGGGCGACTACTCGCCAGACCCGGTATGTCACAGCATGCGCACGATTCGACGTCACCTCGTGGCATACGCGCCGCCGCCGGGCGGCCGCGAGGTTAACCTGATGCTCCTGAGCAGGAGCGCCGGTCTTCCCGGCGCACGCCGTCCGCCCGCGCCCGCCCCGGTCCAGCACCGGCCCGCCCGCACCTCGGGGAGGCAAAGCGACCCATGTCCGGACTCATGCGGCGATGCCTCGCGGCGGCCGCCGCGGCGCTCGCCTTCGCCGGGGGCTCGGCGGTACCGGCCGCGGCCGAGGACCTCTCGCGCGTCGCTCCCGAAACGGAGCAGGGCGCCACGATCCGGCTGGCGGGCGGCGGCGCCGCCGAGACCGCGCTGTACCGGCTGATGGTGGGCGACGACGCCGCGGTCGAGGCGTACTGCGCCGACATCAGCACCAGCGTCGACCCGCAGGCCGCCTACGCCGAAGCCGCGTGGGAGGCCGGCGCCGCGCCGAACGCCGCACCCACCGCACCCGGCGCCGTGAGCTGGATCACCGCGCACTCCTACCCCCACGTCGGGCTGGATCGGCTGCGTGAGGCGAGCGGCGTGGCCGCGGCGAGCCGGGCGCAGGCGATCGCCGCGACCCAGGCGGCGGTCTGGCACCACACCAACGGCGTGGACCTCGAACGCGAGCGGCCCCAGGGCTCCGATCGGCTTCCGCCGACGGTGCGGCTCTACGACTACCTGCTGGAGGGCGCCCGCCGGGAGGCCGACTCCGATCCCGGTGCGACTCTGGAGCTGACACCCGACCGCGTGGAAGGCGCCGACCCGGCCGGACCGATCGGCCCGCTGACCGTGCACACCACCTCCCCGGGCCCGGTGCGCGTCTGGGTGAGCGGAACGCGGGAGGGGCGGCTCACCGACGCCGAGGGCGATGCGGCCGAGCAGGTCGGCGACGGCGACGAGTTCTTCCTGCGGCTGCCCCCGGAGACCCCGGCGGGGGTGGCGACCGTCTACGCCGAGGTGACCGACGCGCGGGTGCGTCCCGGCCGGCTGTTCGTGGGCAAGGACGGGGTGCAGACCCAGCCCCTGGTGGTCGCCGACACGGCCGTGACCGGCGCGACCGCGTCGGTGAAGGTCGACTGGGTGGCCGAGGCCCCCTCCTCCGAGGCGCCGCCGCGGCCCGAGCCCTCGGCGTCCCAAGCCGCCGAGGCCGACGCCGCGGCGCCTCCCTCGCCGTCCTCCTCGGCCCTTTCGGCGGCGTCGCCGAGCGCGTCTTCCGCGGGCGTCGTCGTGGCCGAGGACCGCCGCCCCGACGACAACCTGGCGCACACCGGCACCTGGCTGGGCAGCCTCCTCATCCTCGGACTGGCGCTCGTGGCCGTCGGCGCCGCCGTGCTGTACCTGACCCGGCACCGCCGCTCGATGTGACGCGGGACGTCGTTTCAGGAGTGACTCGGGTTGTCCGAGTGGCCGCTTGCGGCCAGATGTTCTGCTGACGAGAGCGACCGGATTCCCGTGTTCCGACGGTTCCCGGGTGTACCGGACACCCGACGCCGGGTGTGAACGCACAGCTCCGGCGCGGTCTACACCCGCATAAGACCCCCATCCACCCCCGAGGTTCCGGATAACGGACAGCACAGAACAGAACCCATAAATTCGGCGAAGGCGGTTGGAAGCCCGGAACCGGGTCGCTAGGATCTGGCGGTGCGGTAGACGAGAAATCGCCGTCGCGGCCCCCGCTACCGTGCTCGGCGATCCGAGCACCACGCCCCCCGGGGGCGTCTGATCAACCTTCGGTCGAGCACCGCACCAGCAGCCGGCGCCCCACGCGCCCCTGGTCGGCCGAATTGCCGTTCGCACCCGAAACAGCGAACACTGCACTGTCCGGTTTCCCCTATTTCTCACCGGGACACGATTTGAGCGTAACGAGTCACCCCCTGCCCGCCACGCGCCGCAGTCGCGCGGTCACCAAGGTCGCCGCCACCGCGGCGGCCGCCACCCTGGCCCTCGGCCTCGCCGCCGCCCCCGCCGCCGCTGAAGGCGCGACGGGCGAGTACGTCGGCAACGCCGAGCAGGGCTACAAGGTCCACACGACCGATGGCACTGTCGGCACCACGCTGTTCAACCTGAAGCTCGACGACGGCACGGTCCTGCGGACCTACTGCATCGACTTCGAGACCAATATCCGCGGCGGTGCGAAGTACCAGGAAGACGCCTGGGACAACTACCCCGGAAAGGGCGACTTCGCCGAACCCGCCAAGGTCCACTGGGTGCTGCAGAACGGCTACCCGCAGGTCGACACCTCTACCCTGCGCGAGAAGACCGGCTACGACAACATCAACCGCAAGACCGCGCTCTCGGGCACCCAGGCCGCCATCTGGCACTTCAGCAACGGCATCGAGCTCGACGGCGAGGACCGCCGAGGCGTCACCGAGGTCTACGACTACCTCGTCGAGAACGCCGTCGAGGAGCCGCAGAGCCAGGAGCCCGACACCTCGCTGAGCATCACCCCGGCCTCGGCCGAGGGCAAGGCCGGCGAGACCATCGGCGAGTTCCTGCTCGAGACCAGCGCCGACAGCGTGCCGGTGAAGCTCTCCGGCCCCGAGGGCGCGAAGCTGGTCGACCTGGGCAGCGGCGATGAGATCGCCGGCGAGGTCGCCAACGGCACGAAGTTCGGCGTGCAGATCCCCAAGGGGACCGCCGCCGGCGAGGCCGGCGTCTCCGCCTCCATCTCCACCAAGCTGCACATGGGCCGCCTGTTCAAGGGCGTCGACGACGACAAGCCGACCCAGACGCTGATCGCCGCGGAGTCCCAGGAGATCTCCACCGACGCCGGCGCCAAGGTCAGCTGGACCGAGGCCAGCGAGCCCACCCCGAGCCCGACGCCCAGCGACACGCCCAGCGAGACCCCGAGCGAAAGCCCGAGCCCCTCGCCGAGCGAGACGCCGGACACCAAGCCCACCCCGAGCGAGAGCCCTGAGGCCCCGGCCGAGGACGAGGACGACGAAGGCGGTCTGCCGGTCACCGGTGCCGCTCTGGGCGGCCTGGTCGCCGCCGCCGTCGCCGCTCTGGGAGCCGGTGCCGCGGTCATGTACCTGAGCCGCAAGCGCCGCAGCAGCTCGTCCATCAGCTAGCACCGCCTAGCACCGGCGAGCGCCGGACAGCGGGAGCGCCCGTCGCCGCGATCGAGCGGTGGCGGGCGCTTTCGCGTGTGCGGGGTCTTCGGGCCCGCCGGCGGTGGGGGGCGGCCGCTCCGGTGCCGAGCCGCTGTGCGGCGGCACACGGGCCCGCAGCGCGCCTCGTGCCCGGACCCCGCCGCCGCGTCCGAGCCCGTACCCGGAGCCGGGTCCGCGCACAGGGGCCCGCGCACAGCGAAGGGCGCCCGGTCCCCGTCGGGATCCGGGCGCCCTTCGCCCCGCGCCTCGCGGGCGCGGCCTGCGCCGATGCGGACGCCGCGCGCGACCGGCGCTAGACCGCGTACGCGTTCTCGGACAGCAGCGGACCGCCCCGTCGTTCGGCGAGCGCGGCCTCGACCGCCGCACCCACCCGGTAGGTGCGGTCGTCGGCCAGCGCCGGCGCCATGATCTGCAGACCGACCGGCAGGCCGTCCTCCGGCGCCAGGCCGCACGGCACCGACAGCGCCGCGTTGCCCGCCAGGTTCGACGGGATGGTGCACAGGTCGGCCAGGTACATCGACATCGGGTCGCCGGTGCGCTCGCCGATGGGGAAGGCGGTGGTCGGCGTCGTGGGCGACACCAGCACGTCGACGTTCTCGAAGGCGGCGTCGAAGTCCCGCTTGACCAGCGTGCGCACCTGCTGAGCCGAGCCGTAGTAGGCGTCGTAGTAGCCGCTGGAGAGCGCGTAGGTGCCCAGGATGATGCGCCGCTTGACCTCGGGGCCGAACCCCTCGGCGCGGGTCAGCGACATGACCTCCTCGGCGCTGCGGCCGCCGTCGTCGCCCACGCGCAGCCCGTAGCGCATGGCGTCGAAGCGGGCCAGGTTCGAGGAGCACTCGCTGGGCGCGATCAGGTAGTAGGCGGCCAGCGCGGCGTCGAAGCTCGGGCAGGAGACCTCGACCACCTTGGCGCCCAGGGACTCCAGCAGCTCCACGGACTCCTGGAAGCGCTGCTGGACGCCGGGCTGGTAGCCCTCGCCGCCGAGCTCGCGGACGACGCCGACGCGCAGGCCGGCGACGTCGGCGCGGCGCGCCGCCTCGACCACCGGCGGCACCGGCGCGTCCACCGAGGTGGAGTCGCGCGGGTCGTGGCCGGAGAAGGCCTCGTGCAGCAGTGCGGCGTCGAGCACGTTGCGCGCGATGGGGCCCGGGGTGTCCAGGGAGGAGGCGAAGGCGATCAGCCCGTAGCGGGACGAGCCGCCGTAGGTGGGCTTGGCGCCGACCAGGCCGCACACCGCCGCCGGCTGGCGGATGGAGCCGCCGGTGTCGGTGCCGGTGGCCAGCGGCGCCTCGAACGCGGCCACGGCCGCCGAGGAGCCGCCCGACGAGCCCCCCGGGATGCGGTCGGGGTTCCAGGGGTTGCGGGTGGCGCCGAAGGCGGAGTTCTCCGTGGAGGAGCCCATGGCGAACTCGTCCATGTTGGTCTTGCCCAGGATCACCGTGCCCGCCCGGCGCAGCCGCGCGGTGACCGTGGCGTCGTAGGGCGGCCGCCAGTCGGCGAGGATCTTGGACGCGGCGGTGGTGGGCATGTCCTCGGTGGTGAAGACGTCCTTGTGGGCCACCGGGACGCCGGCGAGCGGCCCGGGGTCCTCGCCGGCCGCGATGCGCTCGTCGACGGCGCGGGCCTGGGCCAGCGCGGTCTCGCGGTCGAGGTGCAGGTAGGCGTGGATGTCGCCCTCGACCTCGGCGATGCGGTCGAGGTAGGCGCCGGCGGCCTCGACCGAGGTGGTCTCCCCGGCGCGGACCTTCTCGCCCAGTTCCGCGGCGCTGAGCCGCAGCAGGTCGGTGGCGCTCACTGGTCCTCCCCCAGGATCTGCGGGACGCGGAAGCGCTGGTCCTCCACCGCGGGCGCGCCCGCCAGCGCCTGGTCGGGCGTCAGCCCGGGGAGGGACTCGTCGGGGCGGTAGACGTTGGTGAGCGGCAGGGCGTGCGAGGTCGGCGGGATGTCGCCCTGGGCGACCTCCTGCACCTTGGCCACAGCCGAGATGATCTCGTCGAGCTGGGCGGCGAGCTGGTCCAGCTCGTCCTCGTGCAGCGCCAGCCGCGACAACCGGGCGAGGTGCGCGACCTCATCGCGGGTGATGGCGGACATGTAGGCAAACCGTTTCTTCGGCGGAATCGGACGTGCCCCCTCCGTTGAGCCGCCGGCGCGGGGCCGCGCACCGCGGGCCGGGCGGCGGGGCGGCTCGGTGGATCGGGACAGCTCAATCCTATTGCCGCACAGGCGGCGGCGGGCGCGCCCGTTCACAGGGCCGGTGCCGCCAGGCGGGGTCAGGCCGAGCGGCTGTGCTCCTCGCTGGCGCCGCGGCCCCTGTAGCCGGCCGGCGGCTGCTGGCCGCCGTGCTCGACCAGCCAGGGGATGACGGCCTCGGCCTGCAGCGGGGCGGCGAAGTAGCGGCCCTGGGCGGCGTAGCAGCCCATCGAGCGCATGTCGGCGGCCACCCCCTCGGACTCGACGCCTTCAGCGACGGCGCGCATGCCGAGCGTGCCGACCAGGTCCACCGCCGACTGCACGATCAGGTGGCCGTCCGGGTCGGCGAGGCTGCGCCGGACGAAGGACTCGTCGATCTTGATCTCCTCCACGGGCAGGCCGTTGAGCCGCGCGAGAGTGAAGTAGCCGGTGCCGAAGTCGTCCAGGGCCAGCGAGACCCCCAGGTCGGCCAGCGCCAGCATGGTGGGGGTGATCGCATCGGCCTCGGCGACCATGACCCGTTCGCTGATCTCCAGCCGCAGCGCCTGGGGCGCGACGCCGTGGCGGCGCAGCGCCGCGGCGAGGATGTCGGGCAGAGTGGGGTCGAGCAGCTCGCGCGCGGAGAGGTTGACCGCCACGGGCAGCCGGACGCCCGCCTCCCACCAGCGGGCGATCTGGGGCAGAGTGCGCTCCAGGACCTCGTGGGTGAAGCTGCGCATCAGGTAGGACTGCTCGACCAGCGGGACGAAGTCCTCGGGCGGCAGCACGCCGCGCTGCGGGTGGCGCCAGCGCACCAGCGCCTCCAGCCCGACGGCGCGGTGGTCGGCCAGGCCGACCTTGGGCTGGTAGTACATCAGCAGCTCGTCGTCGACCAGGGCGCGGCGCAGCTCGCCGAAGAGGCTGAGGCGGGCGGTGGAGTTGCGGTCCTTGTCGGGCTCGTAGAGCTCCACACCGGTCCGGCGCTCCTTGGCCACGTACATCGCGACGTCGGCGCGCTGCATGAGCAGCTCGAAGTCGGGGGCGTGGTTGGGGTAGAGCGCGATACCCACGCTTGCCTCCAGGTCGAAGTCCATGCCGTCCAGGCGCATGGGCTCGGCCAGGGATACGCGCAGCCGGGCGGCGACCTCGCGGGCGGAGGCGGCGTCGCGCACCTGCGGCAGCAGCACCGCGAACTCGTCGCCGCCGAGGCGGGCGACCAGGTCGCCGGGGCGCACGCTGTGGGTCAGCCGCCGCGCGACGGTCTGCAGCAGGCGGTCGCCGGTGGGGTGCCCCAGGGTGTCGTTGACCTCCTTGAAGCGGTCGAGGTCGAGCAGCAGCAGGCCCACGCGGCTCTTGCGCTGCTGGGCTTCGGCCAGCGCCTCCTGGGTGCGCAGAATCAGCAGCTTGCGGTTGGCCAGCCCGGTCAGCTCGTCGTGGTTGGCCTGGTGCTCGCGCTTCACCGACAGTGTGGCGCTGGTGTAGAGGGCGGCCAGGGGGAAGAAGAACAGCGGCACGAGCCAGATCTCGTGGGTCATGGCCACCGACACCAGCGGCGCGAGGCTGAGCAGGACGCCGTGGACGAACAGGCGCTGGCCGATGTCCTTGCGCAGGGTGGCGCCCAGCGGCGCGCGCTCGTGGATCGCGACGGCGGCGTCGACCAGCACCACGTTGCAGCCGAAGTAGACCGCGCCGGCGAGGGCGAGCCCGGCGAGGTCGGGCCCCGTCACCGAGTGGGGCGGCTCGGAGCCCCGGGTGAGCAGCAGGGTCAGCACCAGGTCGGCGGCGCCGAAGCTGAGGATGTACTGGGCGATGTTGAAGGCGACGCGGTGCGGGGAGTGCCCGCGGGCGACCCCGGCGATGACCGAGGCCACGGCCTGCACGAGCCCGGCCACGGGCAGGCCCAGGGAGATCAGCAGCGCGAAGGAGAACGGCAGGGACGTGGGGGCGCCCTGGTCGGGCGACGTCCGCGGCGAGGCGATGGGGCGCAGCTCACCGATGATCACCATGCACAGCATCAGCCAGACCAGGGGCATGGCGCCCAGTTGCTGCAGTCGTTCGAGCCCGTAGAAGGAGAGCGCGACGCCCAGCACCGCGCCGCCCGCGACCGTGACGCCGGCGAGGTAGAGCCACAGCGGCGTCCCGGTCCGGGGGCCGATGTCCCGGGTGCTGGTGGGATCCAACATAGACGTCCTCAGGGGGATTCACGGTGCCCGGCGCCGAACTTGCTCCCCCCGCGGCGCCGGGGCTACGAAACCTGTCACGTTCTCCCGTTCCGGTCCCCCCATGACCGGTCCGGTCCTTGCGTCTGCAATGAGCAGCTACATCCGATCAGTTCCTTTTTCAGCTTACGACCCTTCATAACCAGGTGTCGCCGACCGGGAACTTTCGGTGAATCGGGCGCAAGCTGGGATGATCGCCTGATTCGTCCTGAAATGCTGCGAGAGGTAGCCTAATGATCGCGCATCGTAGACGCCACTGCCAGCACGGACACCGTCGACCGGGACTGACGACCGAATCCGCTGGAAACCGCGCTGAACACGCTCAATCCGTGTTCAGTCGGCGTTCTATGGCCGCATCCGGCCCTTTTTCGAGCAGCACGCGGAACCCGTCCTCGTCGAGGATCGGAACCCCGGCCTGTACCGCTTTGTCGTACTTGGTGCCCGGGCTGTCGCCCACCACGACGAACCCGGTCTTCTTGGACACCGAGCCGGTCACGCGACCGCCGCGGTCGGCGATGGCCTCCTTGGCCTCGTCGCGGCTGAAGCCGGTCAGCGACCCGGTGACGACCACGGTGGCGCCGTCCAGCAGGCGGGGCCCGCCGGCGCCCTCCTCCTCCATGACCACGCCGGCGGCGCGCCACTTGCGGACGATCTCGCGATGCCAGTCGACGTCGAACCACTCGCGCAGCGAGGCGACGATCGTGGGGCCGATCCCCTCGACGGCCGACAGCTCCTCCTCGGACGCCTCGGCGATCGCCTCGATCGAGCGGAAATGGCGGGCCAGGTCCTCGGCCGCGCGCGGGCCCACGTGGCGGATGGACAGCGCGACCAGCACCCGCCACAGCGGCCGCCGCTTGGCCTGCTCCAGCTCCTCGAAGAGCTTCTCGACGGTCTTCTTCGGCTCACCCTTCTGGTTGGCGAAGAAGGTGACGACCTTGGGCTCGCCGGTCTTGGGGTCGCGCTTGGGCTCGGTGGTGTCGGGGTCGAGCACCAGCGACTTGATGGGCAGCAGGTCGTCGACGGTGAGGTCGAACAGGTCGCCCTCGTCGCGCAGCGGCGGCGTCTCGGGCTCCAGCGGCTGGGTGAGGGCGGTGGCCGCCACATAGCCCAGCGCCTCGATGTCGAGGGCCTTTCGGCTGGCGATGTAGGCCAGGCGCTCGCGCCGCTGGCCCGGGCAGTCGCGCGTGTTGGGGCAGCGGAGGTCGACGTCGCCCTCCTTCTGCCGGCCCAGCGGGGTGCCGCACTCCGGGCACGTCTCGGGCATGGCGAACGCGGTCTCGGAGCCGTCGCGGCGGTCGGTCACGGGGCCCACGATCTCGGGGATGACGTCGCCGGCCTTGCGCAGGACCACGGTGTCGCCGATGAGCACGCCCTTGCGCTCGACCTCCTGGGCGTTGTGCAGGGTGGCGAGCTCGACCTCGGAGCCGGCCACCCGCACCGGCTCCATCACGCCGTAGGGGGTGACGCGGCCGGTGCGCCCGACGTTGACCCTGATGTCCACGAGCCGGGTGGTGACCTCCTCCGGCGGGTACTTGTAGGCGATCGCCCAGCGGGGCGCGCGGCTGGTGGAGCCGAGCCGGCGCTGCAGCGAGACGTCGTCGACCTTGATGACCACGCCGTCGATCTCGTAGGAGGGCTCGTGGCGGTTCTCGGTGTAGTGGTCGATGTAGTCGCGGACCGCCTCGCGGGTGGTCAGCACCCGGTAGCGGTCGCTGACCGGCAGCCCCCACTCGCGCAGCAGGTCGTAGACGTGGGACTGGTGGGTGAACTCGACCCCGGTGTGGGCCCCGACGCCGTGCACGAGCATGTGCAGCGGGCGGGTGGCGGTGACGCGCGGGTCCTTCTGGCGCAGCGAGCCGGCGGCGCCGTTGCGCGGGTTGGCGAAGGGGGTCTTGCCCTCGTCGGCGAGCCGGGAGTTGAGCTTGTCGAACTCCTCGCCGGGCAGGAACACCTCGCCGCGGACCTCCAGCAGCTCCGGCGCCGGGCGCGCGGAGTCGTCGAGCCGCTCGGGGACGTCGGCGATGGTGCGGACGTTGAGGGTGATGTCCTCGCCCACGCGGCCGTCGCCGCGCGTGGCCGCGCGCACCAGGCGGCCGTTCTCGTAGACGAGGTCGACGGCCAGGCCGTCGATCTTGAGCTCGCACAGGTAGGCGTCGATGGGCGCCTCGGCCTCGACCCGGTGCACCCAGGCGTCGAGCTCCTCGGTGGAGAACGCGTTGTCGAGGCTCTGCATGCGCTCCAGGTGCTCGACCGGGGAGAAGTCGACGCTGACGGGTGCGCCGACCTTCTGCGTGGGCGAGTCCTGGGTGACGAGCGTGGGGTGGCGCTCCTCGATCCCGCTGAGCTCGCGCATGAGCGTGTCGTACTCGGCGTCTGAGACGATCGGCCTGCCCATGTAGTAGCGGTAGCTGTGGTCGTCCAGCTCCTGGCACAGTTGGGCGTGGCGCTCGCGCACCTCGGCGGGGACCCTGTCGTCAGCCGTAGGCTGTTGTGCGCTCACCCTCAGCCGTCCTTTCCGCAATCACCGGCGCCGCGGGTCCTCGCGCAGCACCCGGGCGGCCCGGCGGCAGGCGTCGAGCGCCGCGCGGGCGTGGTCGGGCGCGGCGCTCCCGAGCCCGCACGTGGGCGTGACGACCACGGCGCGGGCCAGTTGTTCGGGGGCGAGTCCGACGCGGCTCCACAGTTCACGTACAGGGTCGACGTTAGCGGCCGGGTCCGACACAACCCCGCCCGTACTCGCCACGACACCGGTAAAAAGACCGACTCCGGCCTCGACGGCGGTGCCGACGTCCTCGTCCAGCGCGCGTCCGATGAGCGTGGCGTCCAGGCTGACCGCGCGGGCACCCGACCGCCGCAGCAGGTCCAGCGGGACGCCGGCGGCGCAGCAGTGGGCGGCCGGCACCGCCTCCGCCGCGGCCAGGGCGGCGAACAGCTCGCGCAGCCGGGCCTCCACGGCGACGATGTCGGGGGCCGGCAGCCGCCCGTAACCGCTGGCGGTGGGCACGGCCCCCTGCAGCACCGCGGGCAGGGAGGGCTCGTCGACCTGCACCAGCAGCTCGGTGCCGGGCACGCGCTTGCGCACCTCGGCGACGTGGGCCAGCACGCCCTCCAGATGCGAGGCCGCCAGGTCGGCGACGGCGCCGTGGTCGGCCAGCAGCTTCTCGCCCGAGCGCAGCTCGATGGCGGCGGCCAGCGTCCAGAGCCCGGCCACCTGGATCTTCAGCGCCCCCGACAGGCCCTGGGAGTGCTCCTCCAGCGCGTCCAGGTCGCGGGAGAGGAAGCCGCGCGCCCGCTCGGCGTCGCGGCCGGGACGCTGGGCCACGCGCCATCCCGCGGGCTGCACCTCCACCGGCAGGTCCACCAGCATCCCGGCCGTGCGCCCGACGACGTCGGCGCCCGCGCCGCGCTCGGGCAGCTCCGGCAGGTGCGGCAGTTCGGGCAGTTCGCCGAGGACGGTGCGCACCGCCTCGTCGGGGTCGGTGCCGGGAAAGGAGCCGACTCCGGTGGAGCTCGCCTCCGGCCAGGGGTATCGCTGCTCAGTCACGACATCAAGGCTAGTCCAGACGCTGCGCGGGGATCGGCGGCCCGGGGCCCCGCCGCGGCCGCCGGGACCGGTGCGGGCAGCGGGAACGGGGCGCGGTCGGCCCTCGCTGATCCCGAACCGCCGGCGGCTCCGGCGGAGGAGTCGACGCCCACGGGTCGGGGCGCCCGGTCATCGCCATCGCGGCAGGCGGCGCACGACGGACGCGTCGACGGGCCACGGCCGGCCCGAAGGCGACGCGGAACATGAGCCCGGGAGCGGAGGCGTCGACGAACCGGGCGGGGGTGCAGCCGGGCGGCCCGCTGAGCCGCCCGTCCTCAAAGGCCGAGCGGTCAGGAGGAGCGGGAGTCCTCGGCGCGTTCGGGCTCCGCCTCTGCGGCGGACTCGGGAGCCGCCCGCACCTCGTCGGGGCGGTCGCCGCGCAGGCGCATGCGCCTGCGGCGCAGCAGGACCACCGCGGTGGCGGCGGCCGCGACGAGGACGCCGACCGCCGCGGCCAGGGCGGGCGAGTGCAGGAAAAGGTCCCACCACACGGCGAGGACCGCGAGACCGCCGAGGCTGTAGATGGCCGCCCAGCCGGCGCAGCCGGGCAGCATGGCCGCGAGATAGCGCCAGTAGGACATGCGCATGGCGCCGGCGGAGAGGTGGATCGCCGACTGGATGCCCACAGTGGCGTAGGACACGGTGACCACGGGCGGACCGAAGCGGTTGATCAGGCGCTCCGCCCGGGCGAGACGCTCGCCGATGCGCTCGGCCATCCGGGAGCGGTGCAGGCCCGCGCCAACGCCGCGGCCGATCCAGTAGATGGTCTGCGTGCGCGCGAAGGCGATGGCGAAGAGTGCCGCGTAGACGATCCAGAAGGGTTGGCCGTCCAGGAACCCGTAGTCCATCGCACCCCCTCCGCACTGCCGCGCCGGGGCGGGACCGGCGCGCGAACTATGTTATGCCTAACCTAACCTCAGGGGACAGGGAGGCGCCGCGGATGCGAGCTTGCCCACCCGCTGCGGGCGAGGCGCGCCGCGCCGCCGCGGGCCGGGCCCGGGCCGGCCCGGCCTAACCGGCGGCGACGGGTTCGCCGCTGCGGGCGGTCGCGGCGATGGTGCCCGAACCCAGCACCGTGTCGCCGTCGTAGAGGACCGCCGCCTGGCCGGCGGCCACGCCCGTTGCGGGCTCGTCGAGGCGGAGGAACAGCTCGCCGTCGCGCTGGACCGCTGTGCAGGAGTACACCTCGCCGTGGGCGCGCAGCTGCACGGTGCAGGCCGTGGGCTCGGCGAAGGGGGCGCCGCCGCTCCACACCGGGCGCTCGGCGGTGATCTCGTCGACGCGCAGCGACTCGCGCGGCCCGACCGTCACGGTGTTGTCCACCGGCTCGATGGAGAGCACATAGCGGCGCTCGGCCGCGCCGCCCAGGTTGAGCCCCTTGCGCTGGCCGACGGTGTAGGTGTGCGCACCCTGATGCGTGCCCAGGACCTCGCCGGACTCGTCCTTGATCGGGCCCGGCCCGCCCTCCAGCCGCGTGTTCAAAAACCCGGCGGTGTCGCCGTCGGCGATGAAGCAGATGTCGTGGCTGTCGGGCTTGTCGGCCACCGCCAGCCCGCGGCGCTCGGCCTCGGCGCGGACCTCGTCCTTGGTGCAGTCGCCCAGCGGGAACATGGCGTGGGCCACCTGGTCGCGGTCGAGCACGCCCAGCACGTAGGACTGGTCCTTGTCGGCGTCGACGCTGCGCCGCAGCCGGCCGCCGGCCTTGCGCACGTGGTGGCCGGTGCACACGGCGTCGAAGCCGAGCGCGACCGCGCGGTCCAGCACCGCCTCGAACTTGATCTTCTCGTTGCAGCGCAGGCACGGGTTGGGCGTGCGCCCCGCCGCGTACTCGGCGACGAAGTCCTGCACGACGTCGCGGTCGAACTCCTCGGCCATGTCCCAGACGTAGAACGGGATGCCGATGACGTCGGCGGCCCGCCGCGCGTCGCGGGAGTCCTCGGCCGTGCAGCAGCCGCGGGCGCCGGTGCGATAGGACTGGGGGTTCTTGGAAAGGGCCAGGTGCACGCCGGTGACGTCGTGGCCGGCCTCGGCGGCCCGGGCCGCGGCGACGGCGGAGTCGACGCCGCCGGACATGGCGGCCAGTACACGCAAAGTCATAGCGCCTTCCAGACTATGCGCACGCGCGGCCCCCTCTCGACCGGGTTTCGCACACGCCGCCGAACCCCCGCCCCCGCGGGGCGCCGCGCCCCGTGGTGTGGCGCGGCGGTCTCCCGGCTCTGCAAAAATCATGACCATGGCTCTGTTCCGTCGCCGCCGCTCAACGCAGTCCGACTCCGCCGTCGCCGTCGACGCGTTCTGGCGCCAGTGGCCCGAGTTCCGGGCTCCCCTGGCGGCTCTGGCCGAGAGCGGCACCCAACTGCCCCAGGACGTCGCCGACCGGCTGAAGGAGGCGGTCCGGCGCATCCACCCCGACGTGACGTGGCAGGTCGGCACGGCGCCCCGGGCGTCCGGCGGCGGGCCGGGCGACACGGGCGACCTGGATCTGGACGAGGACAGCGACCCCGGTCGGCTGCTGGAGCGCCTGGCGGCCCTCGACGACCCGCTGGCCTCCCTGGAGAACGCCGGCGACTACGCCCTGACACTCAGCGCGGGGTCCGACGACCAGGCGCGGGTGCTCACCGAGCGCTGGGCGCGGGCGGCGCCGCAGGAGCCGGGCTGGCGGTTCTTCCCCGCGTTCCCGCGCGACCACGACCGGCTGGGCAAGACCCTCGCATGGGAGGGCCACGAACTGGACCTGTCCCACTGCACCGTCGCGATGCGCGTCGACCAGCAGAGCAGCAGGATGGAGATCGGCGTCTACCACCCCGACTTCATGTTCCTGGCCGACGACCTCCGCGGCGGCGTGAGCGAGCGGGTGGTGCTGCTCGCGCTCGGCGAGGACGACTACGTGCGCTGGATCTCCAAGGTCGAGCCGCTGGTGGAGAAGCCGCTGGACCCGCTGCCGCCGGCGTCCATGCCGTCGGTGGTCGAGCAGCTGGCGAGCACCATGGGCAGCGGCGGCTGGGTGACCCTGCAGGGGCGGGTGCCGCTGCGCGGCATCATCGAGATCGCGGTGCGCCACCCGCTGCACCGCCGCGACTTCCCGGCGCTGACCCTGTACGTGCACGTCGCGCTGCCCTACACCAACAGCGACAGCGACCGGCTGCCGGCCGAGCCCTCCGCGACCGCGCTGGCGGAGTTCACCGAGGGCCTGCGCACCCTGCTGGGCGACAACGGCGCGCTGCTGGCGCAGCAGACCTCGGGCGGCCAGCGCCAGTTCTACTTCTACCTCGACCCCGACTCCGGCGTGCTGAGCGACTTCGAGCCCGCGGTGCGCGCGTGGACCGAGGGCCAGCCGACGCTGCAGAGCCGCCTCGACCCGGAGTGGCAGACCATCGACCAGCTGATGCGCCCGATCCGCCGCCAACTGGGCGGCTGACGGCCGCGGGCGGCCTGCCGAGGACCGGCCGGGGCGTGGCCGGCCTCAGGCCGCGCGGCGCTTGCGCCGGGCGGCGCGGGCGCGCTCCACGGCGGGGCCGATGGCCTCGCCCAACGCGTCGACGTCGGCGCGGGTCGAGCCCCGGCCCAGCGAGAACCGCAGAGAGCTGCGGGCGGTCTCGGGGTCGGCACCCATGGCCAGCAGCACGTGACTGGCCTGCGCCACGCCCGCAGAGCAGGCGGAGCCGGTCGAGCACGCGATGCCGCGGGCGTCCAGCAGCATCAGCAGCGCGTCGCCCTCGCAGCCGGGGAAGGACAGGTGGGCGTTGCCGGGCAGCCGGAGTTCGGGGTGCCCGTTCAGTTCGGCGTCGGGCACCCGCTCGCGCACGGCCGCGACCAGGTCGTCGCGCATCCGCGCGAGATCGCGCGCGTGCTCCTCGCGCTCGTCGACGGCGAGACGCAGTGCGGTGGCGAACCCGCGCAGCAGCGGGGTCATCAGCGTGCCCGAGCGGACCTCGCGCTCCTGGCCGCCGCCGTGCAGCACGGGCACCGGGTCGGTGCCGCGCGCCAGGAGCAGCGCTCCGGCGCCGGTGGGGCCGCCGAGCTTGTGCCCGGTGACGGTCAGCGCCGAGACGCCGCTGGCGGCGAAGTCGACCGGTTCGGCGCCCACCGCCTGCACGGCGTCGGTGTGGAAGGGGATGCCGTGCTCACGGGCGACGGCGGCCAGCTCGGACACCGGCTGCACGGTGCCGACCTCGTTGTTGGCCCACATGACCGACACGACGGCGACGTCGCCGGGGTTGCGGGCGATGGCGGCGCGGAGTCCCTCGGGCGAGACCCGGCCGAAGGAGTCGACGGGCAACTCCTCGAAGACCGCGTTCTGCTGTTCGGCCAGCCAGTGCACGGGGTCGAGCACGGCGTGGTGCTCGACCGCGCTGGCGAGGATGCGCCGGCGGGCGGGGTCGGCCCGGTTGCGCGCCCAGAACAGCCCTTTGAGGGCGAGGTTGTCGGCCTCGGTGCCGCCGCCGGTGAAGACGACCTCGTTGGGGGTGCAGCCGAGGGAGTCGGCGACGCTTTCGCGGGCCTCCTCGACGGTGCGCCGGGCCCGGCGGCCGGCCCCGTGCAGGGACGAGGGGTTGCCGAGGAGGCCGAACTCCTCGGTCATGTCCGCGACGGCTTCGGGCCGGACGGCGGTCGTGGCGGCGTGATCCAGGTACACCATGGCGTTTCCAGGATACGGCGGTGCGGTCTCCCGCGGTCCCCCGGCCCCGCCGGCGGGCGCCGCCCCGCGCACGGGCGCGCGGCCCCGGCCGTGCCCGGACCGCGCGCGCTGCCGTGCCCTGCCGGCCCGGCGCCTACTTGCGCTTGTCGATCTCCTCGGTGAGCTGCGGCGCCACAGTGTGCAGGTCGCCGACCACACCGAAGTCCGCCAGCTCGAAGATCGGTGCCTCGGGGTCCTTGTTGACCGCGACGATGTTCTTCGAGGTCTGCATGCCGGCGCGGTGCTGGATCGCGCCGGAGATCCCCAGGGCCACATAGAGGTTGGGGCTCACCGTCTTTCCGGTCTGGCCCACCTGGAACTGGTTGGGGTACCAACCGGAGTCGACCGCCGCGCGGGAGGCGCCCACGGCCGCGCCCAGCGAGTCGGCCAGCGCCTCGACCACCGAGAAGTCGTCGGAGCCCACACCGCGCCCGCCGGAGACCACGATGGCCGCCTCGGTCAGCTCGGGGCGCGCGCCCTTCTCCTGCACGACGCGCTCGACGACCTTGGCGCCGGTGGCGGCCTCGGAGAGCTCGACCTCGGCTTCCTCCAGCTCGGCGGCGCCCGGGGCGGGCTCGGCCGGAACCGAGTTGGGGCGCACCGCCACGACCGGAACGCCCGAGCGCACCCGGGCGTGGGTGATGGTCGCGCCGCCGAAGACGCTGTGCTCGGCGACCAGGTCGCCGGTGATGTCGACGACGTCGGTCAGCACGCCCGAGCCGAGCTTGACGGCGGTCCGCCCGGCGATCTCCTTGTTCTCGGGGGTGGCCGAGACGAGCACGGCCGCGGCCGACTTCTCGCCGGCCAGCTTCGCCAGCAGCTCGGCCTTGGGCGCGACCACGAAGTCGTTCAGCTCGGCCGCGGCCGTGTAGACCTTCTCCGCGCCGAACTCGGCCAGCTTGGCCTTGCCGGACTCGGCGCCGCCGCCGACCCACACGGCCGCGGGCTCGCCGATGCGGCGGGCGGCGGTCAGCAGCTCGGTGGTGACCTTCTTGACCTCTCCGTCGACGTGGTCGACGAGGACGAGGACCTCAGCCATCTGTCAATCCTTCCTTCGTCTCCGCCGGACCTATACGAACTTCTTCTCGGCGAGGAACTCCGCGGCCTTGGCGCCGCCGTCGCCCTCGTCCTTGACGACGGTGCCGGCGGCCCGGGGCGGGGCCGGCGCGAAGTCGGTGGTCTCGGTGCCGGCGTCGGCCACCCCGACCTGCGCGGTGTCGATGCCGGCGTCGGCGGTCGAAAGCTTCTCCACCGGCTTCTTCTTCGCCTGCATGATCAGCTTGAACGAGGGGTACCGCGGCTCGTTGATCTTCTCGATCACGGAGACGACCGCGGGCAGCTGCGCCTCGACGACGTCGTAGCCGTAGTCGGTGGCGCGCTGGATGCGGATGGCCGAGCCGTCGACGTCGACCTTGCCCGCGAGGGTGAGCTGCGGCAGGCCCAGGTACTCGGCCAGAGCCGCGCCGACCACGCCGGTGCGGGCGTCGGTGGACTCCGAGCCGAGCACCACGAGGTCGAACTCGACGGTGCCCAGCGCCTTGGACAGCGCGTAGGCCGTCTGCAGCGCGTCGGAGCCGTGCAGCGCGTCGTCCACGAGGTGGACGGCCTTGTCGGCGCCCATGGACAGCGCCTTGCGGATGGAGTCGGTGGCCTGGTCGGGTCCCATCGTCAAGACGGTGACCTCGCCGCCGTGCTTCTCCTTGAGGAGCAGCGCCTCTTCGATGGCGTACTCGTCGAGTTCGTTGATGACGCCGTCGGACGCCGCGCGGTCCAGCGTGTTGTCGTCCGACGAGAGTTTGCGCTCGGTCGCCGTGTCCGGGACCTGCTTGACCAATACGACAATATTCATGGCCGGTGGCCGACCTCCCTGCACTCCCATGCGTCGCCCACTCGGACGGCGCGGGCGCTGGCGCGCCCGTGGCCCCTTACGGTGCCAGATGCACTGCTGCCATCGGGTGGCGGGGGCGTTCCCGTCACGCCTCCCGCCTGCGGTTTCCGCTCTGCCATCCCGATGTTACTGGCTAGTAGCCCCTGGGGCGAACGCGCCCCCGCCCGGACGGGCCGGGCAAGGGCGCCGAAGCGGTCGGCCCGGCTCGCGGACGCGGGCGGGCGGGGTCAGCCGCCGAAGAGCGCCCAGCCCGAAGGACCGTTGCCCATCAGCCACCACGACGGCGCCGCGCCGATCCCGTAGGAGCACACCAGCATCGCGAGCAGCACCGATACGACGATCACGCCCCAGTAGACGTAGGGGCTGCGGACGGTGACGGAGTCGATGGCCGAGCGCGCCTGGCGCACGGCGCCGCGTCCGTTGGGCCCCAGGAAGCTGAGCACCACGACGATGGCGAACGCGTAGGAGCCCACGAAGTTCGGCGTATTGGTGCCGTCGCTGGTCAGCAGCGTGATCACGATGCCGACCACGATTCCGGCGAGCAGGTAGCCCAACCCGTAGAGCAGGTTGCGGCCGAGCGTGCGCAGCAGGGCCCAGGGCATGCTCAGCACGATGACCGCGTTGTCGGAGCTGCGCGGGCCGCGCGTCTGCAGGCGCCGCGCGTGCTCGCTCTTGACCGTCTCCAGCGCGCCGAGGACGCTCGCTGTGAGCAGTCCCACGATCAGGCCCAGGACCGGAACGGTCAGGCAGAGGCCGGCCAGGAACGCCAGCGCAGGGATGAGCAGCAGCCACGGCAGCGGGCGGGCGTCGTGTCCGCGGTCGTAGCCGCTGTCGTGGTCGTCCTCGCCGCTGGTGTCGATGTAGTCGCCGAGGCTGTCGCCGCCCGAGCGGCGGAACCTGTCGAAGAGCCCTCCGCGCTCCTCGGTCTCGCCGCGGTCCGCCCCGCGAGCGACGGGGCGCTCGTCGACCGGCGTGAGGATGTCGCGGAAGTCCTCGGGACGCAGCGTCGAGTTGAAGTACTGCGTGCTCGGGCCCGCCGCCGCGGAGTCGTCGGCCCCGTAGGTGCCGAGCATGCCGGCCTGCTGCGGTGAGGGGGCCTCGTCGGGGGCGCCGCCGACCCGGGTCTGGTCCGCGCCGCCCGCACCGGCGCGCATCGTCTGGTCGGCCCCGCCGACGCGTGTCTGGTCCGCACCGCCGACCCGGGTCTGGTCGGGGCCTGCGCCCATCGTGCTCCCGGCCGCGCCGGCCTCGGGTGCGGAGGTCCAGCCGCCCGGTGCCGCGCCCGGCGCCGCGGCGCCCGCTCCGGCGCCCGCGGCACCGGCGGCC